>NZ_FNLM01000034.1:4204632-4506949 GCF_900105725.1 Gordonia westfalica
GTCGACAGCGAGCTGGTCCGGATGAGTCGGATCGTGGCCGATCTGCTCATGCTGGCGAAATCCGAGCAGCCCGACTTCGTGGTGTCTCGCGAGGTCGACGCGGCCCAGCTGATGCTCGACATCGAGTCCAAGGTGCAGCCGCTCGGCGACCGCTTCTGGTTGCTGATGGAGGTCGCCGAAGGGCCGTGTCAGGTCGACCCCGAACGCATCACCCAGGCGATGCTGCAACTGGCGTCCAACGCCGTGCGCCACACCAAGGAGGGGACGGCGATCCGGCTCGGATCGAGGTTCGACGGTGCCGGACCGGGCCGTCGTCTGTCGATCTGGATCACCGACGAGGGTCCCGGGGTGTCACCCGAGGACGCGCCGCGCATCTTCGAACGCTTCCAGCGGGGTGCCGGGAGCAGGTCCGCCGAACACTCGTCCGGTGCCGGCCTCGGGCTGGCCATCGTCCGGGCGATCGCCGAGGCCCACGACGGCGTCGCGTGGGTTCGCAGCGTCCCGGGCCAGGGAGCGACCTTCGGGATCGAGGTCCCGGCACCAGAGCCGACCAGCGCACCACAGGCGTGGCCGCACGCGGAAGGAGAAACCCGATGAGCCGAATCCTCATCGCCGAGGACGATATTCGGATCGCCGCGTTCGTCGGCAAGGGCTTGCGCGCGGCCGGTTACAGCACCGAACACGTGGCGGACGGCCGATCCGCCCTCGAGGCGGCCCGCAGCGGGGACTTCGACATGGTGGTCCTCGACATCGGGCTGCCCGCGATGGACGGTTTCGACGTCCTGACGCACATGCGCGGCGAGGGGATCACGACACCGGTGATCGTGCTGACCGCGCGAGACAGCGTGACCGACACCGTGACCGGGCTCGAGGGCGGTGCCAACGACTACATGACCAAACCCTTCCAGTTCGCGGAGTTGCTCGCCCGGGTCCGCCTGCGTCTGGTCGACGACTCCGCCGTGGCGTCGGGTACCAACGAACAGGTCCTGTCGTTCGCGGATCTGCACCTGGATCTGAAGACACGGCGGGTCCACATCGGGGCCACGGTGGTCGACCTGACCGCGCGGGAGTTCGCCCTCCTCGAGGTCTTCCTCCGGCATCCCGGCCAGGTGTTGTCCCGGGAGCAGATCCTGGGACATGTCTGGGGGTATGACTTCGACCCGGCGTCGAACGTCGTCGACGTCTATGTGCGCTCGCTGCGGAACAAGATCGGCGCCGAGCGGCTGGAAACCGTGCGCGGCATGGGGTATCGACTCAGCGACGGTCGATAGGTCGGCGGGCGGCGGTGAAGTCGCGATCGGGCGTCGGTCAGGGGGCCACGTCGAGCCAGTCGGCGAAGCCGGACGGGTCGTGGCGGCCGAGCGCACCGTGCTCGAACAGACCCCACCCCGTGCGGGTCGTGCCGTCGCCTTCCCGGCAGACCGCCCGGCCCACGTGGTCGATGACGCCGAACGGGATTCGGCCGACGACCTCCGGGCTGGTCATGTCGTAGGTTAGTCGCTCGGTGAAATTCTCCCCGCGCCACACTCCGTGGGTCCAGTCGCGGTCGCCGCCGTAGCCGCCGCCGACGTGGATCGGGACGGGCAGCAGTGACTCCACCTCGAACGTCACTGCCGAGCCATCCGATCCGGTCGCGGAAATGGTTGCCCCGGTTGGTATCCGGGTTCCGGAGGCGTAGTGCACGGAGATCCGCGGCCATCCCAGTTGCTCGACGCGGCCGTCCTTCCACACGCGGGAGCAATCGTTGAGGGTACGGAATCCGCTGGGATCCTCCTGGACGATCAGGACGAGCTGGAAATCGTCGAAGGACATCGGCACGTACAGCCACCACATGCCCTCGAAGGGCGGATCGGACGGTCGCCCTGCGGGTTCCGGCTCGCCGACGGGCCGGATGCCCCAGGACCGGTCGCGGGTGCCGATCCACGTGGACGGGTCGACCTCGATGTGTTCGTCGTCGACGGTGATGGACCCGCGCCAGGTGCCCACCTGGGCGAAGCGCTGCGCGTCGAGCGTGACCTTCGCGCCCTGACGCATGATGTGGGGCTGCTCCAGAAGCGGGTCGAACAGGCCCTCCCAGTGCAGGTCGACGGCGATGCCCTCGGTCTCGGTGAGCGTGAGATGCAGTGTGCGCAGCGGCTCGTCGACGGCCAACCGGTACCCGCCGACATGCTGGTCGAGACGATCCCCGTCGATGGCGTCGGACAGGTGCACCGCGGTCTGGGTGTCCGGGCCGTCGGGCTGCCGGCGCCGGATGAGGACGAAGGCGTCCTTGACCCCGAGGTTGGGGTAATAGCCGATTCCGGTGATCAGGAAGATCTTGCCGCTGCGGTCGTGGGCGTTGAGGTACGCGCGATCATAGAAGTTGCGGTCGGAGTTCGCCGGCCAGGAGATCGGTTGTGGCAGTTGATGAATCGGGAACTCGTCGAGCGGTCCGAGACCGGACATGCGATCAGTCCTCCTCGAGGAGACGTTCGAGCAGCGGACGGTGGTAGAAGAGCGTGCCGTCGACGTCGTCGGGATGCTCGAGTTCGCCGAAGTGCACGCGTCGGGCACCGGTGCGCATGAACACGCAGCACCACTGCACCGCGGCGTAGACGTAGAACCAGCGCAGGTCACCGAGCCGGGCCCCAGTCCTCTCCAGATAGGTTGCGCGGACGTCCTCCTCGCGCAGGAGGTCAGGCAGGCCGGGGAGTCCGGCCATCGTGGCGAGCTCCTGGAAGACGCTGTGCGCGAACATCACCCACGCGGCGTCGAGTTCGCGTGGTCCGATTCGCGCCATCTCCCAGTCGAGTACGGCGGTCGGGGCGAAGTCGACGAACATCATGTTGCCCAGTCGGGAGTCGCCCCACGACAGCACGGGGTCGGCGGATGCGGCGTCGTCGGGGAAGTTCGCGCTGAGCCACGTCAACGCGCGTTCGACGAGGGGGGAGCGGCCGATTCCCTCGACCGAGAGGTCGTACCAGTCGTGCAGCCACGCGAGCAGTCGCGACAGGACTGAATCCCCCGCGGGTAGGTCGTCGAGGAGGAAACCGAAGTGGTCGGCCGCGTCGGGGATGGCGTGGAGGTCGGCGATGACGTGGATCGCGGAGTCCTGGGCACGACGCCGATCGGCGGGGGCGGCATCGGCGAACCAGTTGTCGCCGAAGGTGTACGGCATGACGTCGGGAGGAACGTCGCCTTCCATCCGGTCCATGAGGAAGAACGGCGCACCGAGCAACGACCCCGTCGGCTCGAGGTGGTGGACCCGCGGCACCGGCACGTCGGTCAGTTCGGCGACCTTGCGCATGACCTCGAACTGATGGTCCATCCGGTATGTGCGAAACACCGGGATGTCGCCGGCGGAGGGCGCCATCCGCATCACCCAGTGTCTGGTGTCGGAGCCCGGCCAGGTCGCCGAGACCGGGATCGTCTCCGACGACATGCCGTTGGCGTCGCCACCCGCGGCCACCGTCACCTCCGGAGTGGTGTCGGGTGTGTCGGGTTGCTCGGCGAGCCAGGCGGCGAGGACGTCCGGGACCGAGGCGTTGTCCCGGCTGGAGCGTTGTAGGTGGTCGATGTGTTCGACGGTGGGATCAGTGGCCACGGGCACCCCCAGAATTCGCTACGGTGAGTAGCGTAATGACAGCAGACCGGTCGCGGGGCTCGCAGGGACTTGGGGAAAGTCGCGACTGCTACGAGAGTTGGTCGCATGGGTGCCGGTGTTGACGGCGTCGGCGTCGATGGTGTCGGTGTCGAGCTCGCGGAGACCATCGCCGGGCGTCCCCGCGACGCGCGGATCGACTCCGCGGTGCTCGACGCCGCGGCCGAACTCGTCGTCGAAGTGGGGTATCGCCGACTGACGATGGTCGCCGTCGCCGAGCGGGCGGGCACCACCAAGACGGCCCTGTACCGGCGATGGTCGGGTAAGGCCGAACTCGTGCACGATGTGGTGTTCGCGCAGATGACGCGTCTGCCGCCGTCGAGCGGGGAGATGGAGACCGATCTGCGGACGATGGTGGACGCGGCTCGGGACCTGTTCGCCCGACCGGTGACCCGCGTCGCGCTGCCCGGCCTGATCGCCGACATGGCCGCCGATTCGGCCCTCGCCGGCCGCGTCCATGCCGGCTTCGCCGAGGTCTTCGGCGGATTGCGTGAGCGTCTGGTCGTCGCGGTGGAGCGGGGTGAGGTGCACCCCGACGTCGACCCGGACCGACTCATCGAGGTCGTCGGGGGAGCGGCGATGCTGCACGTATTGCTGCTCCGCGACCGGGAGTTCGACGACGCCTGGACCGAGCGGTTGGTGGCCATCGTGCTTCACGGCGTGATGCGCTGACGTCCCGGAACCCCTGACCTGCCGAATCGTCAACGACCACCACATACACTCGGTGAATGGCTACCCCTGACTCCGCCGGCCCCCGCACCACGGACGAGATCGTCGAGAAGATCCTGTCCACCTACGACACCATCACCGTCGTGGGTGCCAGCGCCAATACCGCCAAGCCCGCCAACGAGGTGCCTGCGCACATGAAGCACCTCGGGTGGCGGATCATCCCGGTGAACCCGACCGCCGACGAGATCGTCGGCGAGAAGGTGTACCGGTCCCTCGCGGACGTTCCCGAGCAGGTCGGCCTCGTCGACGTGTTCCGTCCGGGTCCGGAGTGCGCCGAGGTGGCGCGTGCCGCGGTCGAGGCCGGTGCGACGGCGCTGTGGCTGCAGCTCGGAATCCGTTCGGACGAGGCACGGAAGATCGCCGAGGACGCCGGACTGCTCTACGTCGAGGACCGCTGCCTGATCATCGAGCAGCGGCGCACGGGCATCGTGCCCGCATGACGAGGAGTGAGTGAACGGTGGAATTCCTCGATGATCTGACCCATCAACGACTTCCACTGTTCCTGCTGTTCGCCTCGTTCACGGTGACGTTTGTCGTGACGCGGGTGATCACGCGCCTGATCCGGGCCGGCAAGGGGCCGTTCAAGAACAACGTCTCCGGCGGTCTCCATGTCCACCACATGGTTCCGGGACTGGTCCTCCTGCTCGTCGGGGCGTTCGTCTCCGTCGGTGTGTACGGTGCCGAACCGGGTGCGTCGATCAGTGCTGTCCTGGTCGGTATCGGCGCCTCGCTGGTGCTCGACGAGTTCGCCCTGATCCTCCGCCTCCAGGACGTGTACTGGTCACGCGAGGGCCAACTCTCGGTTCAGGTCGTCGCGTTGACGGTGGCCGCGCTGGGAATGGTCCTCCTCGGCTTCAACCCCTTCAACGCCGAGACCGACGTCGAGTTCGGGCCGGTGGCCTTCGCCCTGACCGCGCCGATCAACATCGCGTGTGCGATCTTCTGCGTGGTGAAGGGCAAGTATTCGACGGCGATCGTGGGTGTGTTCATCCCGATCTTCGCCTGGGTCGGTGCCATTCGCCTGGCACGACCGAGGTCCACCTGGGCCCGGCGCCGCTACTCACCGAAGAAACTGGAGAAGGCGACCGCGCGGGCGCGGCACTTCGACAAGCGTTGGGGGCGCCGGGGATTGAGTATCGGCGACTGGATCGCCGGGAAGCCGACCGACGATTCGGTGGACCCCGCGGTACCGGAGAAGCCGGCGGACGAGACCGGGGACGCGCTGGCGAGCTGAGGTCGCGCGCTCACTCCGGGGCGGCGAAGGCCTCCCGGGTGAGTTCGACGAACCGTCGCGTCGCGGGGGACGGGTCGCCCCTCCACACGAACCCGAGCCGGGCGTCGACGTCGACGCCCTCGATGGGGAGTCCGGTCACCCGTTCGTCAGCGGCTGCGATGGAGGCGCTGAGGATGCCGATACCCATGCCGCTGCACACCAACTCGACGATGGCGTCCGGGGATGACGCCTCGATGGCCGGACGGATGGGGCCGCCCCGGGTCGCCGCCGCGTCGTCGAAGACGGATCGGATTCCGGCGCCGCGCGGCAGGCAGATGAGCGAGTGTTGCCGTAGGTCGTCGAGGTTCGCCTTCGCCCCGAACGACGCATTGGCCGGCATCACCGCGACGAGGGGTTCGGAGATGACGGTGAATGAGTCGACGCCGCGCGGCAATTCGTCGCCGTAGCCGGCGAGCGCAACGTCGATAGTGCCGTCGGCGACCGCTGCGATGAGCCGGTCCGACGGGGATTCACGCAGGCTGAGAGCGACTTTCGGGTGGGCGGAACCGAAGGTGCCCAGAGCGGTGAACAGTGGTGCCATGGTGCACCCCTCGACCATGCCCACCGACAGGCTCCCGCGAAGCAGGCCGCGCACCTCGGACACCGCGTGGGTCACGTCCCGGGCGACCGCCAGTGCCGCGCGTGCACTCGGGAGAGCTGCGCGTCCCGCATCGGTGAGACGGACCGACCGTCCCGACCGGTCGAAGAGCGCCGCGCCGAGTTCGCGTTCGAGGCCGCGGATCTGCGCGCTGATGTTGGGCTGGGTGGTGTGCACCCGGTGCGCCGCGGCGGTGAAACCCTCCTCATCGGCCACCGCCACGAAGTACTCGAGCTGCCGCATCTCCATAACTGTCGATGATAGTCACGATCATATCCATCAGTTGGACTTACTTCTCCTTGCGGTGGACGGTGGGAGGTACCAGCACATCCGGAGGAGAGGAACGGCCATGACCACTCACGAGACCGCCCAGACCCCCGAAGACCTCACCAGGCTCTTCGTCGAGTACTCGAACGCCGGCGACGCCGACGCGGTGGCCTCGCTCTATCACGAGGACGCTGTCATGGCGTTTCCTCCGGGGCAGGTGACCAGAGGTCGCGCGGCCATTCGCGACCTCTGGGCATCGGTACTCGAACACCGCCCGACCTTCGTCCCGGAGCCGCCGTTGCCGACGCTCGTCTTCGGGGACGACCTGGCCCTGACCTCCACCCCGCCGCGCGACGGCGCGGGTGCGCGAGCTCAGGTGGTGACCCGGCGCGCCGACGGATCGTGGGTGCGCATCATCGATCAGCCGGAGTTCCAGGCCCCGACGCGCTGACCCAGGCTGCTCCGGAGATTTCTGACAGCGGATTCAGCTTCCGTGCTAGCTTCGCTGTGTCGGGGACTACACCGGTGATGGCGTCGACCACCGGGCGGCGCGTGAAGGGATGGATCTGCGTGGGAGTGCATGAGGCCCGGGACCTGGCCGCACGAGTCGCCGAACGTCTCAGCACGACGCGAGGCACCAGGGTGTCGGTCGATTCCGCCCGGCAACTGCCCGCGGGGGCGAGCCGTGCGACCTACGCCGCGACCGTCGTCGATGATGCGGGCACGCCGGAACCGATCATCATCCGCGCCGTACCGGCCGCGGAGGACGACGGCGGATTGGGCGCCGAGGCCGAGGTCCTGAAGGCCGCCGCCGACGCCGGGGTCCCGGTGCCGAAGATCCTCGACGCCGGTCTCGATGACGACAGTGTTCTCGGGTTTCCCTATCTGGCAATGAATTTCATCGGCGGCGAGTCGATCCCGCGTCGGATTCTCCGGGACGACACCTACGCTTCCGCGCGCGAGCGGTTCGTCGGACAGTGCGGCGGGATCCTGGCGCGCGTCCACCGGATCGACGCCGCGCAGACGCCCGGCCTCGAAGAACTCGTCGACCCCATCGATGCGCTTCGCGAACTGTTCCCGCGTGAATTCGACGCGATGCCGGCGGGGCTGGTCCTCGCGACCCAGTGGCTCGTGGCCAATCCACCGCCGTCGTCACCCCGAACCTGCGTCGTCCACGGCGACTTCCGGCTCGGCAACCTCCTCGTCGACGCTGATGGTGTTGCGGCAGTGCTCGATTGGGAACTGGTCCACATCGGTGACCCGGTCGAGGACCTCGGCTGGTTGTGCGCCAAGGCCTGGCGATTCGGCGGTTCCACCCCGGTCGCCGGGATGGGTGAGCGCGCTGCGCTTCTCGACGCCTATGCGGAGGTGGCCGGGTGGCGACCCACCGAGGAGGCGCTGCGCTGGTGGGAGCTGTACGCGACCGTCCGGTGGGGTCTGATCTGCGCGCTGCAGGCGTCCCGCCACCTCGACGGCATCGAACGGTCCGTCGAACTCGCTGCAATCGGACGGCGAAGTGCCGAACAGGAATTCGACGCCCTGCTCGATCTGGGGATCGTGTCGCCGGAGGTGGTCACGGACCCGCTGACCGTCGAAACCCCTGGGCCCGACGAGGAGCCGCACGGGTCGCCGTCCTCGCTCGAGTTGCTCGAAGCGCTCGGCGAGTTCCTCCGCTCCGACTCCGTGACCGGCGAGATGTCACCGCAGGTCAAGTTCCACACCAGGGTTGCCGGCAACGTCGTGGACGTCGTTCGACGCCAGGTGCTGCTCGGCGCCACCCACGCGGCGGAGAGCGCACAACGGCTGGCCGCGCTGGGTGTCGCCGATCAGCGCGCACTGTGCGACGCCCTGCGATCCGGCGAACTCGACGGCGCCGACGAGAAGGTGCGCGCGGCGATCGCGGCCGACGTGCGGGCGCGGTTACTGGTCGCCAATCCGAAGTACTTTGCGGTCCCACATCCGTAACCGCACGCCCGGCCCCAGAAACCCCGATCACTAGCGAGAAGGATTCACCGTGGACTTCGCACTGCCCGAGTCGCTGAGCGACTACCTGGATGAGCTCGACGCCTTCATCGAGGCGGAGATCAAGCCCCTCGAGCAGGCCGACGACAACATCCGGTTCTTCGACCACCGGCGCGAGGACTCCCGCACGGACTGGGACCGGGGTGGTCTGCCCAACCACGAGTGGGAAGCGCTGCTGGGCGAGGCGCGTCGTCGTGCCGATGCCGCCGGACACTTCCGTTACCCGTTCCCCGCGGAGTTCGGCGGTCGCGACGGATCGAACCTCGCCATGGCGATCATCCGCGAGCACCTCGCGTCGAAAGGCCTGGGCCTGCACTGCGACCTGCAGAACGAGCACGCCATCGTCGGCAACAACATCGGGCTCCTCCTGATGCTGGAGTACGGCACTCCCGAGCAGCAGGAGGAGTGGGTCGAGGGTCTCGCCGCCGGCACCAGGTTCTTCGCGTTCGGGATCACCGAACCGGAGCACGGCTCCGATGCGACGTACATGGAGACGACCGCAGTCCGCGACGGCGACGACTGGATCATCAACGGCGAGAAGACCTGGAACACCGGCATCCACGCCGCCCACCGGGACATCGTCTTCGCCCGGACGAGCGGGGAACCCGGCGATGCGCGCGGCATCACGGCGTTCCTCGTCGACCCGCAGGCGCCCGGGTTCGCCGTCGAGGAGTACCTGTGGACGTTCAACATGCCCACCGATCACGCGCACATCAGCCTGCGCGACGTGCGGGTGCCGAATTCGGCGGTGTTCGGCGCGGAGGGCGCCGGCCTGCAGGTGGTTCAGCACTTCTTCAACGAGAACCGGATTCGGCAGGCCGCGTCGAGTCTCGGTGCCGCACAGTACTGCGTGGACCGCGCGGTCGAGTACGCCAACGAGCGGGCGCCGTTCGGTAAGAAGCTCTCGACCAACCAGGCCATCCAGTTCCCGCTCGTCGACCTGCACACGCGTTGCGCGATGATCCGCGCGCTCATCCGGGAGACGGCCTGGAAGATGGACACGTACGGCAACTTCGCCGCGTCGGCGGAGGTCTCGATGTGCAACTATCAGGCCAACCGGCTGTGCTGCGACGCCGCCGACCAGGCGATGCAGGTGTTCGGCGGACGCGGGTACTCGCGGCACGAACCGTTCGAACACATCTACCGTCACCACCGGCGATACCGGATCACCGAAGGTGCCGACGAGATCCAGATGCGACGCGTCGCCGGGTACCTGTTCGGTTTCATGTCGGGCAAGGCGCCCAAGGGAGTGCGTTCGTCCTGAGTAGGCTGGGCGGTATGCGAGATCGTGTGCGAAACGTGCCGGGCGAGGTCAGGTCATGATCGCGGTCATCATCATCGTCGCGACCGTGGTGGTCGCCCTGTTCGTCCTGGGCGGGGCGGCGTGGTTCGCCTGGGACTCGGACAAACGGGTGCGCAACTTCGCGCGGTCGACCGACCTCATCCCCGGCCGGCCCGGCCGCGCGCCGGAGAGCTGGACCACCGACAACACGCGAGAGGCGTTGCTGCACCGACGCATTCGGTATGCGATCGCTGATGTCCACGCCAACCCCGCCATTCCGCTCGACGAGGAACTCGTGGCGGCGCGCGACCGGCTGGACGACGCGGTCTTCGAACTCGACGATCGGCTCATCGCCGCATCCGAAGCGGGCCGCGACGAGGCCACCGAGGTGCTCGACGGCGCCGAGTCGGCGGTCAAGGTTCTCGAGGGGCTGCCCAAGAAGCTGTGGGAGGCGCCGAAGTCGGATCAGCTGGCCGAACTCGATCACGTCTCGCGGCTGCTGTCGCGGGGCTGACGCTCAGATCACGACCGGCCGCGGCGGCGGATCCGGATCGGGCGGTCCCGGTTGCGGATCGGGCGCCGGGGGCGGCGTGGGCACCGGGATCGGCGGTTCCGGCGGCGGTTCGGGGATCGGCTCCGGAGCGGGCATCGGGTCGGGTGGCGGAGGGGGCTGAGGTACCGGCTGGTTCACGAGGGACTCCTCTCGACGTGCGCGGTGTCCTCGTCCCGACGCTACGCTCGTGCCCGCGGTCCGGCCACCGGGCTCGGTCGTCAGCCCTCGGTGAGGTCCAGCAGCTTCCGCACCGTACGCAGGTTTCGTCCGGTGCCCTGCACGCCCAGGCCCCGGGCGATGGCAGGTGCGGTGAGCTTGGATCGGCCTGCGCCGTCGGCGTAGCGGATGTGGAGATCGGCGCCGATTACGCGCCGGACGTCATCGCCGAAGTCCTTCTCCTCGAACGCGGCAGCCTTGTCGGCGTCCGGTCGGGCGACGAGAAAGTAGACGTAGGAGTACTTGTCGTCGATGATCTCGAAGGGGTGGGCGTCGAGCGCGGTACGCACCTCGTCGGGAGTGCGACTGATGACCTCGCGGAAGAAACCGTAGCGTTCCTCTATCGCGCGCTCGAGCGCACGGTCGAATTCGGCGGGGTCACCCGGTGGCGAACAGATGAGATTGCCCGACGCGATGTACGTCGAGGGGTCGGTCGCCCCGAGTTCGGTTGCGATCTGGCGTAGTTCGGCCATCGGTAGTGTGGCGCCGCCGACGTTGACCGCGCGGATGAGGACGATGCGCGTCGTCGATGATTCGCTGCTCACCGCTCCATGATGGCAGGCGGACTCACAACTTCGACAGGTCGGTGCGTGCCAGCATCACGTTGTAGTCGTCCCAGCGGGACACGACGAAGTACAGGTTCTTGCCGCTCGAGCGCGGGTGGATGTACGGGGTGTACAGCCCGCTGGACTGCTGGTTGGAGATGAGGACGCGTTCGCCGCTCCACGGGCCGACCGGGGTCGGCGAGGTGCGCATCATGACGGTGCCGGCGCGCTCGGTGAGCATGACGAACTTCTCGAGGTAGTCGTTGTAGGCCACCGACATCTCGCTGACCGGCCGGCCGATGATCGGCGCGGCGTCGGCCGGGTTCGGCGACCACGAATTACCGCCCCGGAAGTATTGGTAGCGGCTGAGATTCAGGATGTCGCCGGGCCGGAAGCGGGCGACGAACGCCGAACCCTGCCGGCCGTTGGGGGTTCCGTACTGGTAGATGTAGTCGCCGCTGCGCAGGAAGGCACCCATCTGGAAGCGGCTGTGGCCCTGCGCGATCTGCGGTATGCCGGGCACGGTCAACTCGAGGTTCGCGCGGATCGTGTTGTTGTCGACGGTCCACGTCTGACCGTTGTTGCGCGACACCGCGATCGCCGAGTAGTTGGTACTCCAGCGTCCGGGGCCGAGCCATTTGTGGATCGACATGAAGCTCTGGAACTGGACGCCGTTGATCGAGACACCGCCGGTGGGGATGCGTCCCACCTCGATGTTGCGGACGCCCACCGCGTTGAACATCGGTTGCGAGTAGGTGGGATGCGCAGGCGTCACCGATGCGCCGGAGCGAACCGATCCGGGTATCGCGGTCGGGAAGCGGATCGCCTTGTCGAGGTTCGAGTTGGCGTCGCTGCGGAGCATCGTGTTGTGCCGCCACACCATCTGGCCGGCGCATTTGCCCCAGGTGTCGCCGAACGCCATCAGGATCTGACCCGAGCCGTTGTCCCAGGGGACGCCGACATCCGTCGCGGTGATGCCGAAACGGGTGTCCGTGCGTTCCGGGCTACGTGGTCCGGTGACCCACGATACGGCGGTGGTCGCACCCCTGAGTTTGGGCAACGGACCCTGGGGCTTCTTGCCGCCGGCCCGGTAGCTGCCGAAATCGATGCTGCCCCAGCCGAGATCGCTGGACCCGGTGCTGCCGGTACTGCCGACGTCGCCGCCAGTGATGCCGGTGACGTCGCAGACCGACGCGGCGGCGGGCGAGGCCACCGCGGAGAGGAGTCCGGCGGTGAGTCCTACGGTCACGCCGCCGATCATCAGGGTTCGGCGGGCACCCGAGAGTGGGCGCAGGCGCTCATGGCTGCGTCGGGACATGCGGACCCCCTGTGGCTACGGCTGTTGGCAGTGTTGCAGAAGTTGCAGGTGCGAGCGGTGGCGGTGGCCAAAGCTTGACCGGGGCGTGACTTTCCCCGCTCCCTGAGGTCGAGCGGAGCGAGCCACGGAGGGCCGGCGAGATGGGGTCACCAGGCCTTCGTGGCTCGTCGCTTCGCTCCTCACGCCTCAGGCGACGAGTGGGTGCGTGCGCTCCTCACGCCTCAGGCGACGAGTGAGTGCGTGCGCTCTGCACGCCTCAGGCGACGAGGCGCGAGGAGCGCTCGTGGCGAGAGGGTCAGGGGCGCGTGGCGACCGCGAAGGCTCGGCGGAACGGCATGAGCGTGCCCCAGTCATGCTTGGGGTAGGCCTCGGCGAGGCGGCGTTTGAGTTCGGTGACGAACTCCTCGCGCTGGTGGGTGGGTAGCGCCTGCAGGTACGGCCGGGCGCCGGTTCCGGAGATCCAGTCGAAGACGGGGTCGTTGCCGTCGAGGTCGTGCAGGTAGGTGGTCTCCCAGGCGTTGACGCGGAACCCGTGTTCGACGAAGAAATGCAGGTAGTCCTCGGCGTCGAGGCGCGGGAGGGGCCGGACGTCGCTCAGTGACTCGGCGAACGGCTCGGCGGCGGCGAGGTCGGCCAGCGCGGTGCGGAACGGGGCGTCGCGGCCGTTGGGGACCTGGATCGCGAAGGCACCACCGTCGGAGAGATGACTCAACAGGCGGTCGATGACCGCGAACTGGTCGGGCACCCACTGGAACATCGCATTGGAGATCATCAGGTCGAACGTGCGGTGCGGAGTCCAATCGATCACGTCGGCCACGTCGAAGTTGGCGCGTGGATCGAAGTTGTCGCTGATGGCGCGGTCGATCATGGCCGCGGACTCGTCGATGCCGAGGATCTCGGCGGCCGGCCACTGTGCACGCAGGTGCTTGGTGAGGTGTCCGGGGCCGCATCCGAGATCGACGATCGTCGTCGGGTTGGTCGGGATCTGCGCGATCAGGTCGAGGAAGGGTCTCGACCTGTCGTCGGCGAATTGCAGATAGCGTGCCGGATCCCAGACAGCCATGCGTCCACACTAGGGGTCCGGCGGTGCCGGTGTCACGGTCGGTTGAGATCGGCGCAGCCTGGTTCTGCACGAAGAAACGGTCTTGGGAGTCGTCGTGGGGCTGACGTAGGCTTCCCTGCGTGACAGATCCCGCGAACCCTTCTTCCGAGAATCCGACCAGCGCCGATGGTGAGGCAGTCGTGGAGATTTCCACCGATGGCGCATGCCTGGGCAACCCGGGCCCGGGCGGGTGGGGCGCGGTTCTGCGGTACAAGGGCACCGAGAAGCGGATCTCCGGGTCGGAACCCGACTCCACGAACAACAAGATGGAACTCACCGCCGCCATCGAGGGACTCGCCGCGCTGACCAGGCCGTCGAAGGTGATCATCTACACCGACTCCACCTATGTGCGGAACGGCATCATGAAGTGGGTGTCCGGTTGGCAGTCGAACGGCTGGAAGACCAAGGACAAGAAGCCGGTGAAGAACGCCGACCTGTGGCGCCGCCTCATCGAGGAGGAGAAGCGCCACGAGGTGGAGTGGCGATGGGTGAAGGGCCACGCCGGGGATCATTTCAACGAGATCGCCGACGAGTTGGCCACCACCGCGGCCCGGGCGGTCTCCCGATGAACACAGTTCCCGTCGCGATCGAGCCGAATCGCGACGAGCACCTCGTCGCCGCGGTCGAGAGCGCAGGCGGGAAGGTCGTCGGCCTCGACGAGGCGCGCGTGCTGGTCTGGATCGGACTTCCCGCCGAGTTTCCCGAGCTGCCGGACGCCGTCGAATGGGTGGCGCTGAAGTCCGCGGGCATCGAGGACTTCTTCACCGCGGGGATCGTCGACGACCGCCGGATCTGGACCAACGCGTCCGGCTTCTACGCCGAGAACGTCGCCGAGCACGCGCTCGCGCTGCTCCTCGCCGGGCTCCGGCAGATCAACACCGCCGTGGTGCGGCACTGGGACAAGGAACGGATCGACACGTCGGTGCGGTCGCTGCACGGCTCGACGGTCGCCATCATCGGGGCGGGCGGCATCGGGGCATCCCTGGGGCCGCGGCTGAAGGCGTGCGGAGCGCGGGTGGTCGCGGTGAACCGATCGGGCCGCGAGGTGCCGGGCGCCGACGAGGTTCGACGCTCATCGGAACTGGACTCGGTGTGGGCCTCGGCCGACCACGTGGTGCTGGCCGCGCCGGCGACCGCCGAGACGCGACACATGATCAACGCCGAAAGCCTTGCGGCACTGCCGAGTCACGCATGGATTGTGAACATCGCGCGTGGCCCGCTGGTCGACGAGGAGGCCTTGTACAAGGCGCTGGTCGACGGCGAGATCGCCGGTGCCGCGCTGGACGTCACCGACCCCGAGCCGCCGGCGGACGATCACCCTCTGTGGTCGTTGCCGAACGTCATCATCACGCCCCATGTCGCGAACCCCGCGTCGGGTCTGACGCGCGAGTTCGCGCCCTGGCTGGGCGAGAACCTGCGTCGTTTCCTGGCCGGTGACGAGCTGCTGTCGGTGGTCACCCCCGAACGGGATTACTGATCGCCACCAGTTTCTAGAACACGTTCTCGTTTTGCGACGGTTCGTGGCAAGGTCGTGGAGTGATTCTCGACAGATTCCGTATCGATGACCATGTCGCCGTCGTCACCGGAGCCGGGCGCGGCCTGGGTGCGGCCATCGCGGTCGCCTTCGCGCAGGCCGGTGCCGACGTGGTGATCGCGGCGCGCAGCGAATTCGACCTCGACCAGGTGGCGGGACAGATCGCCGACGCCGGGCGGCGGGCCCACGTCGTCCCCGTCGACCTCAGCAACGCCGACGCCGCGGCGGCGCTCGCCCAGGCCGCGGTCGACGAGTTCGGGCGACTCGACACGATCGTCAACAACGTGGGCGGTGCGATGCCGCGACCGCTGCTCGACACGACCCCCAAGCACCTGGTCGACGCCTTCGACTTCAACGTCGCCAACGCCCACGCCCTCGTCGTGGCCGGCGCCAAGCAGATGCTCGCGACGACCGGTCACGGCTCGATCATCAACGTCACCTCGGCGGTGGGCCGGGTCCCCGGTCGTGCGTACGCCGCCTACGGAACCGCGAAAGCGGCTCTCGCGCACTACACCCGGATCGCCGCGATGGACCTGAACCCGAAGATCCGGGTGAACGGCATCGCGCCCGGCGCGATCCTCACCTCGTCCCTGGAGATCGTGGCCGGCAACGACGAGATGCGTACCGCGGTCGAGAACGCCACCCCGATGCACCGGCTCGGCGAACCCGAGGACATCGCCGCCGCCGCGCTCTACCTCGCTTCGCCTGCGGGGGCATACGTGACCGGCAAGATCCTCGAGGTCGACGGCGGGATCATCGCACCGAACCTGGACCTCCCGATCCCGGATCTGTAGTCGAGTCAGGACGGGCGGATGTTCCGCGCGGCCTGCTCGACGATGGTCGCGATCCGCTTGGTCTTGGTCTCGGGGCGCTTCGCCAGTGCGATCTGGGCGAGACCCTGCTTGCGGGCGCTGGGCGGGAAGGCATCCCAGTTGGTGCGTGCCACCGGATCGGCGTCGAGGGCGGCGGTGAGTTCGGGGGACTCGATCCCGGCCTCGGCGTCGTCGAAGATGGTCCACAGGCCACGCGCCTTGGCGTCGTCGATCACCGCCTGACCGACGGGTTGCATGCGTCCGGACTCGACGAGGTCGGCGACCCGTGCCTTGTTCGACGCGGCCCACGGACTGTTGCGTCCGCGTCGCGTGAACCACATGCCGCGCCGGGCCTCGTCGAAAACGCGTGTGTGGCCGTCGATCCAGCCCCAGCAGAGCGCCTCACGGACCGTCTCGTCGTAGTCGAGGGGCTCGCGTCCGGAACCCTTGCGCCAGAACACCAGCCACACGCCCGGCGAGGTCTGGTGGTTGTCGCGCAACCACTCTCGCCACTCGTCCAGCGTGTCGAGAGCGAGCTGGGGTGCGCCCGGATCGGCCATGCGTTCACCCTAATCGCGGACCGTTAGTCTCGGTACAGTTGACCTGTGACCGGCATCCTCGACTTCGCCCGTGACTACTGGTGGCTGATCTTCCCCATCGGTGGAGTCATCGGGGGCTGGGCCGGATCGATCGCGAAGTACAACGAGAAGCGGCGCAAGGACAAGATCGAGCTCGCCCGGATCAGGGCCACCGCGCAGACCGAACAGCTGAAGCTGACCACGACGTCCGTCGAGCAGCTACGCAAGACGTTCAAACAGCACGATGCGCTCAACGAGAAGTGGTTCGCTTACGAACTCGACCTGGCCACCCTGATCGAGTACCCGCTCATGACCGACATGCGGGAACCGCTCACCCTTGCCTTCCATCGTGCGCGGGTCCACGCGGAGGAACTGCGGCCCGAAGCCCCGCGTCTCGGCGACACCGAGACGACGGTCGCGCCGGCCGACTTCGCCGACTACCGGGAGGCGGTCGGCGACTACGCCGCGGCCTTCGACGCCGCCGAACGCGAGGCACGACGCCGCAAGCAGGCCGGTTTCTCGCCGATCGAACGGGAAGCCCTCGACCGCGCCCGCAAGCTGATCAGCGTCGCATCCGACTCCGGTGCCACCGCCGCGGAACGCCAGTCCGCCTACAAGAAGGCGTGCGCCGAACTCGATGGGCTCATCGACGTACCGCCCCTCGCCGCGGAACGCATCGAACGACAGATCGCCGGGGCGCTCGAGCGGGGTCGCGGGGACTGACGACCGTTGATGAAAGGGGCGCGGTCGGACGCCAGGACAGATGCGAGAAGCCGCCACCGACACTCGCACCTTCGCGGTCTGAGGTCAGGAGAGCTCTCTGCGAAGAAGGCCGGCGCCCTCGGCGAGCGCGACCATCTTCTGCCGTGCGACGCCACGAGCGAGCGGCGCCATGCCGCAGTTCCCGCTGGCGTAGAGCTTGTCCTCGTCGACGAAGGGGAGGGCGCTGCGCAAAGTGGCGGCGACTTCCTCCGGCGTCTCGATGGCGTCGCCGGCCACGTCGATCGCTCCCAGCATGACGGTCTTTCCGCGAAGCAGTTCGATCACCTCGACAGGTACCCGCGAGTTGTGACTCTCCAGCGACACGATGTCGATCGATGACTGCTGCAACAGTGGGAACGACTCTTCGTACTGGCGCCATTCGGCCCCCAGCGTCGCCTTCCAGTCGGTGTTTGCCTTGATGCCGTAGCCATAACAGATGTGAACGGCGGTCTTGCAGTTCAACCCTTCGGTCGCACGCTCGAGCGCTGCGACACCCCAGTCCTTCAGTTCGTCGAAGAACACGTTGAACGCGGGCTCGTCGATCTGGATGATGTCGACGCCGGCCGCCTCCAAGTCCTTCGCTTCTTGGTTCAGAATGGTCGCGAACTCCCACGCGAGCTGCTCGCGACTCCGGTAGTGGTCGTCGTAGAGCGTGTCGATCATGGTCATCGGTCCCGGGAGGGCCCACTTGATCGGCCGATCGGTGTCAGCGCGAAGACGCTTCGCGTCCTCTGCGAAGACGGACTCTTCGCGGCTCACCGGGCCGACGACCGTCGGGACGCTCGCGTCGTAGCGGTCACGAATGCGCACGGTCTCGCGACGATCGAAATCGACGCCGCCGAGGTGCTCGATGAACGTGGTCACGAAGTGCTGACGCGTCTGTTCACCATCGCTGATGATGTCGAGCCCGGCAAGGCTCTGATCGTGCACCGCGAGAGTCTGGGCGTCGAGCTTCCCTTCCCGCAGCTCGCCGTCGTGCAACTTCCACGGAGACCAGAGCTTCTCGGGCTCGGAGAGCCACGAGGGCTTGGGCAGGCTGCCGACGATCGTGGTGGGCAGGAGTGTGTTCATCTCGGATACCTCAGGTCTCGGTGGTCAGGCCGGTTGCTTTGTCGCCCACCGCTGCAGCACATCGCCATACGGTTTCATGAGACTCACCTCGGTGAACTTTCCCTGGGTGGTCGCGAGCCGGTTGCGCTCGAGACGGTCGTAGGTTACCTGCGGGAGTGAGAAATTGCCGTAGTCAAGACTCGGCCGGTAGACGTGCCCCGCCGCTGTGTTCGCGTTGTAGATCTCGGGACGGTAGATCTTCTGGAACGTCTCCATCGTCGCGACCGTTCCCGCGAGCGCGACGAACGAATAGTCGTTGAGCAGGTCCCCGCGGTGGTAGAAGGCCAGCGGGGCAACGGAACCCGGAGGCATGAAGTAGCGGACCGCGAGCCCCATCTTCCCGAAGTACTCATCGGTGAGCGACAGCTCGTCCGCCACGTACTCCACCCCGAGAATCGGGTGGTGGTTCGTGAGCCGGGTGTAGGTCCGCGACGTCGAGACGCTGATGCAGATGACCGGCGACTGGGAGAACCTCTCGCGGTACTCGTCCGATTCGAGGAAACGTTGAAAGACCTGTCCGTGGAGGTCGCCGAAGTCGCTGGGGACACCCTTCGCCCGGTGCCCGGGGAGCCGAACGCTGAAGTCGTAGTCGCGAATGTAGGAGGAGAAGTTGTTTCCGACGATGCCCTCGGTGCGGGTGCCCGTGGCGGTCTCGACGATGTTCACGTCGAGCACCTCGATCATCGGGAACGCGGCGTCGACCCCCTTCGACGCGAGATGCAGGTCCACCGAGACGATGTCGAGTTCGAGTTCGTAGCGGTCGCCGCGCGAATTGTCCCAGTGGAGCAGTTCATTGACCCGGGTGTTCATCATCGTCACCGCGTTGCGCAGGTTCTGCCGACGGTCCTCGCCGCGTGCGAGATTCGCGAAGTTCGTCGTCTCGCGCGAGTTGCTCGACGGGGTGTAGTCCTCGTCGAAGCGAGTCGTGCTGATGCTGAAGACACATTCATTCGTCACGTTTGATCAGATTCCCAATCGTTTACGCTGCGTTGCGCGACGGGCGCCACCGCACGGTTCACTGTTTGAGTTTCGCCGCACTCCGACCCGGGTTCCCGATGGTGACGGTCCGATGGGTCAGGCCGACGGCACCCGGGAACCGGTGGTCCGAGGCGGCATTGAAGGAAGTGTAAGTACGCGCGCTTCCATAGCCTAATTCCGCTTCGCGATAGCTGGGGATAGGAATCAGCTATGTCAGGAGATCGACTCCGAAGCTCGAGACGACATCGCGCATCTCCGCCACGAATCGCTCGGCCTGGGCGGTCAACGAGACCGAGGCATGCCCGATCCAACCGATCTCGATGCGCTCGTCCACGTCGAGCGGAACAGCGACTATCGACGGATCCAGATCGTCGGAGATGATGCCGGTCGAGATGGTGTAACCGCCGAGACCGATCATCAGGTTGAAGATGGTTGCTCGGTCGCTCACGCGGATGTCCTGCTTCGATGAACGTGTGGAGAGGATTTCTTCGGCGAGGTAGAACGAGTTGTTCACGCCCTGGTCGAACGTCAGCCGCGGCAGGTCTTCGAGATCCTCCAGCGTGACGATCTCTTTCCCCGCAAGCGGGTTGGTGCGGGCGATGAAGATGTGCGGTGCCGTGAAGAACATCGGCGTAAAGGTCAGCCCCGCTTCGCGGAGCAGTTTGTTGATCACATTCGCGTTGAAACTGTTGCGATAGAGCACACCGACCTCACTCCGCAGAGTGCGAACATCCTCGATGATGTCCCACGTCCGGGTCTCGCGAAGACTGAACGCGTATTCGGCGGCGTCGGACGCTTTCACCATGCGAGCAAAGGCATCGACGACGAATGAGTAGTGTTGCGTGGATACGGCCAGGAGCCGGCGCGAGGGGCCGCGCCCGAGATACCGCTGCTCCAGCAGTTCCGCTTGTTCGACGACCTGGCGCGCGTAGCCGAGAAACTCTGCCCCGTCGTCGGTGAGAGTGACTCCCCGGTTCGAGCGGACGAACAGTGAACGTCCGAGCCGACTTTCGAGGTCCTTGAGCGCCGCGGACATGGTCGGTTGAGCCACATAGAGCATGTCTGCCGCGGCACTGATCGATCCCTCCGCGGCGACCTCCACGAAGTAGCGCAGTTGCTGCAGGGTGATCCCCCGCAGCGCTCTCGCAGCCTGCCGTGCCATTCCAGAAGACTAACGAAGCCACCGACGTCAACCGCGTCGGGCGCGATCACCTCGACGTCGACGCCGGATCAGAGGACACGGAACCCAGGTCGAAGTCCGGATTGGTCGACCACAACCGTCGGCGGGGTGGCGGTCGGCTCAGCCCGCCTCGATCGCCCCGGTGAACTGACTCTCGTAGAGACGGCAGTATGCACCGCGGGCGGCGAGGAGTTCCTCATGGTTGCCCTGCTCGACGATGTGGCCGTCCTCCATCACCACGATCACGTCGGCGTCGCGCACCGTCGAGAGTCGGTGTGCGATCACGAAACTCGTGCGATCGGTGCGCAGGTTGGCCATCGCCTTCTGGATGAGCAGCTCGGTGCGGGTGTCGACGGAGCTGGTGGCCTCGTCGAGGATGAGGATCGTGGGCCGGGCGAGGAACGCCCGGGCGATCGTGATGAGCTGCCGCTCACCGGCACTGACACCGCCGCCCTCGTCGTCGAGAACGGTGTCGTAACCGTCCGGGAGTGTCCGGACGAAGTGGTCGACATGGCTCATCCGGGCGGCTTCGAGCACCTCCTCGCGGGATGCGGACGGGTCGCCGTAGGCGATGTTGTCGAAGATCGTCCCGCCGAACAGCCACGAGTCCTGCAGCACCATGCCGGTGCGCTCGCGCAGGTCGTCGCGGGTCATCTCGGCCGAGTCCACGCCGTCGACACGGATGGTTCCGGAATCGACGTCGTAGAACCGCATGATCAGGTTGACCAGGGTGGTCTTGCCGGCGCCGGTCGGCCCGACGATCGCGACCATGTGTCCGGCACGCGCTGTCAGGGTGAGGTTCTCGATCAGCGGCTTGTCCTCGACGTAGCGGAACGAGACGTCGTCGAACTCGATGAGCCCGTTGTCGACCGCGGGGGTCTTCGGGTTCGCCACGTCCGGGGTCTGCTCGTCGGCGTCGAGGATGTCGAAGATGCGCTCGGCAGAGGCGACACCGCTCTGCATGAGATTGATCATCGACCCGATCTGGGTCAGCGGCTGCGTGAACTGGCGTGAGTACTGGATGAACGCCTGCACCTCGCCGAGGCTCAGCGAACCCGACGCCACGCGCAGGCCACCGACGACGGCGACGGCCACGTAGTTGAGGTTCCCGAGGAACATGATGGTCGGCATGATGACGCCGGAGATGAACTGTGCACGCCAACTCGACTGGTACAGCTTCTCGTTGCGCTCGTCGAAGGTGGCCTCGATCTCGCGCTGACGGCCGAAGGCGGTGACCAGCTCGTGGCCGGTGAACGCCTCCTCGACCTGGGCGTTGAGAGCCCCGGTCGACGCCCACTGCGCGGAGAAGTGCGGCTTGGAACGCTTCGCGATGACGGCGGTCGCGATGATCGCCAGCGGTACGGTCGCGACCGCGATCAGTGCGAGCAGCGGCGAGATCCAGATCATCATCACCAGCAGGGCGATCACGGTCAGCACCGAGTTCACGAACTGGGCGACGGTCTGCTGCATGCTCTGCGACAGGTTGTCGAGGTCGTTGGTGACCCGGCTCAGCAGCTCACCGCGCGGCATCGTGTCGTAGTACCGCAGGGGCAGACGGTGGACCTTCTCCTCGACCCGGGCGCGCAGCTCCCGGATCGTCTCGACCACGACGATGTTCAGCAGGTATGCGGCCAGCCAGGCCAGCCCGGACGCCACGACGTACATCGCGAAGGTGATGAACAGGACTCGGCCGACGTCGCCGAAATCCACTCCGACGCCGGGTGTCACATCCATCGACGAGACCATGTCGGCGAAGGTGTCGTCACCCTGGGCGCGCAGACCTCCGACCGCCTGGTCCTTCGACACGCCCGCCGGCAGCATGCGGCCGATGACCCCGTTGAAGACGAGGTCGGTGGCATGTCCGAGGACGCGCGGCGCGATGGCCAGCAGGATCACCGAGCCGACGATCGAGGTGAGGGTGACCGTCATCAGTCCGCGGTACGAACCGAGCTGGGCGACAACCCTTTTGATCGACGGCCAGAACGAGCGGGGCTTGGATTCGGGGCCGCCGGCCGCCATCGGTCCACCCGGGCGGGTCATGCGCGCTCCTCCACGGCCAGCTGGGATTCGGCGATCTCGGCGTAGGTGGGACACGACGCCAGCAGGTCGTCGTGTGTGCCGATGCCGACGATGCGGCCGCGGTCGAGGACGACGATCTGCTCGGCGTCGACGATGGTCGAGATGCGTTGGGCGACGACGATCACGGATGCGTCCCGGGTGGCGGGCCGCAGCGCCGCGCGCAGCTTGGCGTCGGTGGTGAGGTCGAGCGCCGAGAACGAGTCGTCGAACAGGTAGATCGCGGGACGGCGGACCAGCGCGCGGGCGATCGCGAGCCGCTGCCGCTGTCCGCCGGAGACGGTGGTGCCACCCTGCGAGACCTTGGTGTCGAGGCCATCCGGCATCGCGGAGACGAACTCCTCGGCCTGCGCGATGCGCAGCGCCGCCCAGATCTCTTCGTCGGTGGCGTCGGACTTGCCGTGCCGGATGTTGGACCGGATGGTCCCGGAGAACAGGTACGGGCGCTGCGGGACGAGACCGATCACCGACCGCAGTTCGTCGGGATCGAGTCGCTTGACGTCGGTGCCGCCCACGCTCACCGTCCCCGCGGTGGCGTCGATGAGCCGGGGGACGAGACCGAGGAGCGTCGTCTTGCCGGAACCGGTCGATCCGACGATGGCCGTCGTGGTGCCCGGTGTCACGCCGAAGCTGATGCCCCGCAACACCGGATCGTCGGCGCCGGGATAGCGGAACTCGGCGTCGTCGAATTCCACGGTGCCGGGATGTCCGGAGAAGCCGATCGGGTTGAGCGGCGGATGCACCGAGGTCTCGGTGTCGAGGACCTCGGTGATGCGCTCGGCACAGACCGCCGCGCGCGGAGCCATCATGGCCAGGAACGACGCCATCATCACCGACATCAGGATCTGCATCACGTAGCTCATCAACGCGGTGAGCGCGCCGATCTCGACGCTGCCGTCCGACACGGCGTGCCCGCCGAACCAGATGACCGCGACGATCGTGACGTTCGTGATCACCAGGACCAGGGGGAACATCAGCGCCATCAGCTTGCCGACCCGCAGTGTGGCCTCGGCGAGATGGTCGTTGGCGGCGGCGAAACGCTTCCGCTCGTGCTCTTCACGGACGAAGGCACGCACCACGCGGATACCGGTGATCTGTTCCCGCAGAACCCGGTTCACCGCGTCGATTCGTTCCTGCATCGAGCGGAAACCGGGGATCATGCGGGCGATGACGAGACCCATCGACAGCCCGAGGATCGGCACCGCGATCGCGATGACCCACCACAGTGCCGGGGCCTCGCGGATGCCCATGATGATGCCGCCGAAACACATGATGGGCGCCATCACGAGGATCGCGCTGCTCATCACGATCAGCATCTGCACCTGCTGGACGTCGTTCGTCGTTCGCGTGATCAACGACGGTGCGCCGAAGGTGCCGACCTCGCGGGCGGAGAACGAGTTCACCCGGTGCAGGAGATCGCCGCGGATGTCGCGGCCCACACCGAGAGCGGCCCGGGCGCCGAAGAACTGCGCGATGATCGTCGCCACGATCTGCACGACGCTCACCAGCAGCATCCACCCGCCGATGCGCAGGATGTAGCCGGTGTCACCGGTCGCCACGCCGTTGTCGATGATGTCGGCGTTCAGACTCGGCAGGTACAGCATCGCCGCGGTCGCCACCAGCTGCAGCGACACCACCATGACGATGTTGATGCGGTACCGCTCTAGGTACGTACGAATGAGGCGGGTCAACATCTGGGCGCCGGGAGCGGAGCGAGCGGGCCTGGTGTCACTGCGATCACCTGCGCCAGACTAGTTGCCTGCGCTAAGTGACGTGCGTCGGTCTCGTCGCTCAGCCGCCGAACAGCGCGACGGCCGCCTCCCCGGTATGAGTGAGGTAGGTGAACGACTCCTGGAAGTAGAGGTTCACCACGTCGGCGTCGTGGGAGTCGTAGCCGATCGACACGTCCTGTCCGATCGTCAGCTCGAAGTCGCCGCCACGGGTGCTCATGACGAATGCGCCGCGGATGGCCGGCGCCCAGACGATGTCCCCGTCGAGGAGCCGCTGGATGTGCTGGCGGATGGGGTAGCCGTGGTTCGATGTCTCGTTGACCTGGGTGTACACCTCGGCCGACATGGCGACCGAGTACGGCCCGTCGACCGAGGCGAGCCGCAGGGTGGTCAGTGCCTGACTGACGGCCTCCGGGTAGTCGCGGACGTCCTCGGGCAGCTGGATCGGGGTCGCCGTGGCCTCGGTGCGGATACCGCTGATCGATGCGGCGGCATAGCCCTCGAAGATCGCCCGGTCCTCGGCGAGCGCGAGCTGGCGCGCGGCCTCGACGACCGGATCCCAGTCGGAGTCCTGCGCGCCGCGGTCCACATCGTCGATGGCCTCACGGGAGACGGTGAACGGCACCTTCAACTCGACGAGGGACTGGGTGCGCCGGATGAAGGCCTGGATGCCGTCGGCCGGCGAGTCGATCTTGCTGCGATGGCCCAGCGTCACCGCGGCCGTGTCGGCACCCATAGGACCCTTCACGTCGACGAGCCGGCGACCGGCGACGTTCCGCTTGAACGACCGGGTCGCCTCCTCCTCGATCTCCGCCCACGCGGCCTCGGAGATGGGAGCGAGCTCGCGGTGCAGGTTGTTCATGGTGGCCTCCTGGTGCGGTGGTGACGGGCGGTGGGTCTGTCGGCGTGGGTCGGTGTCGGGCTGGGACTAGTGCAGGGAACCGATTCCCAGGGAACCGTCGGCGCGGCCGGACGGGACCTGGGTGGTGGGTTCGGATGTCTGGGGTGCGGGCGGCAGATCCTCGAGGAAGTCGAGGGTCGGGGTGAAGAACTGCGCACCGGTGACGGCGGTGGTGAAGTCGAGGAGGCGGTCGTAGGTCCCCGGCGGATCGCCGATGAACATCTTGCGCAGCATCTCCTCGGTGACGTCGGGTCCGGCGGAGTAGGCGATGTAGAAAGTGCCGTTCTCGCCGGCCCCGGAGACGTCTCCGTAGGGCATGTTGTCGCGGACGACGTCGATCTCCTCGCCGTTCTCGTCCTCGACCTTGTTGAGCGCGATGTGCGAGTTGACGGGCTTCACGTCGTCGGACATCTCGACGTTGTCGAGCTTGGTCCGCCCGATCGCGGCTTCCTGGTCGCTCGTGCTCAGGTCGTTCCACGATGACAGGTCGTGGACGTAGCGCTGGATCGCGACGTAGCTGCCGCCGGCGAAGTCGGGGTCCTCGTCGCCGACGGTGATCGCGTCGACCGCGGCCTGTCCGATCGGGTTCTCGGTGCCGTCGACGAAGCCGATGAGATCGCGCAGGTCGAAGTAGCGGAAGCCGTGCACCTCGTCGACGACGGTCACCGCCTCGCCGAGGGCGTCGGTGATCAGACGGCCGAGCTCGAAGCACAGGTCCATCTGGTCGGACTTGATGTGCACCAGCAGATCGGCCGGGGTGGCCGGCGCGGTGTGGACCTCGCCCTCATACGGGACGAACGGGCGCAGCGACAGTGGGCGGGGCCCGTCGAAGAGTCGGTCCCAGGCATCCGAACCGATCGAGACGATGCCCGCCAGCGCGGCCTCGGGGGCACGCGAGGACACCGCGTTGTTGAGGCCCGGGATCTCCTCCAGCACATCACGAACCGTGTCCTCGCCACCGTCGCTGATGGTGAGGACGAGAAAGATCGCCGACTTGGTCTTTCGGGTCAGGATCGTCTGCGGGACCGGCACGCCCAATACCCTAGCCGACGCATGTCCGAAATTCGATCACCGACGGGGATGCGAAAATGTAGGGCAGGCAACCCTTTTCGGAACCGGGTTCGGACACCGCGCCGGAGTGTGGGATCAGCCGCGCGCGACGGCCCTACCGGCCGCGCGACCGGAGAAGATGCACCCGCCCAGGAAGGTGCCCTCGAGGGCGTTGTAGCCGTGTACCCCGCCGCCGCCGAAGCCCGCGACCTCGCCGGCCGCGAACAGGCCGTCGAACGCGCTGCCGTCGGGTCGCAGCACCTGCGAGTCGAGGTTGGTCTCGAGGCCGCCGAGGGTCTTGCGCGTGAGGACGTTGAGCCGCACCGCGATCAGGGGTCCGTGAGCGGGGTCGAGGATGCGATGCGGCTTGGCCACGCGAACGATCTTGTCGCCGATGAACTGTCGGGCGTTGTTGATCGCCATCAGCTGGGCGTCCTTGGAGAACTTGTTCTCCACCTCGGCGTCGCGGGCGGAGATGACGCGCTCGATGTGCGCGAGGTCGAGCTCGGGGCCGCGCGCGATCGCGTTCATCCCGCTGACGAGTTCGGGCAGGTTGTCGGCGACCACGAAGTCGATGCCGTTGCGTACGAACGCATCCACCGGAGCGGCCGCGCCCTTGGCGAGGCGGCTCTTTGCGGCCAGCTTGAGATCCTTGGAGGTGATGTCGGGGTTCTGCTCGGAGCCCGACAGCATGAACTCCTTCTCGACGATGGATTGGGTGAGGATGAACCACGAATAGTCGTGACCGGCGGCGAGGATCGCTTTCATCGTCGAGTTCGTGTCGAAGCCCGGGAAGTTCGGCGGCGCGAGCCGATTGCCGTTGGCGTCGAGCCACAACGACGACGGGCCGGGGATGATCCGGATGGCGTGGTCGGGCCAGATCGGGTCCCAGTTGTGGATGCCCTCGGTGTAGTGCCACATGCGGTCACGGTTCACGATGCTCGCGCCCGCGTCCTCGCTGATCCCCAGCATGCGTCCGTCGACATGTGCCGGAACCCCGGAGATCATCGTCTTCGGTGCCGGTCCCAGACGATCGACCGGCCAGTTCTTGCGGATCAGATCGTGGTTGTGGCCGATGCCGCCGGAGGTCACGATGACCGCTCCCGCACGAATCTCGAACTCGCCCACCACATCGCGGTCCGACGCCTTGCCGCGTTCGAGGTCGGTCGGCGCGAGGGTGGCTCCCCGCACGCCGACTGCGACACCGTCGTCGACGACGAGTTCGTCGACGCGATGGCGGAACCGGAACTCGACCAGTCCGCGTTTCTCGGCTTCGAGGACGGGTTCGGCGAAGATCCGCACCACCTCGGGCCCGGTGCCCCAGGTGAGATGGAAGCGGGGTACGGAATTGCCGTGACCGTCGGCGAAACCGCCGCCGCGTTCGGCCCAGCCGACGATCGGGGTGATGCGCAGCCCGAGGTCGTGCAGATACTGCCGCTTCTCGGTGGCCGCGAAGTCGACGTACGCCCGGGCCCACTGACGCGGCCAGTAGTCCTCGTCGTCGCGGTCGAATCCCGCCGACCCCATCCAGTCCTGCAGCGCGAGGTCCGCGGAGTCGGAGATGCCGAGCCGGCGCTGCTCCGGGGTGTCGACCATGAAGAGCCCGCCCAGCGACCAGAATGCCTGTCCGCCAAGGTTGTTGCGGTTCTCCTGGTCGACGACCACCACGCGTCGACCGGCCTTGGTGAGCTCATATGTCGCGACCAGACCCGCCAGACCCGCACCGACGACCACCGCGTCGGCCACCTGCTTCGTCACGACAACTCCTCACCCCGCGTCGATGTGCCGCGTGTCCTCACCCGGACACGTGATCTCGAGAAGACATTAGCGCTGCGTCACACCGAGATGTCGGCGTACCGGTGGAACCACGGCGCGGCGTCCTCGAGGGATGCGGCGAGGGCGAGGAGATCGCCGTCGGCGCCCAGCCTGCCCACGAACTGGACCCCGAGCGGCAGTCCGGTGTCGGTCCAGTGCAGCGGCACACTGATGGCCGGCCGGCCGGTCAGGTTCGCCAGCTGCGTGTAGGGAACCCAGCCGAGGTTCTCCTCGATGAGCTGGTCGACGATCCCCACCCGCGACATCACCCGGCCGACACGCGCCCGGGCCGCGAGACGCGCGGCCCGCTGCAGAAGAGGCGGGGTCGTCATCGACCCGACGGGCGGTGGCGGCACGGCGAGGGTCGGGGTCAGCAGCAGGTCGTGGGTCCCGTGGAAGCGTTCGAGCGCGCGGACGTGGTCGTTGACGTGATCGAGCGCTCGGAAGAGCGGCACGACCCCGGCGGCGCGGCCGATCTCGGCGAGGGCGAGTGTGTCGGCCTCGAAGTCGGCGTCGCCGGCCCCGGACAACCGACGGGCCTCGTCGACCTGGGCGGCCGCCTTCGCGAACCAGATCTCGAGGAAGTCGCGCGCCAGCTCCGCGTCGTCGTGCGGCGGGTCCACCTCTTCGACGTGATGGCCGAGTTCGGTGAGCACCTTCGCGGCGTGCTCGACGGCTGCGACCGCCTCGGGGTGGGGCGCCGGGTTGATGGCCGAACGGGTGGTGAATCCGATCCGCAGCAGCCGCGGGGGAGTGGCGATGCGCGTCGTGAAGGCCTCGGTGTGGAGGGGAGCGGGGTAGGTCGACGACGCGGTGGGACCGATGATCGCGTCGTAGAGGGCGGCCGCGTCGCGCACCGTGCGGGTCACGACGCCCTCGACTCCCATCCCGAAGAGCGGCTCGCCGTTCGCCGGGCCGAAGGGCATCAGGCCGCGCGAGGCCTTCAGCCCGACGAGCCCGTTGCACGCCGCGGGGATGCGGATGGACCCGCCGCCGTCGTTGGCGCCGGCCGCGGGCACGACACCGGCGGCCACGGCGGCGGCGCTGCCGCCGGACGAGCCGCCCGGGGTGACGTCGAGGTTCCACGGGTTGCGTGCCGGACCCCAGAGTGTGGACTCGGTGACCGCCTTGGCGCCGAACTCCGGGGTGTTGGTCTTGCCGAAGATGACCAGCCCCGCGTCGAGGAAGCGCTGCACGACCGTCGCGTGCTCGGTGGCCACATGCCGGGCGAGTGACCGGGAGCCGCGCGTCGTCGGATAGCCGCGGAAGTCCTGCGCGAGGTCCTTGATCAGGAACGGGACGCCTGCGAACGGTCCGGTCAGCTCCGCGCGGACCCGGCTGTCGGCGTCGGCATCCATCGGGATGACGATCGCGTTCAGGTCGGGATTCACCGCGGCGGCGCGGGAGCGTGCGAGGTCGAGGAGTTCGGCTGCCGTGACCTCACCAGAGGCGACGAGCTCGGCGAGGGCGGTCGCGTCGGCGCCGAGGTATTGACCCATGTCCACGGCCCCGACCCTAGTGAGTGCGGCGCCCGGCCGAGGCGTGTTGATCGATGCGGTCGAGCTCGGGTGCGTGACGATCTCCGTATCACCGTTAACCACCCAAACGAATAACGGTGCGGTCGCGGCAATTTCGTTCGTTCAGAGGGCAAAACCAGACATTGGTGCCGCGTATGGGTCATATGGGCTGTTCACGATGGGGTGGGTGTGACGCGTGGCACAGCCGATCGGGATCACGATGCGGGTTCCAGCCTTTGCCGCGACGTTATCGTGCCGTTACACTTCACGGCGACGGGTACCGCTCACGGCGGGGATCAATACAATCCCCCTACGAACGACTCCCGCAGTACCCGGTAGGCAAGATCCAGACAGCGGCCGGTTCGGCCCTGGAGATCCAAAGGAAAACTGACGAATGCTGACTCGCGCCCGTAAGCGCCTCGTCGCCGGACTCGTGGCTCTCGTGGCCGTGTCAGGTGCCACGCTGGTCGCAGCTCCGCCGGCGTCCGCAGCCAACGGCTGCAACGTCGAATACGTCCGCTCGAACGCCATGAACCGGACCGTGCCCGTGTGCATCGTCTCGGCCGGCGGCGGCGGACCGAAGCCGACGCTGTACCTCCTCGACGGACTCCGCGCCCCGAACAACAACAGCGGCTGGCTGATCAACACCAACGTCGCCCGCTGGATGGCGGGCAAGGGCACCAACGTCGCGATCCCGTTCGGCGGCGGCGGCAGCTTCTACACCGACTGGCAGTCGGCCGACCCCGCGCTGGGCGTCCAGAAGTGGGAGACCTTCCTGACCCGTGAGCTGCCGGGTTACATGGCCGCTCGCCATGGCAGCGACAACCGTCGCAACGGCATCGCCGGCCTCTCCATGTCGGGCACCTCGGCCCTGAACCTGGCCTCGCGCCATCCCGGCTTCTACAAGGCCGTCGCGTCCTACAGCGGCTACCCGACGGTGACGATGCCCGGCTTCACCCAGGGCATCATGGCCTCGGTCGCCGAGATGGGCGGCAACCCGTTCAACATGTGGGGCTTCTACCCCGCGGGTACCTGGTTCCAGAACGACCCGTTCCTGAGCGCGGGCAACCTGGCGGGTAAGAACGTCTACGTCTCGTCCGGCAGCGGCGTGGGCAGCAAGTACGACTCCTCGGTCAATCCGTCCAGCAGCAACTTCGACCCGGTCAAGTTCGCTCAGATGATCCCGCTCGAGGTCGCCGCGTCGACCAGCAGCCAGCTCTACGTCGGCCGCCTGGCCCTCGTCCCGGGCGTCAAGCTCACCACCCGGATCACCCGGACGGTGCGCACTGGTGGGACTACTGGCAGGGAACCTTCAAGGAGTCGTGGGCCAAGACCTTCCGCCCGGCGTTCTTCTGAGCCGAGTGAACGGTCTCGCAACTCCATAGAGACAACGGCAAGGGCCGGTGACCTTCGGGTCACCGGCCCTTGTTGTGTGTGGGCGTCGGGTCGCCGGCCTCGATACGGGCCTCACCTTGCGGCTCGGCCCTACTCGACCGGCGGGAGGGGCGCTGCGGGGCAATCTTCGCTCCCTTCAGGAGCGTCCGGAGCCCGACTGCCGAACCTCGACTTGACCGGCAGACGTCGATCGAAGTCTGCGGGTCGGGTTGACGTCGACCGGTGGTTGGGTGGGCGACGGTGTCGCACCGGGCAGCGGAGCCCCTTGCATTGCGTTCTTTCGGATCAGGGAGCGATAGGTGCACCAAAACACCGCGGGCGCATCCGGTGAGTACCGGATGCGCCCGCGGTGGTCGCTGGAGCAGTTGGGCCCTACTCGGGCGGCGGCTGCTTGCGGAAGCTGCGCGTCGCCGAGTCGTCGGCCGGCGGTGCGCCGCCGTCGACCTTCGGGATCTGCTCGGTGGGCCGCTCCCACGGGTTGCCGGCTGCCGAGGAGCCACCGGCCTGCGGGGCATCCCGCTTGTTCAGCGAGGTGGTCCGCTCGTCCGCGGCGGGCGAGGTCGGCGCCGGGCCGGCCGTCACCGCATCGTCGTCACGACGTCCACGGAAGAACATGAGACCGGCGACGACGAGCATGATCGCGCCGAGCACGCCGAGGATGATCGGCAGCCACATGCCCAGGACCTTCAGCTGCGTGACGTAGCCGCTGGCCGTGTCGGCCTGCTTCGTGACGATTCCGTCGGCCCACTTGAAGGTGCCCTTCAGCGCATCCATGCGGAACTCGCGCACCACCTCAGGGGTGGCCTCGCTCTGGTCGGGCGACTTGAAGTACTGGTGCTGCTCCTCGAGTCCGTCGACGATGGTGCCGGTGATGGGCTCGACATACACGTTGCGGGTCGCCGAGGCGTGGCGGTGCATCGTGATCGGATCGTTCGGTCGGACGCCGGGACCGCTGATGCCCCACCACCTGGCGGGCATCGTCAGCATGGTGCCGAGGGCGGCCTCGCCCTGTGCGTTCGGCAGGGTCGAGAGATCCTTCTCCGGGACGTCACACGCGAAGTGCAACGTCTTCACGCCCTTGATCTCCACCTCGTCCTGGAACTTCGCGGTGCAGTCCTGGCGGGTGTTGAGGTCGTAGTAGAGGTAGTCCCTCTTCTGGACGTCGAAGCCGAACTTGTACTGGAAGCCCTTGCGGTTGTCCAGAGCGACCGACACGTCGTTCACGTTGCCGCCCGGCGGCACGGCCTCGAGCTGCAGCGAGCTCACCGCACCGTTGGGGACCGACGTCTTCCGGTTCACCGACACACGGTCGATGGACGCGGTGAGCAAGCCGTCCTCACACGTGCGGGTCTCCCCGGCGGCCGCGACGCTGGGCTCGGTCTCCTGGCCTTCGGCGTCCCGCAGACGGTCGATGAGGACGGTCTGTGCGGACTGCAGCGTGGCCTGACGGCTGTCAGACGGCTCGACGATCACCGAGCGGCGCTGCTGGGTCAGATGCGCCTCGAGAGTGCGGGCGCGATCCTCCGATACCGAGCAACGGTCGAAGATCACCGCCGGGAAGCGGTCGCCGGTGGACCCGTCGGCGGCGACGGTCGTCGCATCCGAGGTGATGTCGAGATCGAGGGGCACCACCTTCAGCAGCGGGACCAGGTAAAGCGGGATGGCGATGGCGACCGCGACGAACGCAGCACCGAAGAAGGCCAGCAGTGCCGGCACGAAACGTCTCATGTGTGACTCCTGTGAATCAGCAGCGTAATCGGTATCACCCTAGCGGGCGGATCGCGATCCGTACGCGTCAGTAGGCCCGACATGCCGTTATTGGGCACAGATGTCAGTTCCGCCGATCGCGATCGGCTCGCCGATCACGTTCGGCCTCCTTGAATATGCCTGCCATGTAGCCGTAGATCTCCTTGTCCGACATGGCTTTCCACCGCGGCGCCAGGAGTTTCATGTATTTCTCAACGTACAGCAGCTGTTTGCCAACGAGAACCAGCTCGCGGGGGAGTCGGGCGTCGTGAGCCTTCGCCACGGCGGCGAGCTGTCGGCCCAGGTCGGTATACGACATCGAGCCGAGATCGGTGGTCGACAGCGGGGTCGTGACCTTCTTGATGTCCTCGGCGCCCTGGGTGGTCGAACCCGGCTTGTGGACCGCACCCAGCAGGAAGATCGCGCGACCTGCGGATTCGTAGTCCGCCCGGACCACCAGGTCGACGACGAGCTGCCGAAGGATCCGGCGTGTGCGCGGGGTGAACCGGCCGACGATGCCGAAATCGAGCAGCACGATCTTCCCGGTGTCGTCGACGAGGACGTTGCCGGCGTGGAGATCGCCGTGGAACAGGCCGCCGTGGAACGCCGAATCCAGCAGTGACAGCAGCAGGTTGCGGCACAGCGCGACGCCGTCGTGACCGGCCGCCCGAACGGCGGCGGCGTCGTCGATCCGGACCGCGTGGATGCGCTCCATGGTCAGGACCCGCGGGGTCGTGAACTCGTCGTACACGCGTGGGACGCGGACGCGGTCGCCGAAGGGGCCGGGTTGGAGGCACTCGTACCACTCGCGCATGGTGTCGGCCTCGATGCGGAAGTCCAGTTCGGCGTCCAGACCGGCAGCGAAATCCTCGACGACGTGGCGTGCGCTGAGCATTCGGCCGTACTCGGAGATCTCGGCGAGACCCGCGAGACGTTCGAGGATCGCGACATCAGGGGCGAGACGGTCGGCGATCCCGGGTCGCTGGATCTTGACGACGACCTCCTCGCCGGTGCGCAGGGTCGCGGTGTGGACCTGGGCGATCGACGCCGAGGCGATCGGCACCGGATCGAAGGCCGCGAAGACCTCTTCGGGCGGGCGGCCGAGTTCGGCGACGAACTGGGCGCGCATCGATTCGGGATCGGCAGGTTTGACGCGGTCGAGAAGTGTCTCGAACTCCGCGGACAGCGCGTCGGAGAACACCCCTGGACTCGAGGCGATGAGTTGTCCGAGCTTCACGTAGGTCGGGCCCAGATGCTCGAACGTGGACCGTAGCTCGTGCGCGACGCGCGCAGAGCTGGGCGCGCGACCGCGAATCGCGTCGCCTGCCGTGTGTAGGACGAATCGTCCGATGCCCGCAGCCGCGTGGGCAGTGGTCGCTCCGAATCGCGTGATCTCGGCGATGGGCGACACCGGTTGCAACTGCGAGCGCCGGCCGTCGTCGACCGAGCTGTTGATCGTCACCGTCGGCCATTGTAACGATCTTCGATGTCCGATCCAGTGGCTCGACGCGGTGCGTCGGATTGCCGCGTGGCGTTGTGGCGGTGAGGCCCGGGCGTCGGCAGACTGGTCACGGTCCGAGGATGTTCAACCTCCGATACCCAAGTCCTTAGGAGTTCTCGTCATGCCCACGACGGTCAACGCGTACATCGCTCCGGCAGCCGACCGCCCCCTCGAACCGGCCACCATCAAACGGCGGGACCTCGGCCCCGACGACGTCGCGATCGACATCGCCTACTCGGGGATCTGTCACTCCGACATCCACACCGCGCGCAACGAGTGGAACGGCACCAGGTTCCCGGTGGTGCCGGGCCATGAGATCGCGGGCACGGTCGCCGCTGTCGGCGAGAACGTCACCCGCCACGCGGTCGGCGACCGGGTCGGCGTGGGCTGTTTCGTCGACTCGTGCCGCGAGTGCGAACCGTGCCGGCTCGGCGAGGAGCAGTACTGCGAGCGCGGCAACACCGGCACGTACAACTCGATCGGCCGCGACGGTGAGCCCACGCACGGCGGTTACAGCTCGTCCATCGTCGTCGACGAGAACTACGTCTGCCGCATCCCGGAGGGAATCGCGCTCGACGTGGCGGCTCCTCTTCAGTGCGCCGGGATCACGCTGTATTCGCCACTGCGGCATTGGGATGCGGGTCCCGGCAAGAAGGTCGCCATCATCGGCCTCGGTGGTCTCGGGCATGTGGGGGTGAAGATCGCGCATGCGCTCGGCGCGGAGGTGACGGTGCTGTCGCAGTCGCTGAAGAAGATGGAGGACGGTCTGCGGCTCGGCGCCGACCACTACTACGCGACAAGCGATCCGCAGACCTTCCGCGATCTGCGTGGCCGATTCGACCTCATCCTCAACACGGTGTCGGCCAATCTCGACATCGGCAAGTACCTGAACATGCTCGCGCTCGACGGCACGCTCGTCGAACTCGGTCTGCCCGAACACCCGATCGAGGTGCCGGCCGGCGCCCTGATCGGCAAGCGCCGCAGCTTCTCCGGATCCATGATCGGTGGGATCGCCCAGACCCAGGAGATGCTCGACTTCTGCGCCGAGCACGGCATCGGTGCCGAGATCGAGCTCATCTCCGCAGACCAGATCAACGAGGCCTACGACCGCGTGGTGGCCTCGGACGTGCGCTACCGGTTCGTCATCGATACCGCCACGCTCTGATCGACCGTCGGCCCGGTTCGCCTTCGGGCGGCCGGGTCGAGATGTTTGAGGGACGCCCGGCTGGGCATCCGTATCGAATCGACGTGCCCGGACAACCGTGAGGAGGCGGCCGCGCATGAACAGCACGCAACTCGCGCCGGTCGAGCACAGCACCGATGCGCCGCGACACGTCGCGCCGACCCCGGATGACACGGTGGACTCCGTGTCGATGCTGGGCTCCAGCAACGGGATTCAATCGGACGCGGGGCTCTCGACGATCACCGTCGACCGTCCGGGACACGAACGGCGGTCAGAACACCATCGCGATGAGCCCGATGATGATCGCCAGCATCGCGATCACCAGAAGGCCGACGCCGACAAGGGCGCCGATCCCGAGGGTCGGGAAGCGTTTCGTCCGATCGGGTTGTTCGTGCGAAAGTCCTGACGTCTGCGGGGTGTCGCGACCGGCCCACACTTCCCAGGGGTCGGCGCGCGTGCGCTCGGCGGTGTTTGGGAGCCGCGGATCCCGGGAAACCGGACGTATCCGGAAGAACCGAGCAGATTGGATGGTGAGCGCACCTTTATGTCCGAAGAACTGCCGATGGAGCCGGCCGAGACCGGAACACCGGACCAGACCCCCGACGACGCGCGCCGCAAGGTCGACGAACTCGAAGGCAAGCACGTCGACGAGCCGGACGGCCAGGAGACGGGGTCCGAGCCGGCGACGACCGGAGACGAGGAAGATCTCGAGTCGCCGGCGGCCGGCGAACCCGAACCCCCGGACTGACACCAACCGACCCACCCACCGGCTGAGGACCTTCGAACATCAGGAGGGCAGGAGCATCCCGAGTCTGCGCATGGTGGCCGAGCACGGCTTGCCCGAGACGCTGATCCTGAACGGCGAGCAGCGGATTCGCAAGATCGCCGAGCAGTTCGGCATGGACTACCTGGGAGTCACCGTCAGCAGGGACACCACGCTCCAGATGACCCCGCGCGGTGACCTGGAAACCGTGTGGGGCACCGACCGCGTCCCGGACGAGGCGGTGGTGTTCGTGACGGAGATGCCCCGCCTCTACTCCCTTCCCGTCGGGGCGGGGCGGGACCGGAGCTCCCGGGAGCGGGTCGTCATCGCCGAACTCGACCGCGAACGCGGGGCTGCGGTCATCTCGCTCCCGGCGCTCGGGCCCTCACCTCGACGACGGCTGGGCAACTTCATCGCGACGGTGGTGTCTGCGCTGAACGATTCCTCGACCGAGCCGTTCGAGAGAACTCGCGGCCTGCTCGTCGTGCGTGACGGCGACACCGAATACGTGCTGGCGACAAGCAATTTCGGGCGAATACGATTGACGGCCGGGATGGTCCGGGGAAATCGCCCGTGGCGCCTGATCCCGACGCTGACCGGCATGACCGCGGCCGCCGCCGCGGCGGCGTCGTTCGGCATCTTCTTCTCCACCATCTGGTCGATGGCGAATGCGCTGAGCCCGTGGCGGCTGGCCGCCATCTCGATCCTGTCGATGATCTTGGCCTCGCTCTGGCTGATCGTGAACAACCGCCTCTGGCAACGCACCGCCGACACACCCAGGCAGCGTGCCCGCCTCTACAACACGGCCACGGTCTGCACGGTCGCCTTCAGCGCGGTGGTCCTCTACGCGGGTTTGTTCATCGCGACGCTGATCGCCGCGATGACCGTCATCGACGAGACCTTCCTGTCCTCCCAGCTGGGTTTTCAGGCCGGTCTGAACAATTACCTCCAGCTTGCGTGGCTGGCGACGTCGATGGGGATCTTCGCCGGCGCCCTCGGGTCGAGCGCCGACAGTCACGACGACGTGCTCAGGGCTACCTACGGGTACCGAGAACGACTGCGGCGCCGCGCATCCGAATCCGCGACGCGTGGAGAGATGAGCGAATCGCGCTGACCTGGTCGGCGACGGTGTCCGCGGCTCAGCTCGCCTGCCGCTCGGCGAGTAGCGCCAGTCGAGTCAGGCACTCGTTGAGCCGGGGTGTCATCGCGGTCTGTTGCACCACCGGCGGAATCCACTTCAGCGGTGCGGTCTCGACGAACTCCTCCATGCCGATGAGGGAACCGTTGCCGTCCTTCTCGACGGTCATGCGGATGCGGGCCCGCCCGAACGGCCAAGCGGCAGCCGAGAGTTCGAGAAGACCGGCCTTCGATTCGAGAGATTCGGTCTCGTCGTCGAGAAGTGCGGGCCACAACCCCACCGAGTGATGGATCTTGGACCCGGCCTGCGGCCAGGTGGGATCGACGTCGCGGATCCGCGATGCGCCGACGACCCAGGACGAGTAGAGCCATCCGTTGGACAACACCGACCAGACCTGTGCGGGGGTGGCGGAGGTGTGGCGTTCGGTTCGGTTCATCTCGTGTGATCTCCGTTCGTTCGGTTCGAGGTCGATTGCTGTTGATCTGGTACGGTGGGGCGAATCAGTGTTCGGATGTGTCCTGCGAGAACAGCTTTCGCGTCGCCGGCCCCTCGAGCACCTCGCCGGTGTGGCTGAAGCGCGAACCGTGTAGCGGACAGTCCCAGGACTGCTCGGCGTCGTTCCAGCGCAACACTCCGTACAGATGAGTGCACAGCGGTGCGACGGACCGTGTCTGTCCCGCCACGGTGCAGACGCCCTTCGGTGTCGCTCCGGAGTGCCCGACGCTGCCGTCGCCCTCGTCCGGCGAGGAGTTCGCGGGCTTCAACAGACTCAGGTAACCGCCGACCATGTATGCCGCGACCTGCGCGTTGGCCGATGCGGCTGAGGCCAGCGATCCGGGCCTGGTGATCTCGGAGGTGCGCCAGGGCCGCAGGCTCTTGGACCAGGGCGGCTCGGATCCGAGGATGCGTCCGGTCATGGACAACGCCGCGGCCACGCCGTTGGTGAGTCCCCACTTCGCGAATCCGGTGGCGACCTGAACGCTCTCCATGCCGGGCAGAAGCGCCCCGACATAGGGTAATTCGTCGATCGTCATGTAATCCTGCGCCGACCACCGCGCCACCATGCGCGCGGTGGGGAAGTGCTTCTCGGTCCACGCGATCATGTCGAGCGCGTGTTGGCGTTCGGACTTCGTGCGGCCCACCTCGTGACCGAAACCGCCGACCATCAGCAGTTCGCCGTCGTAGCCGGGCCGTGTCGCGGTCCGCAGGGAGATCGACGGGTCGTCGGCGCCGAGGTACATCTCGCGGGGGATCTCCTCGTCGACGGTGAAAGCCGCCGCATAGGAGCGCTGTGGATGCACCCGGGCGAAGAACCCGGCGCGGTCGAGGAACGGGACACCGGTCGCGATGACGACCGAGTCGGCCCGGACGTCACCGGAGTCGGTCGTGAGCGTGTGGGGCGAGCCGTGGCGCAGTCCCTGTACGCGTACGCCCTCGTAGAGCTGACCGCCGTGTGCGCGCAGATCGTCGGCCAGCGCACGCAGCACCACCATCGGGTCGATCTGAGCCTGAGCCTCCAGGCGTATCGCGGTGTGGATCTCGAAGGGCAGCTCCGGGCAGTCGACGTGCTCCACCGGGATGTCGTGTGCCCGGCAGGCCTCGAACTCCTTCTCGACGGTCTTCGCGCCCGACGCCGTCGCCGCGAAGGTCAACGCGGCGCGTTCGTCGACCCGGAGGCCCCGGTGGAACAGATACTCCCGCAGCCATGCCTGCCCTTCGCGATTCGCGTCGACGTAGTCCTGTACCGCGGACTTCCCGTGACGACTCGAGATCGACGACAACCTCGTGCCCTGCAGCAGCGAGAGCTTGCCGGTGGTGTGCCCGGTCGCGGCGGCGCCGATGTGGCGCGCCTCGAGCACGGCGACCTTCTGACCGGCCTTCGCCAGCAGGAGTCCGGTGGTCAGACCGGTGATCCCACCGCCCACGACGACCTGGTCATAGGTGTCGACGCTCCCGAACGGCGTGGTCTCGGGACGCACATCGGGGAGCCCGGCCTGGTCGGTGTCGCTCGCTGGGTCGAACCAGAGGGTTTTCATGGTGGTCGGGGTTGCCGCGATCCGGGCTGATCAAACATCGCGACCCTCAGACATTTCCCTACCGGGATCTGCGGAGTAGGGTTTTCGACTGGGAATCGAAAACACCTCGCCAGGGTTGTCGACAGTACGACCCGGCGAAAGGCGGATGACATGAGTGCGTCGACACATCGACTGGTCACGGGTGCGGACACCGCGTCCCGTGCCGATCTCGTGGTGGTCGGGGCCGGCATCGCCGGACTGACCGCCGCGCTGTGCGCCGCGGAGGGCGGATTGTCGGTCGTCGTCGTGAACAAGGGCCCGAGTTGGCGTCCCGATCGTGGCGAGCAGCCGACGTCGACGTTCTACGCCCAGGGCGGGGTCGCGGTGGTCATGCCCGATGTCCGTCCCGCCGGCCGGGACGACACGGATTCGATCGACCTCCATCTCGCCGACACCCTCGCCGCGGGCGGCGGTCTCACCGACGCGATCGCCTCGCGCCCGATCCTCGCCGACGGATGGTCCTCGGTGTCCGCGCTGATCGAGTGGGGTGCCGAGTTCGATCGTGATGCCGACGGCGAACTCCTGCGCACCCGCGAGGGTGGGCACTCGGTGCGACGCATCATCCACGCCGGTGGCGACGCGACGGGTGCCGCGATCCAGCGGGCGCTCCACAGTGCAGTCGCGCAGCGAACTGCCGGGGTTGCGTCCGGGGCGTCGATCCGCTTCCTCGACGACGCGATCGTCACCGATGTGCTGGTGTCCGACGATCACGTGGCAGGTGTCTCCTACCTGCGACACGGCCGCCGGGGTGTGGTCGACGCGCCGACGGTCCTGCTCGCGACCGGCGGCGCCGGTCATCTCTACGCGGCGACGACCAACCCGGGCGGCGCCACCTGCGACGGTATCGCCCTGGCACTGCGGGCCGGCGCGCACGTCGCCGACCTCGAGTTCATCCAGTTCCACCCGACGATGCTCTACACGCCGGGCGCCCGTGGCCGTCGGACGCTGATCAGTGAGGCGGTGCGGGGTGAGGGCGGTCGACTCGTCGATGTACACGGACGGTCGGTGACCGACGGCGTGCACCCGATGGGCGACCTCGCACCCCGCGACGTGGTCGCGAACGCCGTGGAGACCGCGATCGAACTGACGGGGCATCCCTGCGTCTACCTCGACATCAGCGAGGTGCACGACTTCGAGCGTCGGTTCCCGACGGTCAGCGCGGGAATCCGGGCGGCCGGTCTCGACCCCGCCGACAACCGCATCCCGGTGGTGCCCGGTGCCCACTACCTTTGTGGCGGCGTGGTGACCGACGACGAGGCGCGCACCGTCGTCGACGGGCTCCTGGCCGCCGGTGAGGTCGCACGCACCGGACTGCACGGGGCCAACCGCCTCGCGTCGAACAGCCTGCTCGAGGGGCTCGTCATGGGACGTCGTGCCGCTGCGGTCGCGGTGGGCCGACGTGACCTGCGGCCGGCCGCTGTGGCGTCCCGACCGGCGGCGGAGCCGGTGCCGATCCTCGACCGCGGGCTGCTGCAGGACACGATGTCGCGGCGGGTCGCGCTGCGCCGGTCCGCTGACGGACTGGCGCTCGCCGCCGACATCATCGCGAATGCGCCGCGGCGTGTCCCCGACAACGTGGGTGACGTCGAGGACGCGGCGCTCACGCTGACCGCGTCTGCGGTCGTCGCGGCGGCCGGCGCCCGCACCGAGTCGCGCGGCGCGCACGTCCGCACAGACTTCCCGCTGACGGCCGAGGTCGGGGAGTCCCGTACCTTCCGCCTCGTCGACGGAGTTGTCCGAGAGACAGGATTCGCCGGCATCGCGGTCTGATCGGAAGCGGGTCGAAGCGCGCAAGTCGATGCGGTGGTCGGATATGGGCGTTACATTGACGCCGATGACCCAGAGCTCACCAGACGCACGCGACGCCGAGTCGCGCGACCCCGTCGCCCCGGACGGCCCCCGACGCGAGACCATCGACCTCGGGCACATCACTCTGCGCGCACTGGCGTGGGGTCCGGCCGACGGCCCGGTTGCGGTGTGCCTCCACGGGTTTCCCGATTCGGCGTGGACGTGGCGCCACCTCGCACCCGAACTCGTCGCCGCGGGGTACCGCGTCATCGCGCCGTTCACCCGCGGCTACTCGCCGTCGGACATACCGCCGGACAAGGACTTTCACGTCGCGGCGCTCGCCTACGATGCCCGCGCCATCCACCGCGCGGTCGGTGCCGGGCCGGACGCGGTGCTGATCGGGCACGACTGGGGTGCCTTGACGGTCAACGCCCTCTCGCACCGCTCGGACAACCCCTACTCCGCGGTGGTCGCGATGTCGGTGCCGCCGATACCCGCGATCCGGCGCGCGGTCGCCGATGGGCGCGGTGCGGTCCGGTTGCTGGTCCGGCAGGCGACGATGAGTTGGTACATCGGGTTCAACCAATTGCCGTGGCTGCCCGAGCGGAGTCTGGACTGGCTGATCCCGTTGCTGTGGAGACGCTGGCGGTTGCGACACCCCGGGGACCCACGGCCCCATTACGACCTCGACATCGACCATGCCCTGGCCGCCCTGCCGACGCGGGCGCATCGGTCCGCAGCGCTGGGTTACTACCGAGCGATGCGCCGCCCCCGGACCGCCGTGAGATACGCCGATCTCCGCGACGACTGGTTGGGTGAACCTCGTTGCCGCACCCTGTATCTGCACGGCGCCGACGACGGATGCATGCAGTCCGCCCTCACCGACCATGTGCGCGACGTGCTCCCCGACGGCAGCGCCACCTCCGTCGTCGCGGGTGCCGGACACTTCCTCCATCTCGATCGCCCCGAGGAGGTGAATCGCAGGATCGTGCTGTTTCTCGCCCGGACGCGCGGGGGCGAGCAGGGTGGCAACGAACCGGCCTCCTTCGTAGACTGACGCCCGGGATCATCACAGCACCGCGGCCGCGGAGGAACGCCGTGGCGCTTGCCGGGGGGCGCGCCGGAGTCGGCACGAACACTTCTTCGAGCACGGGGAGACCGGCGTGGCATGGCTGGATGGCGCGCGAAGCTGGATGGCGCGCGAAGACGTTTTGCACTGCAGGTATGAAGGGGAGTCCGTATGAACGGCGAAGGCTGTTGGTCGACGGTGGTGTGCCGGCCGACCGAACGGGCGGCGCTGGGACTGTCGGGTGACTCCGATTGGTTGTTGCAGTGCCGTCTCGCGATCGGTCATCGCGGTAACCACGCGACGGACGCGAGTACACATCCGAGGCACGACCGCCGCCTGTGGCTGGAGTGGAACGACTTCGACGATCGCGCCCAGTCCCTCATCGAACGCAATCCCTGCCCGGTTCCGTCGCCGGAAGGTGCGGGGTGTGTCTTCTTCGTCGGTCACGGTGGACCCCACTTCTATGCGCACTCGAACGGTCACGCCCCGTCGGTGATGTCCGGCGCGGGCGCCCAGCAGCGACCGGTTCCCGGGCCCGAGCGCACCTCGGGTTCGCAGCCGCCGAACACGCATCCCCCGCGGATGGGGTCTCACCGGTTGCCCGACTCCCATCAGCCGGCCGCACCCCCGGCTCCCGCCGCACCCCCGCCGCCGCCTGTGACCCGGCCACCGGTCGGATCCCCGCCTCCGGCCGAGGCGGCGCCCTCGCGGGAACCCGCGCACGGGTCCTCGCCCGAGCCCGCTCACGACCCGGCCTACCGTGGCGGCCGTCGATCCACCAACGCGGAACCGATGGTCTCCGAGGACTACCACGGCCGGCGCCACCGGTCGGATGCGCCGGCGCAGGGTGTTCAGGGTCGGGTGACCTCGACACCGGCGACCTCGACACCGGCGACCCCGAACCCGACAGCGCCCGCTCACGCGATACCCGCTCTCCCGGACGCGCCGCAGACCGCACCCGCACGAGAGAGTGGTCTCCCGCAGCAGGCCGGTACCGGTATCCCGGCTCCGCAAGCGGGGTCCGTCGACGATCATGCGGAGTCGGAGGCGGCCCGCCGTGCTGCGATCAGCGCGGCCCTCGACGAGGTGGCCGTCGCACTGGCGCGCCTCGCGGCAGCGCTGCGAGCCTAGTTCTCGCATTCCCCGATCTCGACGCGCGATCGCGTCGGGCATTCGATGCTGCCCGACTCGCGTCCCGCCGGGGCGGACCTCCGACCCCATACGGTAGGGGGGTACCGTCTCTGGGCGGATGCTGGTATACCTGTTGAGGCATACCCCTAAGGGGTACCCGTACGACAGGAGCGACATGGACGAGCACCAGCACGGCTACATCGGCCGCAAGGATGACTACCTCAAGCGATTGCGTCGTATCGAGGGCCAGGCACGTGGGCTGCAGCGCATGGTCGAGGAGGACACGTACTGCATCGACATCCTCACCCAGGTGTCGGCCATGACCAAGGCATTGCAGGCGGTCAGCCTGGGTCTCCTCGAGGAGCACCTGGCTCATTGCGTCGTGCACGCCGCGCAGGAGAGCGACGCGGCCGGCAAAGCGAAGGTCGACGAGGCGATGGCCGCGATCTCGCGGCTCGTCAAGTCCTGACCCCACGCCCCAACCGCGGGTACGGCATCAACCACCGAGAAGGAGTACACATGAGCACCACCAGCAACTACACCGTCACCGGCATGACCTGCGGGCACTGCGTCGCGTCCGTTCGCGAGGAGATCGCGGAGATCGCCGGTGTGACCAGCGTCGACGTGACGCTCGAAGACGGAGCCGTCCGCGTCGTCGCCGACCGTGAGATCCCCCGCGAGGAGATCGCCGGAGCGGTCGCCGAAGCCGGTTACGCACTGGTGTGACATGACCATCCCCAAAGGTCCCCTGGCCTACGTCGTCGCGCTGATCGCCGCATTCGCGATCGCCTTCGGCGTCGGCCGGGCGTGGGGACCGCAACCCGAGCCGGTGACCCACGACGCGCCCACGCACGGCGTCGTCGAGACGACTGCTCCCGACTCCACTCCACACGGCGACATGACACACGGCGACACGACCACAGGGGGCGACCACTGATGTCCGCGAGTCCCGGCCTGCAACTGGTCGACCTCGACATATCCGGCATGACCTGTGCGTCGTGCGCGAACCGCATCGAGCGGAAACTCAACAAACTGGACGGCGTCACCGCCTCGGTGAACTATGCGACCGAGCGCGCCCACGTCGAGGTGCCCACCGGCCTCGCCGCCGACGACCTCATCGAGGTTGTCCGGGCGGCGGGCTACGACGCCGCGCCGATCCTGCCCGAACCACCGGCCGCCTCGACGGACGCGGACGGCACCGCGTCGACGACCGCCGATCCGGAACTCGACGCGTTGCGACAGCGTCTGATCGTGTCGGCGGTGCTGTCGGTCCCGGTGATCGCGCTCGCGATGATCCCGGCCTGGCAGTTCACCTACTGGCAGTGGCTGTCCCTGACGTTGGCCGCGCCGGTGGTCGTGTGGGGCGCCTACCCGTTCCACCGCGCCGCGTGGATCAACCTGCGCCACGGCGCGACCACCATGGACACCCTCGTGTCGGTCGGCACGCTCGCCGCGTTCGGCTGGTCGCTCTACGCTCTCTTCCTCGGCACCGCAGGCACTCCCGGACTCACCCACGGATTCGACCTGCTGCCCCAACGCACCGATGGGGCGTCGCACATCTATCTCGAAGCGGCGGCGGGCGTGACGACCTTCCTGCTGGCTGGTCGATACTTCGAGAAGCGCGCCAAGCGTCGAGCCGGTGATGCACTGCGGGCGCTCATGGATCTCGGTGCCAAGGACGTCGCGGTCCGACGCAACGGTGTGGAGACTCGAATCCCCATCGGGCAATTGGCAGTTGGTGACGAGTTCGTGGTGCGACCGGGTGAGAAGGTCGCGACCGATGGGGTCGTGGTCGAGGGTGCTTCGGCGATCGACGCGTCGATGGTGTCCGGGGAGTCGGTCCCGGTCGAGGTGACCGCGGGTGACGCGGTCATCGGGGCGACCGTCAACGCCAGCGGACTCCTCGTCGTCCGGGCCACCGCCGTGGGGTCCGACACCGCGCTCGCGCAGATGGCGCGTATGGTCGCTGCCGCGCAGGAGGGCAAGGCCGACGCGCAGCGCCTGGCCGACCGCATCTCGTCGGTGTTCGTTCCCACCGTGATCGCGATCTCCGTTGCCACACTGGGTTTCTGGCTCGGCGCGGCATCGACGAACGGCTTCGCGGGTGGCGACGTGACCTTCGCGTTCACCGCCGCGGTAGCGGTCCTGATCATCGCCTGCCCGTGTGCGCTCGGGCTCGCCACCCCGACCGCCCTGATGGTCGGCACCGGACGCGGAGCGCAACTGGGCATCCTGCTGAAGGGGCCCGAGGTGCTGGAGTCCACGCGGCGCGTCGACACCATCGTGCTGGACAAGACCGGCACCGTCACCAGTGGCGACATGTCCGTGTCGACGGTGATCGCGGCCGACGGTCACGACGAGACGCAGGTTCTCGCATGGGCAGCCGCGGTGGAGGCGGGATCGGAGCACCCGATCGGTCTCGCCGTCGCCGATGCGGGTCGTGAGTATCTGACCGAGAAGGCCCGCGACTTCGTCTCCACGCAGGGCGCCGGAGTCGCAGGCACCGTGGGAGACAAGCGAGTTCAGGTCCTGTCACCCAGCAAGGTCACCGTGCCGATGCCCACCGACCTCGCGGATGCGGTGTCGACCGCCGAGGCCGGTGGTGCGACGGCGGTCGTCGTCCTGGTCGGAGGCGCGGATGCCGATGATTCCGAACCGGTTCCGGTCGGGGTGATCGCGGTGGCCGACCGGATCAAGGCCTCGTCGGCCCAGGCGATCGCCGAGTTCCGACGCCTGGGTCTCACCCCGAAGCTGCTCACCGGCGACAACGAAGGTGCGGCGCGTGCCGTGGCCGCGGAGGTCGGGATCGACGACGTGACCGCAGGTGTCAGCCCGCAGCGCAAGCTCGAGGTGATCGCCGAGCTCCAGGAGCGCGGCCACGTGGTCGCGATGGTCGGCGACGGGATCAACGACGCCGCCGCACTGGCCCAGGCCGACCTCGGCCTCGCCATGGGCACCGGTACAGATGTGGCAATGGCGGCCAGCGATCTGACCGTGGTGAGCGGCGACCTCCGCGTCGTCGCCGACGCGATCCGACTGGCGCGTCGGACCCTCGGCACGATCAAGGGAAATCTGTTCTGGGCGTTCGGTTACAACGTCGCCGCGATCCCCCTGGCAGCGGCCGGGATGCTCAACCCGATGATCGCCGGAGCCGCGATGGCGCTCTCCTCGGTGTTCGTCGTGGGCAACAGTCTGCGGCTGCGCCGGTTCTCCCCGGCCCGCTGAGAACCGCCCCCGATCACGACCCTCCAGGCGGGGCCCGACGACACAAACAGTGTCGCCGGCCCCGCTGCCAGGGTGCTTCTCGGGGACGGTTTTCAGTCAGCTGTGTGCGGCCGGCTCAAGCGCTGGCGGCCACCTTCGCAGCGGCGTGGCGACCGGCGCGTCGACCGAAGTACGAGCCCTCACCCAATTGTGTTCCGCTGCAATACCCCTTGCAATCCTGGGCGATGTTGGTGGCGCTCGCGCCCGCGGCGTAGAGGCCCTTGATGACCGACCCGGCTTCGTCGAGCACCTCACCGTCGAGCGAGGTTGCCATGCCGCCCATGGTGAATCCGGCGTACATGGCCTTGCCCAGCGACAGGTCGTAGGCGGCCCACGGGCCGGTGTCCTGCGGTTCGAGGAACTCGGCGGCCTTGTGGAAGTCGGGGTCTTCCTTCTTCGCGGCGTTCTCGTTGTAGCGGGCCATGGTCGCCCGCAGTTTGCCCTCGGGGATGCCGAGGTCGCGTTCCATCTCCTCGATGGTCTCCCAGCCGTCGATGAGGGGGACCAGATAGTTCTGCTTCTCGTTCATGTGCGACTCGTTGACGATGAGGTACGCCACCGAATCGGGCTGCTCGAGAACGAATCCCGATGTCCGTGCGTGGTACGAGTCCTCGGTGACGAACCGCTCACCGAACTTGTTGACGATGACGCCCATGACCATGCTCGCGGGCGGATAGATCGGGGCGGTGATGAACGCCTTGTCCATGTACTTCAGTGCGGCACCGACGGACCGCCCCATCCGCAGACCGAGGCCGTCGTCGTAGGTGTTGCCGAGGACGAACGGCTTCTCGGCGAGATGCGGCGTGTGCTCGGCGACCATCTCGGGATTCATCACGAAACCGCCGGCCGCGATGATCACCGAATCGGCGCGGATGACGCCCTCGGCGTCCGGTGTCTTCCACGCGACACCGGCGACCGCGCCGTTCTCGTCGACGACGAGCCGGCGAGCACCGGTCTCGTAACGGACCTCGGCGCCCAGCTCGTCGAGCCGGGTGACGAGCAGATCGATGACCAACTTCGCTCCGCCGGTCTCCCCGGGGACCGGCACCTTGTGGCCGCGCGGGGCGGGGACCGCCTGGTCCTTGAACGGCCAGACCTTCTCGTTGCCGGTGAACATCAGGCCCTCGGTGCCGGGCTGGATGACGGCTTTCTCGGCGTAGAAGCTGCGTTCGAAGGTGAAGCCGAGGCCTTCGAGCCAGTTGAAGTGGTCGACGCTGTCGACGCAGTAGGCGTGGATCTTGTCGGGCTCGGGGTCCACCGAGACCGCGGTGAGGTACTTCTCCATCTCCTCGACCGAGTCGTCCTGACCCGTCGCCTTCTGAACGGCCGTACCGCCGCCGAGATAGAAGAACCCGCCGGACAGCGAGGTGGTGCCGCCGGGTGCCGCGGCGCGTTCGAGCAGGATGACGCGGGCGCCGTTCGCCGCCGCCTCCGCTGCGGCGCATCCGCCGGCGATGCCGAATCCGATCACGACGACGTCGACCTCGTCGGAGAATTCGGTCACCGCCTCGAGGGCGACGGTCTCCGGGATCTCGGTACTGGTAGCCATGCGGTCAGACTAGCGGACAAACTAGAACCTGTTCTAGTCTTGGCGGCCATTCGTGAGGACGACCTGGCGCCGGGGCCGTTCGTGCTGGTCGGCCGAATGGTCGTCGGACGAATGGAGGGCCTTCCGGCGCGAGCCGCCGCCACCGGTGCGAACTCCGGTATCAAGAAGTGTGACCAACTTGTCGACCCCACGCGCGCACGCCGCGGCCCCCTGGCTCGCGGGCATCGTCGCGGTGGGTGCCGGACTGGCGGTGGGCGAGATCGCCGCGGTTCCGGTGTCGCCGGATGCGTCGCCGTATTTCGCGGTGGGATCGTCGGTGGTCGACCGCTCGCCCCAGGCGGTCCGGGAATGGGCGATCGAGACCTTCGGGATCGCCGACAAGGTCGCCCTGTTCGTCGGGATGGGCGTCATCATCGCCGCCATCGCCGGTGCCTGCGGGTATCTCGAGCGCCGCAGGCCGCCGGCCGGTTCGGCGATCATCGCGGTCTTCGCGGCCGTCGGGGTGCTGGCGGCGGTGAACCGGCCCGGCGCGACGTGGACGTATGCGCTGCCCTCGATCATCGCCGGCGTCGTGGGCATCGTCGTGCTGCGGCTACTGCTGGCCCAGCTGGACGACGAACCGTCGCGCGTCGGCGACGATGACCAGGTGGAAGACGCTGACCGCCAACCACTCTCGCGGCGCTTCGTCCTCGCCGCGGGTGGTGTCGCCGTGGCGGCCGTCGCGATCGGTGTCATCGGTCGTCGCATGCTCGCCGACACCGCGAGCACGCTCGCCGACCGTGCGCGGATCCTGCTCCCGAAACCCGCCGACCCGGCACCGCCGATTCCTGCGGGCACCGAACTGAACCTCTCCGGAGCAACATCTTTCATCACCGACAACGACGACTTCTATCGCATCGACACCGCCCTCCAGGTACCCACCCTGACCACCGTCGAATGGCGGCTGCGGATCCATGGTGAGGTCGACAAAGAGGTGACGCTCACCTGGGACGACCTGGTGGCGATGCCGATGGCCGAACGGCTCGTGACACTCGCGTGCGTGTCCAACGATGTCGGGGGAGACCTGATCGGCAACGCGCGCTGGCTCGGCGTGCCGATGCGGAAGGTCCTCGACCTCGCCGGCGTGCGACCCGGAGCCGACATGCTGCTGTCCACGAGCGTCGACGGGTGGACCTGCGGCACGCCGATCTCGACGATCACCGACGGTCGCGACGCCCTGCTCGCGGTCGGCATGAACGGCGGCCCGCTGCCTATCGAACACGGCTATCCGGTCCGTCAGGTGGTGCCCGGACTATACGGATACGTGTCGGCGACCAAGTGGCTCGTCGACTGGGAGGTCACCCGGTTCTCCGAGGCGAAGGCGTATTGGACCGACCGCGGATGGTCGGCGCTCGGCCCCATCAAGCTGGCTTCCCGTATCGACCGCCCCGCGCGGGGTACCTCACATCCCGCGGGCGAGGTTGTCATCGCCGGGACCGCGTGGGCGCAGCACATCGGCGTCGAGCGCGTCGAGGTCCGCATCGACGACGGCCCGTGGCAGCCCGCGGAGCTCACGACCGAGTACAGCGTCGACACGTGGCGGCAATGGAGGTTCGTGTGGCAGGCGGACAAGGGAAACCACACCGTCACGTGCCGCGCGATCGACAAGCAGGGTCGCCCTCAGGTCGAGCGATATCAGTCCCCCGCGCCCGACGGCGCGACCGGTCTCGACGAGCGTAGATACACCGTTACCTGATCTGTTCCAACGGATTGGGCACTACTGATCAGTATTCGTAAAGCTCATGATGAATACCCTTGTCAAGGGTGGAGTGAGGTATCCGACTCTCCTGAGATTGCGCTGAGAGTGCGTGTTATGTTCTTCCAACCTCTATATGTGAGCCGGGTGACAGTCATCGCTGTCGGAGCCCGAGCACTTCGTGACCTGCGTCAGGTCGTCCGCACCGCCGACACATGGCGGAGCTGCACGATTTGTACGCAGGTCACGGCGTTGTACACATGTGCGCCGACGACGGCGCCGAGAACAAGGCGGCGCTGACACAGCGTCGCCACCAGACAGGGTGAGAGTTATGACAGTGGGTGTCGTGCGCGAGACGGCCCCGGGGGAGCGCCGCGTGGCGCTCGTCCCGAAGGTGGTCGCGTCGCTGGTGGGCAAGGATGTGCCCGTCGTGGTGGAGTCGGGGGCCGGTCTCGGCGCCCTGATCCCCGACGAGGCGTACACCGAGGCCGGGGCAACGATCGGTGATCCGTATTCGGCGGATGTGGTGCTGCGGGTGTCGCCGCCGTCGGATGACGAGATCGGCAAGCTGCGCAGCGGCCAGAAGCTCATCGGCTTCCTGGCTCCGCGCAACGCCGACAACAAGATCGGTGCGTTGCGTGCAGCTGGTGTGGAGGCCTACGCGGTGGAGGCCATCCCGCGTATCTCTCGTGCTCAGGTGATGGACGCGTTGAGTTCGCAGGCGAACGTGGCCGGCTACAAGTCGGTCGTGGTGGCGGCAGATCTGTCGACGCGGTTCTTCCCGATGCTGACCACGGCGGCGGGCACGGTGAAGCCGGCGACGGTGCTGGTGCTCGGCGTCGGTGTGGCCGGGCTCCAGGCGCTGGCCACGGCCAAACGTCTGGGCGGTCGGACCACCGGGTACGACGTGCGCCCGGAGGTGGCCGAGCAGGTGCGGTCGGTCGGTGCGCAGTGGCTGGACCTGGGTATCGACGCGGCCGGCGAGGGCGGTTATGCCCGCGAGCTGACCGAGGACGAACGAGCTCAGCAGCAGCAGGCGCTCGAGGACGCCATCAAGGGCTTCGACGTGGTGATCACCACTGCGCTGGTGCCGGGTCGTCCGGCGCCGCGTCTGGTGACCGCCGCGGCGGTCGAGGGCATGAAGCCGGGCAGCGTCGTGGTCGACCTGGCCGGTGAGACCGGCGGCAACTGCGAGCTCACCGAGCCGGGGCAGACCGTCGTCAAGCATGACGTGACGATCACCGCGCCGCTGAATCTGCCGGCGACCATGCCCGAGCATGCCAGCGAGCTGTACTCGAAGAACCTGCTGGCGCTGATCGAGCTGATGCTCGACGAGAACGGTGTGATCACACCGGATTTCGACGACGAGGTGCTCGCTGCTTCGTGTGTCACGCGGGATGAGAAAGAGGTGTCTGCCTGATGTACGCCGGACTTCTCGCGAATATCGCGATCCTGGTGCTGGCCGGGTTCGTGGGTTTTGCGGTCATCTCGAAGGTTCCCAACACCCTTCACACCCCGCTGATGTCGGGCACGAACGCCATTCACGGCATCGTCGTGCTCGGTGCGCTGGTGGTGCTGGGCAAGCTGCCCGCCGATGCCGGGTGGGGTGTGCGCATTATCGCGTTCGTCGCGCTGGTGTTCGGCACGCTCAACGTGATCGGTGGCTTCGCGGTCACCGACCGGATGCTGGGCATGTTCAAGGGTAAGAAGGAGGCCGCCAAGTGATCGGCTCGCAATTGGTGCTCGCGGCAGGCGCGCACACCCCGAGCGAGGGCCTGTCGTATCTGGTCATGGCGCTCTACATCGTGTCGTTCTCGCTGTTCATCTACGGCCTGATGGGTCTGACCGGACCCAAGACCGCGGTGCGCGGCAACTGGATCGCCGCGACCGGTATGGGTCTTGCGGTGGCGGCGACGCTGCTTTACATCTACAACGAGGGCGCGGTCGGCGACGACGGCCACTCGACGGTCGGTGTGCCGACCATCAACTGGATTCTGATCGCCATCGGTCTGGCACTCGGTGTGGCACTGGGTATCCCGCCGGCGTTGAAGACCAAGATGACGGCCATGCCGCAGCTGGTGGCACTGTTCAACGGCGTCGGCGGCGGCACCGTCGCACTGATCGCGTGGGCGGAGTTCATCGAGACCTCCGGCTTCTCGGTCTTCCACAACACCGAACCGGCGTCGCCGCTGGTGGTGGGTTCGCTGATCGCGGCGATCATCGGTTCGATCTCGTTCTGGGGATCGCTGGTGGCGTTCTCGAAGCTGCAGGAGATCATGCCCAAGGGCCTGGAGAAGACCTTCGTGGCGAATGCGAAGTTGTTCCAGGCGGCCAACATCCTGTTGCTGCTGGTGGCGTTGGGTCTGGCGATCTACCTGGGCGTCGACGCCGCTGATGGTGGCGGCGCGAGTGTGTGGTGGATGGTCGGTCTGCTGGTGGCTGCCGGTGTGATGGGTCTGTTCGTGGTCTTCCCGATCGGCGGCGCGGACATGCCGGTGGTCATCTCGTTGCTGAACGCGATGACGGGTCTGTCGGCTGCGGCGGCGGGTATCGCGCTGGACAACACCGCGCTGATCGTGGCGGGCATGATCGTCGGCGCGTCGGGTTCGATCCTGACCAACCTGATGGCCAAGGCGATGAACCGGTCGATCCCGGCCATCGTGTTCGGTTCGTTCGGCGGTGGCGACGCCGCTGCTGCCGGTGGTCCCGGTGGCGAGGGTGGCACGGTCAAGGCGACCTCGGCCGCGGACGCCGCGATCCAGATGGCCTACGCCAATCAGGTCATCGTGGTGCCCGGTTACGGTCTGGCCGTGGCGCAGGCGCAGCACGCGGTCAAGGAGATGGCGAACCTTCTCGAGTCCAAGGGCGTGGAGGTCAAGTACGCGATCCACCCGGTCGCCGGTCGCATGCCCGGTCACATGAACGTGTTGCTGGCCGAGGCCGACGTCGAATACGACGCGATGAAGGAGATGGACGACATCAACGGCGAGTTCGGCCGTACCGATGTCGCGATCGTCATCGGCGCCAACGACGTCACCAACCCGGCAGCCCGCAACGATCCGTCGAGCCCGATTCATGGCATGCCGATCCTCAACGTCGACGAGGCGCGGTCGGTGATCGTGCTGAAGCGGTCGATGAGTTCGGGGTACGCCGGTATCGAGAACCCGCTGTTCTTCGCCGACGGCACCTCGATGCTCTTCGGCGACGCCAAGAAGAGCGTCGACAGCGTCATCGAGGAACTCAAGGCGCTGTAAGCACTTTCGGTCGAGGCCCCCGGCAGTCCCCGTTTCGTGGGACCTGCCGGGGGTCTTTTGTCTGCCGGACCCACATCGAGCAGGAATCGAGAAGCGCCCGCCGGACACTCCCGGTTAGCGTCGACACCGACGACCAGGACGAGCGAATCGAAGGAGCAGCATGTCGATCTGGCAGTGGTATCAGCGGAAGGTGAACGAGCGCACCGTCAAACGGATTCGGACCAAGAGCGGGACGATGTGGGGGATGGACATGGTCATCCTGCGCACCAAGGGTCGCAAGTCGGGTCGACCACGAGAGACCCCGCTCTGCTGGTTTCCCGATGACGACGGCTGGCTGATCGTCGCTTCCGGTGGTGGAAAAGGCAATCCGGACTGGTACGCGAACCTCGCGGCACACCCCGACTCCGTGGCCGTCGAACGGCATGGCGAACAACCGGTGCCCGTCACGCCGGTGGTGCTGGCCGGATCGGAACGCCAAGCCGCCTGGAACGCCGTCGTGAGTGCGCAGCCCAGGTATGCGAAATATCAGAAGAAGGCGACCCGCGAATACCCGGTGGTGAGGCTGATGGCCGCCTGACCGAAGTCGCCGCATCGCCTCATCGATGAGTTTTCCGCACGAGCCGTGTCTACCCCTGCACGACAACCAGACCGCTCGTCCACAAGGGAGAACATCATGGCCACCGACATCACCAGGCAGCATTCATCCGAGACCACCGACGGCCGGAACTGGCGCCGCGCAACCGGAATCGTCATCAGCGTGCTCGTCGGCGCATTCCTCGCGTTCGACGTCATCGGGAAACTGATCCGCCCGCAGTCGGTGGTCGACGGCACCGAGAAACTCGGCTTCGATTCCGACCAGGCCATCGTCATGGGTGTGGTGCTGCTCATCTGCCTTGTGGTGTACGCGATCCCGCGGACCGCGGTTCTGGGGGCACTAGGCATCACCGCCTACCTCGGCGGCGCGGTCACCGCCAACATGCGTATCGAAGAACCGCTTGTCAGCACCGTTCTGTTCGCCGCCTACCTCGGCGTCCTGATGTGGATCGGACTGGTCCTGCGACGCCCGGAGCTGCTGAAGGTCGCCGGCTTGCGGCGCTGATCGCCGCAGGCGGCACAGGTCCAACCGGCCCCGCACCCGTTACCGATCTGGAATCGGACGGGTGTGGGGTCGTTGCGCAGGTCTCGTACTGTTGCGCGAGTGACTGGTGTTACCAGAGTGAAGCGTTTCCGGCTGGCGGCCGCTGCGACCATCGCGGTGGCCGCGCTCGGTGGTGTGGCAGTCGGGTCGCTCCCGACCGGCGGGTCGAGCGTGGTGACGGTGGTCGACGCCGTCGACCCGGCCGGGCTGTACAACGACGCACAGTCGAAGTTCGCGAGCGGGGACGTCGCGGGCGGTCTGGCGGCACTGCAGAAGGCGCTGACCCTCGCACCGGCAGACACCGATGCGCTTGCACTGCAGGCGATCTGGGCCGACCAGATGGATGATGCGGCGGTCAGCAATGCGGCCCTGGGTCGCTTGCGTGTGCTGAACCCCCTCCTCGCCACCACGGCACGGAACGTGATCTCGGGAGTCGCCACCGCCGCTCAGATCATTCCGGACACCACGCCCAAACCGGTGTCCGGTCGCGTCGCGATAGTGGTCCTCGGATTCGGGTTGAACGCCAACGGAAAGATGGCCCCGAGTTGGTGAATCGCGTGTCGGCGGGTAAGTCGCAGGCCGAGATCACCACCACTGCACCGATCGTCGTGACCGGTGGGGTGCCCAAGAACGGTATCACCGAGGCGGCCGCCATGAAGGCCTGGCTGATCGACAACGGCGTCGACGCCACTCGCATCGTGACCGAGGACAAGTCGGGATCGACTGTCGCGAATGCGCAGTACACGTCGGAGATCCTGCGTGCGAAGGGTATCCGCGACATCGTCCTGGTGACCTCGCCCAACCACATCCGGCGCGGTGCCGCGGACTTCGGGGCCACCGGGCTCCGCGTCGTCGGAACCCTGACCACCGCCACCGATCTCAGCAAGTACCTCACGCCGCTGACCAAGGATCAGACACGGGGAATCCGACTCGAGGCCACGCGAACCGCGCGAATCCCCGCCACCCACGAACCGGGTGTGCTCCCGCAGAACCTGCCCGATCCCGGCCCCGGTCTGCTCGCCGACATCGGTGGTCAGATCCTGGAGCAATTGCTCGACGCCGGGTCGTCGAACTGAGGGAAGAATCGCTCGATTCTGACAATGGAAATGTCAAATGCGATTCCTGATTTGTGAAGACAAATGAGGCCCAGGTGAATTCGCCTGCATCTGTTAGACAGCTCACATTTACCTGCTGCCGACCTGGTAAATGACACGGTCGTCCCAGTGGCAGTTCATATGTAGTCAACAAAACGTCGGTACGGTCGTTTCCATGCGAATTCAGGGAATCGGGGTCCCGGACGTTCGCGAGGTGGTGCGATACGACCTATCTGCATCACTCGTGGTATTTCTCGTGGCCCTGCCATTGTCATTGGGTATTGCGATCGCATCGGGTGCGCCCGTGTTGGCCGGGCTGATAGCGGCGGTCATCGGCGGTGTCGTCGCCGGCCTACTCGGCGGCAGCCGGTTGCAGGTCTCCGGCCCGGCCGCGGGGCTGACCGTCGTGGTGGCCGACATGATCGCCAGTTTCGGTTGGCGCGTCACGTGTTTCATCACCGTGGGTGCCGGAATCCTGCAGCTGCTGTTCGGGATCAGTCGAGTCGCGGGCGCTGCGCTCGGCATCGCTCCGGTCGTGGTGCATGCGATGCTCGCCGGGATCGGGATAACCATTGCGCTGCAACAGGTCCATGTTCTTCTCGGCGGTAGCTCGGCGAGTGGTGCGTGGGAGAACGTCACCACGCTGCCTGCTGGGATCGCCGACGTCAACCTGTCCGACGCCCTTGTCGGTGGAACGGTGATCGCGGTCCTTCTGGCGTGGCCGTTCCTCCCTGCATCGGCGCGCAAGGTGCCGGGTCCGCTCGTCGCGATCGTCGGTGCGACACTCATGGTGATCGCACTCGGGCTCGACGTCGATCGCATCAGCATCGACGGGAGCTTCTTCGAGGCGATCTCGTTGCCCGAGCTTCCCGACAATGGCTGGAGCGCAGTTCTTCTCGGCATTCTGACCGTGGCGCTCATCGCGAGCGTCGAGTCGCTGCTGTCGGCGGTGGCGGTGGACAAGATGCACACCGGACCGCGCGCCGACCTCAACCGCGAGATGTTGGGTCAGGGCAGTGCGAACATCGCCTCGGGTATGCTCGGCGGTCTGCCTGTCACCGGCGTCATCGTACGCAGTACCGCCAATGTCGCCGCGGGTGCTCGCACCCGTGCATCGGCGGTGCTGCACGGAGTGTGGGTGCTGGTCTTCGCCGCACTGCTGACCGGACTGGTCGAGCAGATCCCGACAGCGGCGCTCGCCGGACTGCTCGTGGTGATCGGTATCCAACTGGTGAAACTGGCGCACATGCGAGTTGCGCTGCGCACGGGCGACATGTGGGTCTACGGCATCACGGTGACCTCGGTGGTCTTCCTCAACCTGCTGGAGGGCGTCGCCATCGGGCTCGCCGTCGCGATCGGACTGTTGGTGTGGCGCGTCGTGCGGATCGAGGTGACCTCGGAACCCTCTGGCGCCGAGGGGGCGCGGAAATGGGTTGTGCGCGTACGAGGTTCATTGAGCTTCCTGTCGCTGCCCAAACTGAACAAGGCGCTGGTCGCCGTGCCCGACGCCGCACACCTGACACTCGAACTCGACACCGACTTCCTCGATCACGCGGCGTCGGAGATGCTCGAGGACTTCCGCTGGGCCCACGAGGCCGGTGGCGGCACGGTCCTCGTCGTCGAGAAGGGACGTGCACGCCTGTCCGACGCTCCGCGTCGCCCTCCGCGCCGGCACACCACCGGGTTCGCCGGTCTCACGCCCTGGCGAAGCAGGGTGACCTCGGAATCCGCTGCCGCGCAGGACCGGCCCGCGGCGCTCCGGTCGATCATGGGAGGTGTGAACGACTACGAGCACGAGCATGCGGACGCACTCCAGGCGATGCTGGCCGACGTCACGGAGACCCAGGACCCGGATTCGCTGTTCGTGACCTGCGCGGATTCGCGTCTGTTGCCCAACATCATCACCGCCAGCGGCCCGGGCGACCTGTTCACCGTCCGCAACGTCGGAAACCTGATACCCGCCGATCCGGGTGACGACGTGTCGGTCGAGGCAGCGCTCGAGTTCGCCGTCGGGGAACTCGGTGTGACCTCGATCGTGGTCTGCGGCCACTCCTCGTGCGGCGCCATGCACGCACTCCTCGAGGACGAGTCTTCGGTTGTCGGTACCGCGGACATGGTCGAGGCCGGCCCCATCCGCCGATGGTTGCGGCACGCCATCCCGAGCCTCGCGGCACTTCGGCTGGGTCATCCCGCCGGTCGTGCCGCCGCGGAGATGGGGCTCGCCGAGGTCGATCAGCTGGCCGTGGTCAACGTGGTCAAACAGATGGAGACCCTCACCCGGCATCCCCTGGTCGGGCGTGCGGCAGCCGAGTCGCGCGTGAAGATCGTCGGCCTCTATTTCGACATCGCCACCGCCAGGGTCTTCGAGGTCACTCCCCGGGCTCTCGGACCGGTGACCCACTCGGTGCCGGAGGACATCTCCGCGCGGGGCTGACCGACGGAATAGCCGTCAGAACATGACCGAGCGGAAATGTGTGACGAGCCGGCCTTTGTCGTAGATGTGGAAGGCGATGCCCGGCGGCTGGCCGCGGTTGACGATCTCGGTGCCCTCGAACGGCAGATTCAGTGTCGATGCGACACCAGGCGCGAGGCACAGCGGTCGGTCGGCGAAACGGGTGACCGCCGGTGTGTGCGCGTGGCCGCACAGGAACGCGACGATGTTGGGGTGGTGCTCGACGAGCGGGATCAGTCGCTCCTCGCCGGTCTGCCGGATCGAATCCATGAAGGGCATGTGCAGCTCGACCGGCGGGTGATGGAACGCGATGAAGACAGGTGTGTCCGGGCCCTCGGACTCGAGTTGAGCCGACATCCAGGCGATCGTCCGGTCGTCGAGGTAACCGTCGTTGCGTCCGGGGATCGAGCTGTCGCACATCAGGAACAACACGTCGCCGACGCGTCGGGCATGGTTGATCGGTCCCGACGTCTCGGCGCCGAGCAGGGTGGCGCTGAACGGTTCGCGGACGTCGTGGTTGCCCGCGGTGATGAGGATCGGCAGGGGACTGTCGAGAACGCCGAAGGCCTCTCGGTACTCGCTCGGCGCGCCCTCGTCGGCGATGTCACCGGTGACCAGCAGGACGTCGATTCCGGCCGCTCGCGCATTGATGTAACTCAGCGTCGACTGGATGCGGCTCCGGTTGAACCGCGTCCCGTTGAAATGAAGGTCGCTGATGTGGGCGACAACGAACACGAAAAGCTCCTGTCACGGTCACTGACTTCCACGAGGCTAGTCCTAGGGGCGGCCTCCACGCGCACCACGGGGCCGCCGCGAGTCGAAACACTCTCCACTCCCGATGGTGTGACTCATTCGTCAGACCAATCGGCAGGTCTGATGGCGCACTCGTCCAGGCCGGCGCTCACGCGGTGAGGGTTCGCCGGAACAGGGCCTCGAGTTCGGCAAAATGATGTTCGCAGGCCTCGTGGTGATATGCGGCGATGTCGGACATCGTGTAACCGTGTGCGGCACCCGGGTAGACGGTTGCCGAATGCGTGACGCCGCTGGAGATGAGCGCATGCTCGAACTGGGCGACGGCGGTGTGCGGCAGCGACCGGTCCTTGTCGGCGTGGATGGCGAGCACGAACGCGTCGATGTCGACGAGGTGGAGATGTGGGCTGTCGGCGTCCTCGGTGACGAGTCTGCCGGTGTGGAAGATCCCGACGGCGGCGACCTCGGTGGGACGGGCCGCCGCCAGATTCAGGGCCAGCCGGCCGCCCATGCAATATCCGGTGACGCCGATCGGGCCGGCCGAGACGCCCGGCACCGAGTGCAGCGCGTCGAGATAGGCGACGAGGTCGGCGCGGGCGACGTCGAAGGTCAGGGTGGAGGCCCGGGGCATCGCCCTCTTGAAGAATGCGTCGCGCGCCTCGGGCAGCAGCAGGTCGTCGGCCGGCGCCCATTCCGCGGCGGTGCCGTCGCGGTAGAAGAGGTGCGGTACCGCGACGACGTAACCCCATGACGCGATCCGGTCGGCCATCGCTCGGGTACGGGGGCGCAATCCGATCACGTCGGTGATGAACAGGACACCGGGTAGCGGCGACCCGGCCGCGTCCGCCGGGCGGGCCACGTACATCTCGGTGTCGCCGTAGGCCGCGGGCACTGTGATCGTCTCGCCGTGTACTGCGGGGGTCATGCGTGACTCCTCCTGGTGTGCTGTTGCATTCGGGTCGTTCACGTCGAAACCGTCAGATTCCGGCCGGTGGCGCGGGTGCGGCGTCGGCACCGCGGGGTCGGTGCCGCGGCAGGAACATCGCCGGTACGAAGATCACCGCAGTGAGGGCGAACGCGACCCAGAACGCATACCCGAAGGCGTCGGCCAGCAATGGCCCGACGACGGGCATGGCTTCCGGTGGGACGGAACCGATCTGATCGGTGCCGCCACCGGAGGCCGGGATTTTGTGGGAGTTCAGCTCGTGGGTCAGTCGCTGCGTCAGCGCCGTGACGAGCAACGCGCTACCCAACGACGCGCCGACCTGCTGGATCGCCGAGAGGGTGGGGGCGGCACGGGTCACGACCTCCTTGCTCAGATCGCTGTAGGCGGCCGAGATCGTCGGCATCATCACCGAACCCAGGCCCATGCCGCGGACGAAGAGGGCAACACTCAGCCACAGGTAGGAACTGTCGGAGCCCACATGGGTGAACGGATACGTGCCGATCATCGCCAGCACGACGCCGACGGGGACCACGTATCCGGCGCCGATGCGGTCGGTGATCCGTCCGCCGATCACCATCGCGACGATCGCGCCGAGGCCCTGCGGGGCGAGCAGCAGGCCCGCGTTCAGCGCGCCCTCACCGCGAACGGTCTGGTAGTAGAGCGGAAGGAGCAGCATGCCGCCGAAGAGCCCGATCGCGACCAGGAACACCGACACGGTGCCTGCGGCGAACACCTTGTTGGTGAGGAGCCGGACGTCGACGATCGAGTCCTTGCCCTTGCGCAGACTGTGCCAGGTGTACAGGCCCAGACCCACGGCACCGGCGATGAGCCATCCGAGGACATCGGCCTCGCCGAAGCCACCATGGGAGCTCGCGCGCGACAGACCGTAGAGCAGGGAGACCAGGCTGCCGGAGAGCACGGCGAGGCCGAGGAGGTCGAGACGGTCACGGTCGGGAGCTTTGTCGCCGAACGGCAGTTTCCACACCGCGAGGGCGACCGCGACGAGGCCGACCGGCACGTTGACCAGGAAGATCCAGTGCCAGCTCGTGTACTCGACGAGCAAGCCGCCGATGACCGGCCCGAGGACGGGGCCGAGAAGCATCGGGACGCCGAGGATGGCCATCGCCCGGCCGAGCCGGTCGGGTCCTGCGGCGCGGGTGATGATTGCCTGCCCGGCCGGCAGGAGCATGCCTCCGCCGAGACCCTGCAGGATGCGGAAGACGATCAGGGTCTCGATCGACCACGCCGCCGCACACAGGGCCGAACCCGCGACGAACAGCGTCACCGCGGTGATCCAGGTCGGCTTGGGTCCGAACCGATCCATCGCCCAGCCGGTGAGCGGGATGACGAGGGCGACGGCGAGGAGATATCCGGTGACCACCCACTGCGTCGTCGACAACGAGGCGTCGAGTTCGGTGCTCAGCGACTCCAGGGCGACATTGACGATGGTGGTGTCGAGAACCACCATGACCATGCCCGACACGATCACGAGACCGGTCACGATCACGGAGCGGTCGAGTCTGTTCGACTGTGGCTCGGCGGAATGTGTCATCAGAGATCTCCGGGGAGCTTGTCCCGGCGGATGCCGCGCCAGCTCGGGTGTCGTAGGTGGCCGGCGGTGGTCCAGTCCATGAAGCGCACCTCGCCGACGATCTTGGGCAGCACCCAGACCGCGCTCGACGCGATGGGGCGGTCGAGCTTCTCGAGGAACGGTGACCGGGAGATCTCCAGCGGCTCGAGTTCCTCGGCGAGAGAGCGCAATTGCGCGTCGGTGAATCCGGTGCCGACGCGGCCCACGTATCGCAGCCCGGTCTCCTCGGGCAGGCCGAGCAGCAGCGAACCGATGGTGTGTGACCGGTTGCCACGCCCGGGCCGGTACCCGCCGACGACGACCTCGATGTCGCTCCAGTTCTTGTGTTTCAGCCACTTGGTGGAGCGTCGACCTTGCTGATAGACCGAGTCGCGGCGCTTGGCGACAACACCTTCGAGGTTGTGTTCGCGGCTGTACTCGACCGCCGCGCTCGCGGGTGTCGGCAGCAGCGGGGGGACGTCGACATACGCCGAGCGGCGGAATGCGGGCGCGAGTTCCTCGAGGAGTTCGCGTCGTACCGACCACGGTTTACGCAGCAACGACGTCCCGTTGAGGTAGAGGATGTCGAACAGGTGCAGCTTGAGCGTGTACGGCTCCTCGGTATGCTTGCGCGAGGTGAAGAGCGTGAAGTTGGTGCGGCCGGTGGAGTCGATGGCCACCGCCTCGCCGTCGAGGACGACGTCCATGAGTCCGAGATCGTCAGCGATGCTTGCGAATTCGGGGAAATCCTTCGTCATGTCGATCCCCGAGCGGGACGTGAGACGGAACTCGCCGCCTATCGACCGCACCAGGAGCCGGTAACCGTCCCACTTGCCCTCGAACGCCCAGTCGCGCTCGTCGAGCCTCTCGATCGGCTCGTCGGTCGCGAGCATCGGCCGCGGGTCGGTGAGGCTGTCGGGCACGATGGGGCGTGGTTCGTCGGTCATGAGGTGGGCGAGCCAGTTCTTGTCGCCGGTGCGGATCAGCGCGTACCTGCCCTGGACGCGCTCACCGTGGAGACGGACAATGACCTCTTTGTCGCGCCACTTCTCCAGCTCGAAAGTGCCCTTGTCCCAGATCGATACATGACCGCCGCCGTATTCGCCCGCCGGGATGTCGCCCTCGAAGTCGGCGTAGTCCATCGGATGGTCCTCGGTCTGGACCGCGAGCCGGTTCTGGTCCGGGTCGGTGGGGAGGTTCTTGGGCACGGCCCACGAGACCAGGACCCCGTCGTGTTCGAGGCGGAAGTCGTAGTGGAGCCGTCGGGCGTGGTGTTCCTGGATGACGAAGATCGGTGCGCGCGGACCGGATTCCGGTTCCGTGTCATCGTCGGACTCCTCGAGTCGTCGCCGATGTTCCTCGTCGCCGAAGGGTTCCGGGGTCTTCGACTCGTCGCGTTTGCGACGGTACTCACGCAGATTGATGATCTGACCGGCCTGTGGCTCCGCGTCGGGTCGGGTGTCCGCTTCGTCGGGCGCGTCGTCGGTGGCCGGATCGTCGTCGTACGGCGCGTCGAGTCCATCGAGGAGGTCGCCGACGTCTGCCACCCGATCGAGGACCTCGGTGTAGAGCAACTGGGCGATCTCGGGATCCGCGATCTCGTCCCAGGTGCGCGGCGCCGCGACCCACGGTTGCTCACGTCCGCGTAGCGAGTACGGCGACAGGGTGGTCTTCGAGGCGTTGTTTTGACTCCAGTCGATGAAGACCTTGTCGTCACGGATCTTCTTCGACATGTTGGCGGTGATGAAATCGCTGTTCTGCCGGGCGAACTCGTTCGCGACCTCCCGCGCGACCTTCCTGGCGGCTTCCGAGCTCACCGGTTTGGGCAGCCGGGCGTAGATGTGAATTCCCTTGCCGCCGCTGGTCACCGGGTAGGTGGTGGTGCCGCCCAGCCAGTTCCGGATCTCCATCGCCACGCCCGCGGTCTCGCGCAGGGGGACACGCGGACCGGGGTCGAGGTCGAAGACGATACGGTTCGCCATCCGCTCGCCGTCGGGTCCGATCGGGAGTCGCCATTGTGGGACGTGGATCTCGAGCGCGGCCATCTGGGCGAGCCACACGAGCGCCGCGCGGTCCTCGGCCAGGGCGTATTCGATGACCCGCTCGCTGTGCTGGATGCCGTACCGGCGAACCCACTCCGGTGCGCTGTCGGGGAGGTCCTTCTCGAAGAACGGCGTCGACTCCACGCCGTTCGGCCAGCGTTTGCGGGTGACGATGCGGTCCTGCAGATGCGGCAGCATGACGTCGGCGATGCGCGAGTAGTAGTCGATGACGTCGTACTTGCGGGTCCCGGTCGCCGGATAGAGCACCTTGGAGAGATTGGTGATCGAGATCCGGCGGCCGTCGACCTCCAGGATCTCTCCGCCTGCCATCCTCCCATTCTCCACACCCGGACGTCGAACGGCCGACGATCGCCGCAGAGGTGTCCGCGCCGGTCGCGTTTGTGCCCGGTTGCCGACGTCTCGCGTGAACTACTGGCAGAATGGCCGACATGCGCTCGATCTGGAAGGGCGATCTCAGCTTTGGCCTGGTGAACGTACCGGTCAAGGTCTATTCCGCGACGGAGAGCCACGATCGGAAGTCGTATCAGGTCGACTCCTCCGACGGCACGCGCATCCGCTATCGCCGCGTGCGCGAGGGAACCGACACCGAGGTGGACTACTCCGACATCGCGAACGCCTACGAGGCGGAGTCGGGCGAGACGGTGGTCCTGACCAAGGACGACCTGTCGACGCTGCCGGTGCAGAAGAGCCCGGAGATCTCGATCCTGGAGTTCGTGCCGGCCGAACAGGTCGATCCGATCTACTTCGACAAGCCGTATTACCTGGAACCGTCGTCGAAGTCGCCGAAGGCGTACGTGCTGCTGGCCAAGGCCCTCGAGGAGACCGATCGCTTGGCCATCGCGTCGTTCACCCTGCGCAATCGCACTCGGGTCGCGGCGCTGCGCGTCGTCGACGGGGTGATGACCCTGCAGACACTCCTGTGGCCGGATGAAGTGCGCAAACCCGACTTCGGGTTCCTCGACGAGGACACCGAGATCCGTGACCAGGAACTGAAGATGGCGGCGTCGCTGATCGAGTCGATGGCCTCCGACTACGACCCGTCGGAGTTCGAGGACACCTACCAGAACGAGCTGTCCAAACTCATCGAGGCGAAAGCCGAGGGCAGCGAGGCGTTCCCGGAGCCGGACGAGGAGAAGCCGGACGAAGAGGACTCGGAGGTCGCCGATCTGCTTGCCGCCCTGCGCGCCTCGGTGAAGGACCGGGGAGACTCCGACGACGGGTCCGAGGAGTCGGACACGGCCGCGAAGTCCCCGGCGAAGAAGGCCGCCAAGAAGGCTCCCGCGAAGAAGGCCGCGGCGAAGAAGACCACCGCGAAGAAGGCCACCGCCAAGAAGACCACCGCCAAGAAGGCGCCGGCCAAGAAGGCCTCCCGAAAAGCCAGCTGATCGTGCTCTCCCGCGGATATTCGCTGGCCTGAGACCCGCCGCGTCCGGCAAGCTCGAAGGGTGAGCACCTCCGTCGACACCCGTCTGCCGCGCGCCCTGAAGCCCCTGGCGCGAAAGCAGTACCGGCTGTTGGCGTCGGGTCTGATCCTGGCGATGTTCGGTGACGGGATCTGGACGATAGCCGTGATCTGGCAGGTCATCGCACTCGGCGGTGGACCCGGGCAGGTGTCGTTGGCGACCGGTGTCGCCGCGGTCGGCATGCTCGTCTCCACCCTGGTCGGCGGTGTGCTGGCCGATCGGGTTTCGCAGCGCCACATCATGGTCGGCCTCGAGGTCACCAAGATGCTGGCATTCGGTGCGGTGGGTGTGGCGTCGGTGGCCGGTGTCCTCGACCTCTGGATGGTCGTCGCGGCCTCGCTCCTCGCGGGCGTCACGATGGGCATGTACTACCCGGCGTACTCGGCGCTGCTGCCCGGTGTGGTCTCGGCGTCGGAACTACAGGCGGCGAACGGTATCGAGGGCTTCTTCCGGCCGGTCGTGTTCCAGGCGGTCGGTCCGATGATCGCCGGCGCGATCATCGGGGCCACCGCGCCGGGACAAGCGGTGGTGCTCGCCGCCGTCGCGTCCGTCGCGTCGGGATTCTGCTATCTGCTGATGACCCCGGTGACGTCGCGACGACTGGGCGATCCGGAGAGTTCGGAGGCCGAGATCGCGCGCACGAACGCAGGTGCCGGCGGTGTTGTCGTCGACCTCGTCGAGGGCTTCGTCTACATGATCCGCACCCCGTGGCTGTGGGGGACGTTGTTCTTCGCCTGCGTCCTGGTGCTGGCGACGATGGGACCGATCGAGGTGCTGGTGCCCTTCGCGTTGCGCGAGCGCATCGACGGTGGCGCCTCCCAGCATGCGTGGGTGCTCGCCGGGTTCGGGATCGGCGCGGCCGCCACGTCGTTGGTGTTCGCGTCGCTGCCGATGCCGCGGCGGTATCTGACCGTCATGTTCGGCATATGGTCGTTCTCGAGCGTGCCGCTCGTCCTGATGGGTGTTGCCGACGCGACCTGGATGTTCGTCGCGGCCGGGGTCGGCATGGGCGTGATGTTCGACGGCCCGATGGTCTTGTGGGGGACGCTGCTCCAGCGCCGGGTCCCGCCCGCACTGCTCGGCCGGATCGCGAGTCTCGACTTCTTCGTGTCGGTCGCGCTGATGCCGGTGTCGATGGCGATCGCCGCCCCGGTCTCGGCGGCGATCGGGCTGACCGCGACGTTCGTCCTGGCCGGCCTCCTGCCGGTGCCGATCGCGTGGGGTTTCTACCTCGCGGCCCGCATGTGGCGCGACGAGATCGAGAACCCGCTCGACGACGAGGTGCCGCCGAAGCTGGTGTCGATGAACGAGTGACCCGCCGGTCCCGCGCCCGGGCTACCGCAGAACCTCCGCCGCGCCCGCGATGACCATCTCCGTGAGGTGTTGCAGCAGAGGCGAACTGAGTTTCCAGTACTGCCAGTAGAGCGGGACGTCGAGGTGGTGGTCGGCGATCAGGCGCACCCGGCCGTCGTCGAGCGCGTCCCGGATCTGGACGACCGGCACTGCGCCCCAGCCGATTCCGAGGGACACCGCGCGGTGGTACTCCGTCGACGCCGGGATGTAGGCCGCGGGCGGGTCGACGGCGCGTCCGGCCAACGCGGCCACCATGTTCAGCTGGATGTGGTCGTTGCGATCGAACTGGACCATCGGGGCCCGCGACAGTGCGTCGGCATCGAGGCCGTCGGACAGCCAGGCGTCGATGAATTCCGGTGTCGCGACCGGTAGATACCGCATGCTGCCGAGTGATTGCAGGGCGCAGCCGCGGATGGCGAGAGGGTCGGACGTCACCGCGGCGAGTGCATCACCCGACCTGAGCAGGGCGCTGCTGCGCGTCTCGTCGTCGCGGAACACCTCGACGGCCACGGCGTGGTCCCGGTGGAACCGGGCGAGGACCGGGAGCAACCAGGTTGCCAGCGAGTCGGCGTTCGTCGCGATCGGGAGATGCACTCGGGGTCGCGCGGTGACCGGCGTGTCGTCGTCGCCGGGTTCGCCGACGAACTCGGCTCGGGTCTCGGCGAGCAACAGCTCCCACTGCCTGGCGAGGCGGACCAGCACCTCGCCGTCGGGGGTCGCCGACGCCGGTTTGGTCCGACGCAGCACCACCCGCCCGACGGCCGACTCCAGCGCCTTGATCCGCTGGCTCACCGCCGAGGGCGTGATGTGCAGCGACGCCGCCGCGGCGTCGAACGTTCCCTCGCGCAGGACTGCGGCCAGCGTGCGCAGACCTTCCTGACTGATGTCCATGCGACCACGCTAGATGAAGAACAGCTGATGATTCTTTAGAAACATTCGCTGTACTGATCGGATAGGCGGTCTTAGCGTTCCTTTCGTGTCCACCTACCTCCTCCCCGCGATCGCCGGCCTGCTCACCGGCGCCGGCCTGATCGTCGCGATCGGTCCGCAGAACGTCTTCGTCCTCCGGCAGGGTGTGGCGCGCCGGCACACGGGCGCGATCGTCGCCGTGTGCGCGATCTCCGACGTCGTGCTGATCGTCGCGGGAGTGGCCGGACTCGGCGCGATCGTCGCCGCGCATCCACAGGTGATCACCGTCGGCAAGATCGTCGGCGGTCTCTACGTGCTCGCGCTCGGGCTGCTCGCCGCGAAGCGCTGCCTGCGCAGCAACGAGGCCATCGCCGCGAACGCCGAGGAGGCCGAATCCGCCGGTCGATGGGTCGCCGTCGGTACGGCGCTGGCGCTCACCTGGCTCAATCCGCACGTCTATCTCGACACCGTCCTGACCATGGGTGCGATCGCCAACGGCCACGGAAACGGCAAGTGGGCCTTCGCCATCGGCGCGTGCGTGGCCAGCATCCTCTGGTTCACCGCGCTCGGCGGGGGTGCTCGGCGGCTGTCGCATCTCTTCGCCAGCCCGCGGGCGTGGAAGATCCTCGACGGTGTCGTCGCGGTCATCATGATCGGCATGGCGATCGCGCTCTTCGCATCGGTCTGATCGCGGCGGTCCGGCTGCGTCGCACCGTCGCGCCCGGAATAGGCGCAGCAACTTTCGGGTAAACCGGACGGCGTGACCCTCAGTGCCTCAGCCCCGCCGACGACGCGAGCGTCGCGGATCTCGCCGTCCGATGTGCGTGGGCTGGTGTCCGGCACGAGACGAATCCTCGCCCGCGGCGACCTCGCCGCCGCCGCGGCCACAATGACGTACTACGCGGCGATCGCGGTCGTGCCCTGGGTGCTGCTGGCCATCTGGTCCACGACGTGGGTGCGCGGCGCGTCCGACGCGGCGAGCACGTGGCTGGGCCTGGACGTCCTGATCCCACCGGCCATGGGTGGCCGCGAGGTCTTCGACGAGGCGGTCGCGGTCGGCACCGGCCTGTCCGCCCTGAGCGCGCTCGTGCTCCTGTTCCCCGCGTCGTTCTACGGCGAGGGCCTCCGCCGCGCGTGCCTGACCCTGTACCCGGAGAAGGACCGCTTCACCGGCTGGCGGTCCCGCCTGTCGATCCTGGCACTGTTCGTCCTGGTGCCGCCGTTGACGCACGTCGCGGTCGCGGTGGGCGGGTCGATCACCGGACTGGCGCCGGACGGCGGTGGTACCGGGGGCTTCTGGGACCTCGCGGCTCGGGTGGTCATCGGTTTCGTCACGGTGTGGCTCACCGTCGCCGCCGCACTGACCTGGGTGTACTGGAAAGTGACGCCGGGTGGCCCGAGCCTGGCCGTCGCCGCGGTGACGGCGCTCGGCACGGCGTCGTTCATCGCGGGCTTCGTGCAGGGATTCCTGCTGTTCCTGTCCCTGCCCATCGACGTCGGGATCCCGTACGGAGGTCTGCGCGTCATCGGCGGAGTGGTGGCGGCCGGGCTCTGGCTCTTCGTCCTGCACATACTGGTGATCGTGGGATGGGCTGTCGGACAAGCGCTCGGTGAGGTTCGGAAAGCGGGGGTCCGGCGAGCAGGGGCCCGAGCAGGTGACGATGCCGGCTGAACCGGGTGGCCTGGCCCGCGACAGGCAGCGTGCGCGCCGGTCGCAACGGGAGAGCGTCCTCGACGCGTGGTCGGAGCTGCACGGCGGCATCGACCCGCGCGACTCGTTCTGGGTCGAGCGGTGGGTGCTCCTCAGCAGCGCCTGCGCCCGACCGCTCGTGCGACTCGGCGCCACCCCGAACGCGATCACCGTCTGCGGTGCCGCGGTCACCGCGATCGCCTTCGCGGTGACCTTCGCCGGTCGTGGGTGGTTCGCCGTGGCGGCCCTCGTCATACTCCTCGCCGCGGTCCTCGACGGGGTGGACGGCGCCATCGCAGCGCAGACCGGGGCGGCGACGCGGTGGGGCCGCATCCTCGACACGCTGGCCGACCGGTGGTCGGACATCTTCCTCGCCGGGATCGTCGTGATGGCCGGCGCGCCGCCGTGGCTGGGCGTGGTGATCGCGGTGCTCACGCTGTTTCTGGAGGGCATCCGGGCCACCGCCCAGGCGGCGGGCATGGTCGGCCCGGGCGCGGTCACGGTGTGGGAGCGGCCGTCACGCGTCATCCTGGCCGTGATCGCGACGGTCATGGCCGCGATCGTCTGGCAGGTCGGTCTGTCCGCCGGTGGTGCTCAGGCGCTGGCGGCGATCACCGCCGGGATCGGTGCGATCCTCGCGGTGATCGGCGTACTTCAGTTGTTGCTCGCGGTGTTCCGACAGACCCGCGGGCTGCCCGCCTGATCAGGCCCGTCGCTGCCGGAAGCCGGAGAGCGCCAGCAGGATCGCGCCGACGGCGACCCACCCGAGAAGGACCCAGAGCGGACCGGCGATCGAGGCGTCGGGGAAGTAGGCGACCGACCGGGTGAGGGTGCCGCCCGCGCCCGTCGGCAGCCACTGACCGAGAGTTCCCCACGGAGCAGGGAGCAGATACGGCGACGACGCGAGCCCGGACAGCGGGTTGGAGATCAGCATCATCAGGATCGCCGCGATGCCGACGCCCGGCGTCCCGAGGAGTGCGCCCGCTCCGGCGGTGAACCAGGAGATCGCGCCGATCATCAGCGCGAGCGCCAGTGCCACCGGCATCACGCGTCCGTCGATCACCCCGAGCCACGACCAGACCGCCGCGAAACCGAGGCCGGCGACCAGCGGACCGAGCAGGACGACGGTGGCCTGCATCCAGACGCGGCCGGCCAGGGCGATCGCCGACGATGCACCGAGTGCGATACCGGCGATGAGCAGCGGCAGCAGTCCGGCCGCGAAGCCGGTTCCCCGTGCGTCGGTGGACGGCGGCGCGACCACCGACTCGGTGGTCACCGGCAACGACTGTGCGGTCGCGATGCCGGTGCCGACCCCCGCGACGATCTGTGCCAGCGCGGGAGATCCGGCTTCGGCGGTCAGGATGGTGACTCCCTCGGGACCGACGGTGATGGCGCCGGCGATGTCGCGGGACTCGATCGCGCTCCGCGCGGCGGCGGGGTCGGCGAACCGCTCGATCGCGAAGGCGTCGTCACCTGCGCGGTCGGCCAGCGCCGACTCGATGGCCTGCGCCGCCGGGGCCGGGGCGACCAGTCCGAGCGGGACCTCGTGCGGTTCGGGGTCCACGGCGAGCGAGACGAACATCGCGGCGATCGTGCTGATCACGATCGGGATCGCGAGCACCAGGGCGGCGACGATGCGCCACGACGGGGTGTGCGCCTCGGGAGCGTCGGGCGGCTGCGCCGCGGTGGCGGACTGTCGATCCGACTCTTCGGCAAACGTGGTCATCATGGCCTCCAAAAAGAACGAACTCTCGTTTTTGGAAGTATGCGCTCGGCTGGGTCAACAATCAAGAACGAATATTCGTTTTATACTTGCCGAATGCCGAAGATCAGCGAAGAACGCAAGCTCGAGCGCAGTCAGCAGATTCTCGACGCCGCCCGCCGCTGCTTCGCCGAGAAGGGATTCCACCGGGCCTCGATGTCCGACGTGATCCGCGAATCGGGGCTGAGCGCCGGCGCGGTGTACTCCTACTACTCGTCCAAGGAGCAACTGATCGCCGCGGTGGCGCGGTCGGTGTTCCTGGCGTACGAATCCGGCCTCGGCGACCTCGTCGACGGTGACGGCGCTCCCGCGTCGCCCGAGGACGCCATCCGGATACTCGCGGCGCATGTGCTGGCCGAGATCGCACCGCTCACCGAAGACTTCCGGATGGTGATGACCATCTGGGGTGAGGCGGCCAACAACCCCGAGTTGCGGGAGATCGTCCGCGAGATCATCCGGGGACTCCGCGCGGTCTTCGAGCACGTCCTGGTCCGGTGGCGCGACGCCGGCCACGAACTGCCTGGTCAACCCGCAGATCTGGCGTTGCCGATGGTCTCGGTGATGCAGGGCGTCGTCGTGCAGCAGTCACTCGTCGGTGACGTCGACGTGGACGCTTACGTGGACACCTGGTGCGCGCTCATGCGTGCAGCGGGCCTCGGCGACGAGATGTGATCCGCCCGACCTGCCTACCATCTAGGCGAGCTCCGTCGAGTCGCGGGACATCTCCTCGCTCTGCTTCTGGTCCGATCGGCCCATCCGATCCGGGCCTCGGTGACGAAGAATGGGAGAACCTGCTCTCGACCCCGACGATCTCGACTTCTGATGAGGAACTGATGACCAACGACTCGGTGGTTCTCGCCGACGCCGACGGCCGCCCGTGCGGCACCGCCGACCGCGAGGGCGTGCACGGCGTCGACACGCCGCTGCACTTCGCGTTCTCGTGTCACCTGGTCGACGGCGACCGGATCCTCATGACCCGTCGGGCCCTGTCCAAGCGCAGCTGGCCGGGAGTGTGGACCAACTCGTTCTGCGGCCATCCGCGGCCGGGTGAGTCCGTCGTCGACGCCGTGCATCGGTACGCGCAGCGTGAACTCGGGATCGACGTCGACGACGTGCGCTGCATCCTGCCCGATTTCCGCTACCGGGCCGTCGACGCGAGCGGCATCGTGGAGAACGAGATCTGCCCCGTCTTCGTCGCGCGTCCGGTCGGCGCCCTCGAACCGAATCCGGATGAGGTCGCCGAGTACGCGTGGGCCGAGGTGCCCGACGTGTGGGACCTCGTCGCGAAGACGCCGTGGGCGGTCAGTCCGTGGTTCGCCGACCAGGTCCGTCAACTGCCGGGCCCGCATCCCCACCATCCCCGACGTCACACCGCAGGAGCGATCGGATGATGCATCTACCAGGTCATATCGAAGTGGTCCCGCCGCACCGGCGGTACGACGCCGTCGCCGAGGCGAGCGCGGCGCTGGTGATCAGGTCGTACTCGAGTTCGTTCGGGCTCGCCTCACGCCTGCTCGCCCCCGCGATCCGCCGCGACGTCCGCAACATCTACGCGCTCGTCCGGGTCGCCGACGAGATCGTCGACGCACCGCGCCCCGAACAGGGTCTCGTCGACCGCAGCAACGAACTCGACCAACTCGAGGAACAGACCGCCGCGGCGATGATCACCGGATCGAGCAGCAACCTGGTGGTGCATGCCTTCGCCCGGACCGCCCGACGCGTCGGGATCGACCTGGCCCTCGTGACGCCGTTCTTCGATTCGATGCGAGCGGATCTCACGCAGGTCGAGCACGACTTCGAGAGCCTGGCCGCCTACATCTACGGCTCGGCCGAGGTCGTCGGCCTGATGTGCCTGCGGGCGTTCCTCGCCGAGGAGTCCAAGGCGGATGCGCGCTACGACCACCTCGCACCGGGTGCGCGTCGACTCGGCGCGGCTTTCCAGAAGATCAACTTCCTGCGCGACTTCGGCGAGGACTGTGACGGATTGGGCCGTCGGTATCTCGTCGGTCTGAACCCGGACAAGCCGGATGAAGACGCGTGGTCGCTGTGGCTCGACGACATCGACCTCGACCTCACCGCTGCGGCGGAGGCCATCCCTCACCTCCCTGCGAGCAGTCGTGTCGCCGTGTGCACCGCCCACGACCTGTTCGCGGAACTGACTGCGCGACTGCGTGAGTCCTCGGCGTCGGAGGCCAGGCGTCAACGCGTCCGGGTTCCCAACGCCGGCAAGGCAAAGATCGCGGCCGGCGCGGTCGCCCGCCGCGGAATGCCGCGTGGAGCACGGGGAGTGACCGCATGACCGCTCGTAAACGCATCGTCGTCATCGGCGGCGGTGTCGCCGGCCTGGCCACCGCCGCGCTGCTCGCCCACGACGGGCACGACGTCGAGGTGATCGAGAAGAACGACGACCTCGGTGGACGTGCCGGGCTGTGGAGCAAGGACGACTTCCGGTTCGACACCGGCCCGTCGTGGTGGCTCATGCCCGAGGTCTTCGACCACTACTTCGAGATGCTCGGCACCTCGACGGAAGAGCAGCTCGACCTCGTGCGGCTCGACCCCGGATACCGAGTGTTCTTCGGGGAGCACGGCTCCGACGAACCGCCGATCGACATCTTCGGCGACCTGGACCGCAACCGCGAGGTGTTCGAGCAGGTCGAGCCGGGCGCCGGTGCCGCGCTCGATTCCTACCTCGAGACCGCGCGTCAGGCGTATGACCTTGCCGTCGAACGGTTCCTGTACACCAGCTTCGACTCCCCGCGCGCGTTCCTGAGTCTGCCGGTACTGCGCCACGCGTCGACTCTCGCATCGCTGCTGACCCGCTCGCTGCAGTCGTTCATCTCGTCGCGCTTCAGCGACCGACGGTTGCAGCAGGTGCTCGGGTATCCGGCCGTGTTCCTCGGCTCGTCGCCGGAACGGACGCCGTCGATGTACCACCTGATGAGCTGGCTGGATCTGGCCGACGGGGTCCGATACCCCAAGGGCGGCTTCACGACTCTCGTCGACGCACTCGAACGCGTCGCGCGCGAACGCGGTGTGGTGATCCACACCGGAACGGCGGCCACCTCCGTGCTCACGCGGGAACGTCCGGGTCGCCGGCTGCGCCGCCGCGCCGAGGTGGTCGGGGTTCGCGTGCAGACATCCGACGGGGGAACACGAGATGTGCCCGCCGACATCGTCGTCGGCGCGGCCGATCTGCATCATCTGGAGACGAAGCTCCTGCCCGATGATCTGCAGACCTTCCCGCAGCGCTACTGGGAGCGCGCGACGTCGGGGCCGGGTGCGGTGCTGGCCTACCTCGGCGTGAGCGGTGAGCTGCCCGAACTGGCACATCACTCCCTGTTCTTCACCGAGGACTGGAAGACCAACTTCGACGCCATCTTCGAAACTCCCACGCGGATACCCGATCCCGCGTCGCTCTACGTGTGCAAGCCGTCGGCCACCGACGACTCGGTCGCGCCGGCCGATCATGAGAACGTCTTCATCCTGGTGCCCGTCCCACCCGATCCCGGTCTCGGTCACGGTGGCGTGAACGGCGGCGGTGACCCCGACATCGAGAAGGTGGCCGACCGTGCCATCGCGATGATCGGCCAGTGGTCGGGTGTTCCCGACCTCGCCGACCGCATCGTCGTCCGCCGCACCGTCGGCCCGGCCGACTTCGTCGACAATGTGAACTCCTGGTGCGGTGGTGCTCTCGGACCGGCACACACGTTGCGTCAGAGCGCATTCCTGCGTTCGACGAACCGCTCACGCAAGGTCGAGGGGTTGTACTACGCGGGATCGAGCACGCGTCCGGGTATCGGCCTGCCGATGTGCCTGATCAGCGCGGAACTGATCCGCAAGCGGCTCAACGGGGATCGCTCCGTGGGACCGACGCGGCCAATCACTGCTCCCTGAGGTGCGGTGCCCCGCTCGCTCCCTGAGGTGCGATGGCCCGCTCGCTCCCTGAGCCTGGATATTTCACTGATGTTGCTGACGTCCGGCGTGTGATACGCGAAAGTGCCTGTCTGCCTTGTGATTATTGATTCACCACAAACAAATAGTCACAGGGAGAAAGGCACCTCGCAGGTGAAGAATAACGTGTATCCCAAGATGATGGTGGACCCCACGCGCACGGAGTCGGTGGTGACGACCTCGGGCGCAGTGTTGCTGACGAAAACCGTGGACGTCTCGGGCCTGGGCGCCGACCTGACCGCGGCCATGGCGCCGTGGCGGACAACGGCCACCGTCCACGACCCGGCCAAGATCGTGCTGGATCTGGCGATGACCTTGGCCGCCGGTGGTGACTGCGTGGCCGATGTGGCCGCGGTCCGGGCTCAGCCACAGGTGTACGGGCAGGTGGCCTCGGATCCCACGATGTCGCGGGTGATCACCCGGCTAGCTGCTGATGTCGAGGCAGTCAGTACCGCGATCAGTGCGGCTCGCGCCGCAGCGCGGGAGCGGGTGTGGGCCACCGCCCGCCCGTTGGAGGGCATCGCGGGCAGCGTCGATGGCGGGCTGGTGATCGTCGATCTCGATGCCACTACCGTGACGGCCGGCTCGGCGAAAGAACAGGCCCAGAAAACCTATAAACGGGTGTTCGGGCATTCCCCGATGTGTTCGTTCGTCGACCACGGCGCCTTCGGCACCGGGGAGACCCTGCACCTGGACCTACGGCGTGGAGGTGCCTCACCCAAGGGTGCCGACATGCACATCGCGGCCCTCGAGGCGGCGTTGGCCCAGCTACCCGCCGCCGAACGCGCCCAGGTGCTCATACGTACCGATTCGGCCGGGTGTGCCAAGAAGTTCCTGGCCCACCTGGCCGAGCAGAATCTGCAGTACTCGGTCGGGTTCACCATCTCCGAACTGGTCAAAGACGCGTTGGCCATGCTGCCTGAAGCTGCCTGGGTCACCGCGATCACCAACGACGATGCCGATCCGCGCGCTGATGCCCAGGTCGCCGAGATCACCCTGCCGCGCCCGGTCCGTGATGCAGAAACCGCCTACGAACCCTGGCCACCCGGGATGCGGCTGATCGTGCGCCGCGAATACCCCCACAACGGAGCCCAACACCTCATCACCGACATCGAGGGCCGCCGCTACACCGTGTTCGCCACCAACACCCGCGGCCGCGGCTGGACCCTGCCGACCCTGGAACTACGTCACCGCCAACGCGCCCGCGCCGAAGACCGTATCCGCTGCCTCAAAGACACCGGCATGGCCAACCTGCCCTTCGACTCATTCGCCAAAAATCAACTCTGGCTCGACATCGTCGCCCTGGCCTCCGACCTGCTCGCCTGGACCCAAACCCTGGGCTACCACCGCCACCACCCCATCCGCCGCTGTGAATCACCCTAGGTTTTGTGCCGCCTCCAATGTGGGCTGGTCCTCGGGGCCGAGGCCAGCGTAGTGGAGCGTTTCGAACTCGGTCGGGGGAATCTGGCCAATACTCGAGTGCAACCTGCTGTTGTTGTACCAGTCGACCCAACCAGCGGTCGCGAACTCGACGTCGGAGATCGTCCGGTACGGGCCGGAGTGGAAGATCGTGGTCCGGATGCACTCGGTCTTGTACAAGCCGTTCACCGACTCGGCCAGCGCGTTGTCGTAGGCGTCCCCGACCGATCCGATCGACGCTGCGATGTCTTCGAGTCGCAGACGCTCAGTCAGTGTAACCGATGTGTACTGACTTCCGGCATCCGAATGATGAATAAGCTCAGCAGCTTTCACCGGATGCCCTTCCCGATTGCGCTGCCACAGTGCCATCCGAAGCGGGACTGTCACCAACTCCACCGACTTCGATGTCGAGGCATGCCATGCCACGATTCGACGGGAGAACACGTCGATGATGAACACCACATACACCCACCCAGCCCAGGTCCGGCAGTAGGTGAAATCGGTCACCCAAACCCGGTTCGGTTCGGCAGCACTGAACTGTCGGTTCAACAGATCCTCCGCGCGGACACCATCAGCGGATCTGACGGTCGTTCGGACTCCCTTCGACCGTCGAATTCCTTGGTGGCCTAACACTTTCATCGCTCGATCAACGGCGCCATAGGACACCCCAGGCAGAGTTGTGCGATGCAGATGGGCGCGCATCTTCACCCGCCCGTAGAGGCCCTCGGGAGTCATCTTCCGCCGGCCGTCGTCACCGGTGCGCCAGACGACAGTGCGCACCGCATCGACGACGTGGGCATCAGAGACCGTCCGTGCGGCAGGCGTGCGTGATCGCCATGCCCGGTAGGTTCGTGCGGCAATCTGGCAGCCCTGCCCACGCAGGACCCGGCAGATCGACTCGACCGCAAACCCGTTGGCGCGCATTTGATCTATGAACGCCACGATCATCGGTTGCGGGGGTCGAGTTCCCCCGCGAAGAAAGTTGTCGCTGCTTTCAGAATGGCAACGTCTTCTCGTAACTGCTTGTTCTCGGCCTTGAGGCGCTTGATCTCGGCGGACTCCTTCGTAGTGGTCCCGGAGCGGGCGCCGGCATCGATCTGGGCTTGTACGGCCCATCGACGTACCGTCTCCCCGCCGACACCGACCTGCTTGGCGATCGCTTCGGCCGCGGCAGTCAACGACGTGTACTCGCCGCCGTGGGTCTCCAGCAACCGCAAGGCCCTCGAACGGACCTCCGGGTCGATTTTCTTAGGCATGTGCTCATCCTTCCTGACTCAGAAGGAAGCGGTATCAAACCTGGGGTGATTCACTGGGAACCCAAACGCCTGCGCCACCGCCTGCTCACCGTCGCCGGCAAAATCATCACCCACGCCCGCACCACCACCCTGCGACTACCCACCGACTGGCCCTACAACCACCACATACGCCACGGCTGGCAACGCCTCGCCGCGTAACCAGCCCCCGGTCAACGCACCCGGTCACAGCCGCCCCCAACCCCCGCCCCAGGAACCCGAACAACCAGCGAACCGAACGCTGGCGATCCACCCCGCCCACACACCAGTACCGACCACCGCACACCGAACCGACAACCGATCAGCGAAAACCCACTCAACCGTGAAAGATTCAGGCTGAGGTGCGATGGCCCGCTCGCTCCCTGAGGTGCGAGGAGCGTTAGCGACGAGCCACGAAGGGTTGGTGAGATAATCTCGCCGACCCTTCGTGGCTCGCTGCGCTCGCACCTCAGCTCAGGGAGCAGTGGGGGTGCTGCGCTCGCACCTCAGGGAGCGGGAGCAGTGGGGGCGCTGCGCTCGCACCTCAGGGAGCAGTGGGGGGCGCTTCGCTCGCGCCTCAGGGAGCGGTCGGTGGCCTCGATACGGCCCTCGGGCCTACTCGGCGGCGGTGAGGGTGCTCGGCTACCGTGCGCCTTCGATCAGATCCGCCACGATCTTCGCCGACATCATCACCAGCGGCAGTCCGCCGCCCGGATGCGACGACCCGCCCACCAGGTACAGCCCCGGTACCGGAGACGTGTTCTTCGGCCGTAGGAACGCTGCGCGCGGGCCGTTCGACGACGAGCCGTAGATCGACCCGCCGGGCGTCATGGTGCGTCGTTCCAGATCGGCCGGCGTGACCAGAAGGCGATGGCGGACGCGGTCGCGGACGTCGAGGCCGCGGTCGGCCATCACCTGCATGATCTGATCGGCGTAGCTCTCCGCGAGTCCTGGTGCGTCCCAATCCACTCCATGCTCGGGATCGTGACGCGGGGCGTTCACGAGCACGAACCAGGCGCCGGTGTCGGGCCCGGGCACGATCTCGGGATCGTCGGGCGCTGAGATGTACACGGTCGGCCGGGTCACGGGCCGCGGTGGGCCGTTGAATCCGAAGACGGCGTCGAACTCCTCGTCGTAGTCCTCGGCGAACAACACGTGATGGTGCGCCTGGTCAGCGGGTGGATTGTCGAGGGCGAGAAGAAGAACGAATCCCGACAGCGACGGCGTCGAGCGTCGCAGCAGCGTGGACGGGATGCGACCGGAACGGCGCGGCACGAGGCGGTCGTACACCTGCCGGGCGTCGGCATTCGCCACGACGATGTCGGCGGGAACGTGTCCGCCGTCGGCGAGAAGAACCCCGTCGACGCGGCCGCGATCATCTGTCGAGACCCGGGACACCTCGACCCCGAACTCGATCCGGCCGCCGAGCGCGAGCAGCCGATCCCGCATCGCGGTCGCGATTCTTCCCAGCCCACCGCCCACATACCAAGAGCCCCAGGCCTGTTCGGCCCACGGGACGGACGCGAGCGCGGCTGGTGCACGACGCGGATCCGATCCGGTGTAGGTGGCGTAGCGGTCGAGGAGCATCGCGAGCCGGGGGTCGTCGAGATACTCGGTACCCAGACCGCGCAACGACTTCCAGGGCGCGACGGTACGCACGTCGGACGGGGTCGCGATCCCGCCGATCATCGTCCGCACACTCATCGGCGATTCGAGGAAGGGGCCGTGGGTGACGTCCCAGATCGACTCGGCGCGACCGAGAAACGACGACCACTGGTCCCCGCGGCCGGGCCCGAGCGCCGCATCGAGTGCGGGCGGGATGGCGTCGAGGGTGTCGGGCAGATCGAGGACCGTGCCGTCGGGAAAGCGATACCGTGCCGCGACCGGGAGACGTCGGAGGTCGAGGACGTCGTGCACCGGTGCCCCGGTGTCGGCGAACAGTTCGGTGAGGACGTGCGGCATGGTCACCAGGGACGGCCCGGTGTCGAAGACGAAGCCGTCGTGCTCGATCACGCCGAGTTTGCCGCCCACGGAATCGAACTGCTCGAGCACGGTGACCTCATGGCCGGCCGCCTGCAGGCGCATCGCAGCAGCGAGTCCGCCGACACCCGCGCCGATGACGATGACCCGGCTCATCGGGGAACCTCGATGGTGCGACCCTTCCAGTGGAGCTCGCCGCGGTGTCGGGCGAGCGTCGAATCAGCTGCGAGAAAGGTGAAGAGGGCGATCGACGCAGGGTGGCCGAAGGCGTCGGGAAACGTTCGCCCGCCGGTGCAGCGAGCGGCCACCAGTCGCGAGGCGACACCGGCGAGATATCCCACCAGGCCGGTTCGTGACCCGGTCAGCGCGGCCAGGGGCGGCACCACGTACATCAGGCAGAGGCCGGCGGTCACCGCCGATGTCCCGGCCGGGGAACCGAACGCGGACCAGAGCGATTTGCGGTATCCCGCACGGACTTCACGCCATCCGTCGTACATGTGGCAGGTCGCCACGGTGCTTCCCTCGGCGACCACGCCGCGGCCCCCGCCGGCCTTGATCGCGCGGAGAAGTGCGATGTCTTCCAGCACCACGTCGCGGACGGCCTCGTGACCACCGGAGCGCCGATAGGTCCCGGCGTCGACCATCAGGAACTGGCCGTTCGCGGCCGTCAGGGATTCGCGCGGAGAACTCTCCGCGAGACCGAGGGGCAGCGTGCTGAGCCACGACCACTGCAACAACGGCTGCACCAGTCGTTCGGCCGCGCTGGTCGCGACCTGCCGTGGATAGGGGCTGACCAGATCGAGTCCGGCGTTGCGCAACAACGCGAACGACGACGTGAAGGCGTGCGGCTCCAGCACGACATCGGCGTCGACGAAGGCCAGGATTCCGTCGGTGTAGGCATGGTCGGCCAGTTGCCGGCAGGCCCAGGACTTCCCGAGCCACCCCGCCGGGGGTGGGGAACCCTCGAACACCTCGATCCGGTCGTCGTGCGCGGCCAGTCGTGCCAGCAGTGCATCGGTTCCGTCGACCGAACCGTCGTCGAGCACGAGCACGCGGGCCGGTCCGGGCCAGCGATCGATGGCTTCGAGGGCGGCGGTGAGGCAACGCTCGGCCCTGGCGACCTCGTTCCGCATCGGGATCAGCACCGAAAGGGGTTCCGCGGGAGGTATGTCCGCCAGACCGGGTCGGCGGACGCGGATCGCGTTGTCGACGGTGAGAGCGAGCGATGCCAGCGAGAGGCCGGTGCCGACCGCCACCGTGCGACGCCAGATGTCAGACGCTCGCACCATGTCTCCTGGACCGGAGCGAACGCACCTCGATCACGAGCAGCGGCAGCGCGACGACACCCATGATCACCGCACCGGTCAGTGCGACCGTCGGACGACCGAAGAACACCGCATGTGCCATCACCGATGAGAAGTAGGTCCACAGGTAGGCGGTGACGGGTACCGCGTCGTCGAACCTCTCGCTCCGGGTGCCGATCACGCGGTCCAGGATGGAGATCATCAGAAACGAAACCAGCAGCCAGCCCGCGAAATTGGTCAGCGGGATGTCGTCGACCCCGGGCAGCGACGGGTCGGGGAACTGCCACGCCCAGTGGCCCTGATCGACCATCTGGGGGTCGAGGAAGACATCCCAGGCCGTCAGAGCATACGCCCCCAGGAATGCGGTCACCACGCGCGCACTCGTGCCGGACAGCCGCATGGCGCCGACGAGTCGTCGTGTCACGGCCAGCGCGGGCCACGACATCATGATCCAGGCCAGGGGTACGAGAACCGGAACGCCGAGAACCTTGGTTCCCAGGCCGTCGGTGTAGTCGTATGTGCCGAAGGGGAATCCGGTGCTGACGCCGATTGCCTCGGCGACGAGGCCGCCGCCTCCGGCGATGACCACCAGCGCGATCGCAGCACCGACGCCGCGCGTGGCGGCGAGATGAAGCGTCGAGGCCGAGGCCAGCAACACCACGCTGGCGACGGTGAGTGGGAGAGTCCCGCCGCCGGTGAGCGGGAAAGCGATCTGCACCCCGATGGTCGCGGCGAGAAGAACCCACGCGAGCGGGATGAGGTGGTGACGGTGGGGTGATCGGCTCGGCAGGCCTTCGAGGCTCGTCGCTTGCAATCCTCGCCCCTCAGGCAGCGAAGGTACTGGGGCTTGCGCTCCTCGCACCTCAGGCAGCGAAGGTACTGGGGCTTGGGCTCCTCGCACCTCAGGCAGCGAAGGTACTGGGGCTTGGGCTCCTCGCACCTCAGGCAGCGAAGGTACTGGGGCTTGGGCTCCTCGCACCTCAGGCAGCGAAGGTACTGGGGCTTGCGCTCCTCGCACCTCAGGCAGCGAAGGTACTGGGGCTTGGGCTCCTCGCACCTGAGGCAGCGAAGGTACTGGGGCTTGGGCTCCTCGCACCTCAGGCGGCGGAGGCGTGTGCGCCTGTGCTCCTTGACTGTTGGGTGGTGAATGTCGGGTCGTACTCATGCCGGCCTCCCCTGATAGGTCCCGGTCACGTCGAGGACGGCGAATCGGGCGAACAATTCCTCGGCGTACCAGCGGGCGGGTTTGGTGCGCGAGATGGCCGACCTGTGCGCCGGGGAGTGATAGGCGAAGTCGGTGAGATCGCGAGCGGAGTCCCAGAGTGAGAACGTTCCCTGGACCCCGATCGGCAGCTCGCCGACGCCGAGTGCGAGCCGATTGCCCTGCGCGTCTGCCAGTTCGGATGCGACAGGTGGAACCGCGCGCCAGAACGACGCCATCGTCGTCGGCCGCAGGCGGGCGCGGGTGAGTGCGGCGACCGGTCCCGTCCAGCCGTGTCCGCGCTCTGCCGCGGTTCCGGGAGACTGGTGCCCGAACGGATCGACGCGCGACCAGCGGCCCTTGGACCGGATGGGCTGCATCGTGATTCGCAGTTCCTCGGTGCTCGAGTCCTGCCACTGGCGCAGGACCCGGGAGTCAGAGGACGCCCGCGCCGCGTCGTCGTCGTGCCAGACGGTGAGTGCGGCCCAGTGTCGCAGGTCGGCGCTCTCGAGTGTGAAAGTCCTTGCGGTACCGGTGCCGAGCAGTTTGGCGAATCGGAGTCCCGGTGTCGCACGCAGTGCGCGGCGGCCCGACGCCATCCTTCCGAGCGCGGGCATCACCCGGTCGACACCCCAGACGCGCAGCTCGACGGTCGGAGGAGAATACGAGGTCATGAGCGGCGCCACACACAGCGTTCGACGAGGGAGGTCAGGGCCTGACGGGTCCGCTCGTCGACCGAAGCGCCCGCGACGACGCCGAGGGCGTCCTCGGCGAGTTCGGTGATGCGCTGCTCGACGCGCTCGAGTGCGCCTGTCGACTCCAGGATCTCGCGCATCCGGGCGGCACCGTCGGCGTCGAGCTCCGGGTTTCCGAGACAGTCGGCGATCACCCGCCGCTCCATCCGGTTGGCCGATTCCTCGGCGAGTGCCATCAGCATGGTGCGCTTGCCCTCGCGGATGTCGTCGATCGCCGGCTTGCCGGTGACCTTCTCGTCGCCGAAGACGCCGAGGATGTCGTCGCGCAGCTGGAATGCCTCACCGGCGCTGAGTCCGATGCGGTCGTAGTCCGCGAGGAGTTCGGCGCCGGCGCCGGCGAGGGTGCCGCCGAGACGAAGCGGTTGGCCGATGCTGTAGCGGGCGCTCTTGTAGCGGAGGATGCGTTCGGTGCGGTCGGCGTCGGTGTGGTCCTCGGTCTGACTCAGCATGTCCAGGTACTGCCCCGCATATGCCTCGTCGCGCATCTCCGTCCAGGTCGCGCGGACGGCCTGCCGGGTGTCACGGCCGACGGTGTCGACGGCGGCGGCGACGAGATCGTCCGACCACGAGAGACACATGTCGCCGACGAGGATCGCGACGGCGGTACCCCAGGTGTCGGAATTGCCGCGACGCGCGGCGGCGCGATGCGTGTCGGAGAAGTGTCGGTGGACCGTGGGGAGGCCGCGACGGGTGTCGGAATCGTCCATCACGTCGTCGTGGACCAGCGCGGCGAAGTGGAACAGCTCGATCGCGGACGCCAACTCGACGACACCGGGCACCGACAGTCCCCGCGCCGCACCGCGTGCACCCCACAGGCAGAAGGCGGCGCGCAGGCGCTTCCCACCGCCGATGCGCGCACCGACGGCATCCACCGCGGGGGTGAGCTCGGAACCCACCTTCTGCAGGGTGAGCGCGTGGCGGCGGAAGTGAGCGGTCAGGACCTCTTCGACGAGTTCCAGTTCGGTCGTCGCGTCGTCGATCGCGCGAAGAGAGGAGCCGGTGTCGAGGACAGGCCGGTGGGGGAGGGATGAGTCGGTCATCTCGGCGGTCTGTGTCATGTCGAGGCCCTTCGGGGGTGCGGGGTCGGCTGGAGGGTCCGATGGCTGCGGGTACCCGGTCTTCGGAGCGGTGACACGCGGCGGATGGGTGCCGGACCGCGGGCTGCCGGTAAGTTGGGTCGTATGGCAGTGGATGCAACGGTGCCCGTGGTGGCCGTCGGTCTGGTCGGCGGTTTCGCGGCGGCCCGATACAGCGGACGACGAGAACTCGGCGGGGTGGTTCTCGCGACGGCGGGTGCCTGGTGCACTCGTCAGTGGGCGGTCAAGAAGGGTCCGGTGGTGGCCGGCGGGCTGCTCGCCGGGTACCTGGCGGCCTTCGGCGGGTCGCATCCTCTCGCGAAGAAGATCGGTGCCTGGCCTGCAGTCGGCGCGGTGACCGTCGCAGCGGCCGGCGCGACGGCGATCGCCACCCGCTGAGACCGCCTCCCGCGGAATCCTCGCGGGCCGTGGTGGCCCGACGTTACGATCGGCTCCCATGACCACGGGATACGGGCGAGCGCGGCAGAACGACATCTACACCGTTGGTGTCCACCGGCGAAAGCCCCGTGTACCAACGGATTTCGCGGAACTGGAGCGTCGCGCCAAGCGGGCGATGTCGGCCCGCGCGTGGGCGTACATCGGCGGTGGTGCCGGTGAGGGTCGCACGATGGCGGCCAACCGTCAGGCCCTGGACCGGTGGGCGATCGTGCCGCGAATCCTTCGCGACGTCTCCGAGCGAAACCTCGAGGTGGAACTGTTCGGGCGCCGCATCCCGGCGCCGGTGCTGTTCGCGCCGGTCGGCGCCGGGTCGCTCGCCGCTCCGGAAGCCGACCGGCTGATCGGTCACGCGGCCGCGGAACTCGGTGTGCCCTATATCTTCTCGAACCAGGCGAGCGTGCCGATGGAGGCGGTGGCCGCCGAGATGGACGGCGTGACCGCAGGTGCCCCGCGCTGGTTCCAGTTGTACTGGTCCACCGACGACGACCTGGTCGACAGCCTGCTGGCCCGTGCGGAGTCGATCAGCGCCGACGCGGTGGTGGTCACCCTGGACACCACGATGCTCGGCTGGCGCCCCCAGGACCTGAACCTGGGATCGCTGCCGTTCGCACGGGGTGAGGGGATCGCTCAGTACACCTCGGACCGGCGCTTCGTCGACATCGTCGCCGAACGCCTGCGCGCGGCCACCGCGGAGCGGCCCGAGATCTCGGTCGGCGCCATCGCGACGCTGATCTCGATCACGCGCAACGCACCCGGGCGCTTCCTCGCGAATCTCACGTCGGCCCAACCGCGCGCCGCGGTGCAGACCTTCCTCGACATCTACTCACGCCCGTCGTTGAGCTGGGACGACCTCGCGGGTCTCCGCGCCCGGACGTCGCTGCCGATCGTGCTCAAGGGCGTGCTGCATCCCGACGACGCCCGCCGCGCCGTCGACGCCGGGGTCGACGGGATCATCGTGTCCAACCACGGCGGACGCCAGATCGACGGTGCGATCAGCACGATCGACGCCCTCGAGGAGATCGCTCCGGCGGTCGACGGCCGGATCAAGGTGCTCATCGACTCCGGGATCTACACCGGCGCGGATGTGTTCAAGGCACTCGCCCTCGGCGCCGACGCCGCCTGCATCGGCCGGCCGCACATGTACGGTCTCGCGCTCGCGGGTGCGGACGGCGCCCGTGATGCGGTCGCCGACATCATCGCCGAACTCGACCTCACCCTCGGACTCGCCGGCCACACCGACGTCACCGAACTGGATCGCGACGCGTTGCGTCGGGTGTAGGCGCGCGCGTTTCGACACGGCGCCTCGCTCCGCTCGGTGCCGGCTCAACGGGCGGGGAGGGGGCGTCGCTGCGCTCCTCGCCTGCTCAACGAGCGGGACACGGATCGTCGCTGTGCTCGGTGCCGGCTCAACGGGCGGGGAGGGGCTCATCGAACGGGAAACCGAAAAGCCCGTCCCGCTTGGCGTGAGCGGGACGGGCTTCCCCCAACCAGGAGACGGATCAGACCAGCGGGCGGCCGGTGCGCATCCGCCAGCGGACGTCCGCCAGCAGCAGGTTGAACGGGAACCCGCGGATCACCTTCGGGGCCCGCGTGACGATGGCGCGCAGGACTGCGTTGTGCTTGTCGAAGAAGAGCTCCTGCCACGGCGACAGCCGGACGTCCATCTTGCGGCGGAAGTTGTCCGGCAGGAAGCCGATGGCGAGGATCTGGAAGTACCAGCCCAGCACCTTGGAGACGATCGGGCCGAGGAACTCGGCGCGGGCGATCTGCATCAGGTACTCGCGGATCACCGGGTCGATCTCGAGGGTCTCGACCGTGGAGTTCCAGTACTCCTCGAAGGCCGCACGGTCGGCCGGCCAGGCCTCGCGCGGTACCTGCAGCGTGGTGCCGAGGACGGCGCCGGCCTGGTAGAACTCGTCGGTCACCTCGGTGACGCCGCCATAGATGCGGTGCATGTCCTCGGTGCCGCGGTAGAGACAGGCCGCGACCCACAGCTGGAGATTCTGGTCGAAGGCGTTGTACTTGACCGGGCTGTCGGCGGTCGACCGCACGTGGGCGTGGGCCTTGCCGATGGCCTTTCGGTAGGCCTTGCGGTCCTTGGCGTTGCCCATGCCCGCGACCGCGAGGTAGCTCAGCGTCGTGCGGCCGCGCTTGAGCGGATGCTTGAACAGGTTGCCCGTGTCCACCTTCGACTCGTACACGCCGTAGCCGACGGCGGGCATGCTGAGCTGCATGATGACGTTTGCTGCGCCGGCGAGGACTCCGACCCCGAGCGGGTCGAGAGGTGCCGACGGGAGGGCGTCGAGCTCGGCGCGCGACATGCGTGCGGTGGACGGCAGGAACTCGGTGTCCGGGCGTTCGGCGGTGAGGAACTCCTCGACCTCCGCAGTCACGTCGGCCGACGATTGCGGCGACAGGGCCGAGCTTCCACTGGTGATAGGCTCCGATGCCATCGAACCCCTCCTTGTCGGATTTAGGAAACGTTTGTTTCCCGTTTTATAAAACATGAACTTACTGGGGTGTCAAGATAGGAACCATGGGAAGAGGACCTTCGACCCCGGAAAACGGGTCCGACGCCGCCGCGTCGGATTCGGCTGCTTCCCTGCGCGCGTACGGCGGGGAGGGCGGCGACACCCGGGTCGCGCGACGACGCGCATCTCTGATCGACGCAGCTCTGGACCTGCTCGGCGCCGATGACGCCGAGGCCGTCACGGTTCGCGGCGTCTGCCGGCGGGCCGGCCTGACCGCACGCTATTTCTACGAGAGCTTCGAGTCGGTCGATCAGCTCGTCGGCGTGGTGTACGACGAGATCATCGAGGAGATCGCCCATCGGAGTCTCGCGGCGTTCTCCGAGGGGGCGACCATGCGCATGAAGGTGTCCGGCGCGGTCGCGGCGATCGTCGATCTCATCGACCAGGACCGTCGTAAGGGGCGGCTCCTGTTCTCGCAGGCGCTGCTGAGCCCGGTGATCGCGGCGAAGCGGTCGGAGTCGACGGCCCTGTTCGCGGGCCTGACGCTCCAGAGCACCTCGGCGATCCTCGATGTGCACGTCGGCCCGGCCGAGGCCGCGGGCGTGGCGCACTACCAGGTGGGCGGACTGAGCCGTCTGCTCGCCGCATGGCTCGAAGGCGACGTCGAGCTCTCGAAGTCGGACGTCGTGGACCTCAGTATCGCGTTGCTCGTGTCGCCGGCCGAAATCCTGGAGAAGAGCCTGTCCCACGGCAGCGCCGATGGTGAGTAGTGCTGCGGCGAAAGATAGGGTCGATCCCATGAGCAGCGGATCCGGCGAAACCGACGTACGACCGGCGAAGCAACCTCTGGGCGCCTGGCGTGACTACGGCGAGCCAGAGCTCCCGATCCCGCTCGCCGCAGCCCTCGCGGCGTTCGCCGAGCAGGGGTATCACGGAACGTCGGTGCGGGAGATCGCCGCGCGGGCGAACCTCTCGGTGCCCGGGCTGTACCACCACTACCCGTCGAAGCAGTCGTTGCTGCAGGGTCTGCTCGAACGCACCATGACCGACCTGCTGGCCCGGTCGGAGGCGGCCATCGTGGAAGCCGGACCCGAACCGGTGAAGCAGTTCGACGCGGTCGTCGAGTCGCTGTTGCGGTTCCACATGTACCGCCGTGAGCAGGCCTTCGTCGGTTCCACGGAGATCCGGAGCCTCGACGACGACTACCGGCCGAAGTACATCGGCCACCGTGACCGCCAGCAGCGCATGGTCGACGAGATCGTCTTCGCCGGTGTCGAGGCGGGCGACTTCACCACCGAGTACCCGAAGGACGCGGCCCGCGCCGTCGCCACCATGTGTGTCGGCGTCTCGACCTGGTTCAAGCTCGATGGTCTGTTGGGCCCGGACGAACTGATCTCACGGAATCTCCAGCTCGCCCGTGCGCTGGTCGGCTACCGCACCACCTGACGGCACGGATTTCATCCGGTCCGCCTTGACCGCGGTGGCAACGCCTGGCAAGGTATGGACGGCCGAACGATCGCTCGGTCGGCGTCGGGGAAAGTTCCCGTCGGTCCAGCCAAAGGAGTCACGATGCCCATAGACCTGCGCCACGATCCCGCGGTGGTCGAGCTCGTCGAGAAGACCGAACGTTTCGTTCGCGACTACGTGTTGCCGCTCGAGGATGCGAACGCCGGCGACATCACGGCAGCCGGCGGCGACGACCTCCGCCGCGAGATGAATGCAAAGGCCAAGGCGGAGGGCATCTTCGCGCCACACGCACCGGTCGAGTTCGGCGGACACGGACTGGACATGGCCGACCGCGCACCGGTTTTCGAGGCAGCGGGCTACTCCACCTTCGGTCCGGTGGCGCTGCACATCGGTGCGCCGGACGAGGGCAACATCCACATGCTCGAGCGCATCGCCAGCGAAGAGCAGCGTCACAAGTACCTGGCCCCGCTCGCCACGGGCGAGGTGCGTTCGGCCTTCGCGATGACCGAACCGGCGCCGGGGGCGGGTTCGGACCCCAATGCGCTGCGGACGCAGGCGGTCCGCGTCGACGGCGGCTGGAAGATCAACGGCAAGAAGCACTTCATCACCGGCGCCGAGGGCGCGGGATTCTTCATCATCATGGCCCGCACCGCGGGCTCGCCGGGTGATCGCGGCGGCGCGACGATGTTCCTGTCTCCGGCCGGCACCCCGGGAATCACCGTCGGTCGCCACATCAACACCATCGACAAGGCGATGATCGGCGGACACTGCGAGGTCACCTTCGACGACCTCTTCGTGCCCGACGCCGACATCCTCGGCGAGGTCGACGAGGGCTACCGCTACGCGCAGGTCCGGCTCGGCCCCGCCCGCATGACCCACGTCATGCGCTGGCTCGGCGCCGCCAAGCGCTGCCACGACGTCGCGGTCGACTATGTCTCGCGCCGTGAGGGTTTCGGTGGCCGCCTCGGCGACCTCGGCATGATCCAGCAGATGATCGCCGACAACGAGATCGACCTGGCCGCCTCGCGCGCGCTCCTGCTCAAGGCATGCCACGAGCTGGACCTGGGCAACCACGCCTCCGACGAGACCTCGATCGCCAAGACGTTTGCCGGTGAGGCATATTCGCGCATCGCCGACCGCAGCATCCAGATGTGCGGTGGCCTCGGCGTCTCCGCCGACCTGCCGATCGCGCGCCTGGCGCAGGAACTCCGTCCGTTCCGTGTCTACGACGGTCCGTCCGAGGTCCATCGCTGGGCCATCGCGCGCCGCGCCGTCGGCCGTGCGAAGAAGGCTCAGGCCGCGGCGGGTGCGAAATGACCGGAGTCGAATCAGCTCTCGAGGCGGACAAACTCCGTCGGCTCCTCGTCGACAACGGCGTCGAGCTCGCCGGTGACCTGTCCATCGACCTCATCAGCGGTGGCAAGTCGAACCTGACCTACACCGTCACCGACGGCACGACCCGGTGGGTCGCGCGTCGTCCGCCGACCGGTGGCCTCACCCCGTCAGCCCACGACATGAACCGCGAGTGGGCGGTCACCAGTGCGCTGCAGTCGACTTCGGTGCCGGTCGCGCGGACTGTCGCCTTCGACGCCGACGGTTCGATCATCGGCGCGCCCTGCACCGTCGTCGAGTTCGTCGACGGACGTGTGGTGCGCACCGCGGAGGATCTCGCTGCGTACTCCGATGACGACGTGGCCGCCAACCTCGACGGACTCGTCCGGACCCTCGCCGACCTGCACGCCGTCGATTACCAGGCGGTCGGCCTCGGTGAGTTCGGTCGTCCGGCGGGATTCGCTGCGCGACAGGTGAAGCTGTGGGCCCGGCAGTGGGGTCACGTGAAGACGCGCGAGTTGCCCGACGTGGAGCGCCTCGTCGAGGCGCTGTCCGAACGGGTTCCCGAGAAGGCCCGGGAATCGGTGGTGCACGGCGACTTCCGCGTCGACAACACCATCATCGACGCGAACGACCCGGCACGGATCGCTGCCGTCGTCGACTGGGAGATGTCGACGCTCGGTGACCCGCTCACCGACGTCGCGCTCATGTGCGTGTACCGGACCGGGGCTTTCGACCAGGTGCTCGGTTTCTCTGCGGCGTGGACCAGCGACCGTTACGCGTCGGTGGACGCGATCGCGGAGAAGTACTCCACCGCAACCGGTTCCGACCTCGGCGACTGGGACTTCTACCTCGGTCTCGCCAACCTGAAGCTCGGTGTGATCGCCGAGGGCATCACCTACCGCGCCCTCTCGGGTGCGTCGTCGGGCGACGGCGCCGAGCGTGCGGGCGAGGCCACCGCGGCCTTCATCGCCGACGGCCTGCGCCACATCAGCTGAGTGTCACACGGAACAGGCAGAAGTACGAGGACGAGTACATGAGCGAAGTGTCGAACACCCGGTCCGCACTGGTCACCGGCGCATCCCGTGGCATCGGTGCGGCGATCGCCGCACGGTTCGCCGCGGACGGTTGGGACCTGACGATCAGCGCGCGCGGCCGGGAAGCGTTGGAGAAGAAGGCTGCCGAGCTGCGCGAGCACGGCGCCGGCCGGGTGGAGGTCGTGCCGGCCGACATGACCGATGCGGAGGCGATCACCGCGCTCGGCACCGCCCATGCGGAGGCCTTCGGGCGCTGTGACGCGTTGATCATCAACGCGGGCATGGGTTCCAAGGGCGCGGTGGCGGATATGCCGGTCAAGCGTTTCGACCGTCTCTACGAGGTCAACGTACGGGCTCCGTACATCCTGCTGCAGTCGGTCCTGCCGACGCTTCGCGCCACCGCAGAAGCCAACGGGGCGGCGAAAGTCATTGCAGTGGCGTCTATCACCGGCGTCTACCCGGAGCCCGAGCTATCCGCCTACGGTGCGACCAAGGCCGCGTTGATCTCGCTGTGCGAGACGTTCAACCTCGAGGAGTCGGAGAACGGCGTGAGCGCGACGACGATCGCTCCGGGTTACGTGGCCACCGACATGACCGACTGGCTCAAGGACCGCATCCCGAAGGACGAGATGATCACGGCCGATGACGTCGCCGTTGTCGCACACTCGATCACGCAGCTGTCGCGGTACGCGGTGCTCCCGAACGTGGTGCTCACCCGTCCGGGCGCGAACCTGCATCGGGCGTAGTCGGGGACCTCGATACGCGGCGTGCTCGCTCCGCTCGGTCGTCGCTACTCGGCCGGCGGAGCGGGGGCGTTCCTGTATGGGGTGGTGGCTGACTCGGCCGACGGAGCCGGTGGCGTTCCTGTGTGGGGTAGGAGGTCAGAACCCCTCCACCACAGACGATCTCAGCGGAAGGTCGAGATCCCGCCCTCGCGGTCGGAGAGGTGGCCGTGTTCGTTGAACGACACCACCGAGACACCCTGCCGGCCCACGATCAACTTGGTGATGGACGCGTTGACCATCGAGCGGGCCATCTTCGGCCACTGCTCGTCCGGGATGCCCCACAGCTGTGCGATCCACTGCGTGATCGTGCCCGCGGAGGACACCACCAGAAGCGTCTGACCTGATCCGGCCATCTCCGTCGCGCGTGCCGCGGCGTCGTGCACACGTGCCTGGAACTGCGGGTAACTCTCGGCGGGCCCACCGTCGGGTCCCGGCTCGGCGTCGTGTTCACCTGCGGCGATCCACGCAGCGAGTCCCTTGTCGAGCTGCTGCTGGTAGTTGCGGCCGTCGCGGTACATCTCCGGCGACGCGTGTCCCACGAGGGCTGGGAGCGAGTACTCGTTCCAACCGGGGTCGACCTTCGCGTCCGGTCGTGCGTCGAACGTGCCGAGGACACCGTCGAGGGTCTGGCTCTGCCGGGGCAGGTCGCCACTCACGGCGGCGGTGAATCCGTCGATCTGGCCGGAGAGGAATGCACCCGACACCGCCGCCTGGGTATCGCCGGTCGCGGTGAGCCCGCCCGGACCGTTCCGGAGGTCATCCGTGGCGTCGGATACGCCGTACGCCAACGCATTCGCCTGACCGTGCCGCACAAGATAGATGACGCCCATGACTGCACACTATTAGACGCCGATGAGTTCGGATGCGCTGGCCGGTCTGTATCGGGTGAGACCCTGTCCCGATCGGCCGATTCACATGCGGCTCCTGGGTGGGGGCGAGTCCCGCTCTCGACTGGAGGCCGCCGTGGCATCGATGCTCTTCGTCAATCTGCCGGTGGCCGACGTCGCCCGCTCACGGCGGTTCTTCGGCGCGCTGGGGTTCCGGTTCGACGAGGTGTTCTGCGACCCGGCCACCGCCTGCATGTCGATCAACGACGCCGCGATGGTGATCCTGATGCAGCGCCGACGCTTCGAGGGCTTCGCGGCCGGGAGGGTCGCCGACCCCGCCCGGGGGCGGGAGGCGCTCGTCTCGTTCTCCGCCGACAGCAGAGAGCACGCCGACCGGGTCGTGTGCGCAGCGCTCGCGGCGGGTGGCACACCGCTGCGCGACCCCGAGGATCTCGGGTTCATGTACTGCTGCAGCTTCTGCGATCCGGACGGGCATGCCTGGGAGGTGGTCTGGATGGACCCCTCTCAGCTGCCGCAGACTCCCGACTGACGATGGGCCCCACGAGCGTCGTCAGTGGAAGGGGCTCGGCTCCGTTCGAGCGGGTGCCTCGTACGGAGTCGGCGGCAGGCCGAATCTGGCGAAGTCGGCTTCCATGGTGTCGCTGAAGAACGCCACCACGTACCCGACCTTCTCGGTCTGCGGATCGATGTCGAGGACCTGGAGCTGGAACGGTCGATGGACGCCGTCGGGCTCACGCATGTAGAGACCGAATGCGGGCTGCCCGTTGGCGACGGTGGGCAGCAGGATCTGATCGCCCTCTTTCTCCGCCGGGCAGTTCTTGCGGATGAGCGTTCCGATCGCCTCCGGGCCCTGGTACCAACCGGTGAACGGCGGCATCTCCCAGATCGCCTTGTCGGTGAACATCTCCGCGATCGCATCGACGTCGTAGCGCTCGAAGGCGGACACATATCGAGCGAGCAGTTCTCGTTTGGCGTCGTCGTCGAGGACCGAGGCGTCCGAACTCGCGGACTCCGCCTGGGGTCGTGCGGTCTTCAGTTGTTCGCGGGCGCGCTGCAGGAGACTGTTGACGGTCGCGGTGGTGACACCGATGGTGTCGGCGACCTCGGCCGCCCGCCACTGCAGGACGTCGCGCAGGATCAGCACCGCCCGCTGCCGCTCCGGGAGGTGCTGGAGGGCGGCGATGAACGCCAGCCGCACCGATTCCCGTGCGCCGACGACGTATGCGGGGTCGGCGTCGTCGCCGGGGGTGATCTCGTCGACGGTGCCGGCATAGGGCTCGAGCCAGGGCACCTCGTGGTTCTGGAGGAGGTCGTCGGCGGGGTCGAACGCGTCGCCGCCGAGCCCGGACGGGAGCGGCCGGCGCTGGGAACTCTGGAGCGCCGTGAGGCAGGTGTTGGTCGCGATCTTGTGCAGCCACGTCCGCACCGAGGAACGGTGGTCGAACTTGGCATAGCCACGCCAGGCGCGCAGGAAGGTCTCCTGGGCGAGGTCCTCGGCGTCGTGGTGGGAACCCATCATCCGATAGCAGTGGGCGACGATCTCACGACGGAACGGTTCGGCGATTTCGAGGAAATCGGCGTCGGAAACGGATTCACCCGCGGCTGTGGTCATGCTCACAATTTACCGTCGATCACCGACACACTCGACTCGGAAAAACAAGGCGGCCTTCGTCGTGTCGGGATGGGACGCAGGTCGGGTACGTGCAGGGTGTCGATTTGGAATCACGCTGAGCACAACCCGCGCGAGCCGCTGCCTCCCGGGCTAAATTCGCCGGTGAGCGTGTGTGTCCTCGGGTCCGGAATGCTCCGTCACCTGGAGGAATGGGCTTGCCGCCGCGGGGTCGGCGTTGCTAGCTTGATCCGCATGACGAGTGTCGACCGCAACCTGTCGGAGGTCACCTATGTGACCACCGCGCTGGGCTGCCGTCTGCCGCTCGCTCGTGTTCTCTGTTGTTGTCGTCGAATGCGCTGAGTCGACGCCTCGTCACGGGGTGTCGCTCCAAGTCTCTTCTTCCGAGCACTTCAGCCACCCTGCCCCGCCGCCCGAGCGCGGGGATTTTCGACGAGGACAATCATGACCGCAATTCTTCCTGAGATCTCCACTCGTACCGTGCGCACCGCACCCACTCCGCTGACCCGTCGACCTGCATCACGTCCGGTGCGCCGAGGGCCGCAGGTCAGTCGCCAGCCCGTACCGTTGTCATCCGTACCCTCGTCGGCACCGTCGACCCGGATCCCGGGACCGATCGCAGATCGACGTGGATTCGGAAAGGGGGATCAGCGGGTGCACGTGTCGACGCCGCGCCTGGAGCTGTCGAACAAGCCGGCCGCTCTGGTCCTCCGGGCCGCCCGTCTGGCGGGTCCGCTGTTCCGCGATGACGCCGCCGAGCGCACCGGCCTGAGCATCTCGACGGTCAACCGTCAGGTGAGCGCGCTGCTCAAGGCGGGCCTCATCCGCGAGCGTGCCGACCTCGCCCCGTCGGGAGCCATCGGACGCCCGCGTCTGCCGTTCGAGGTCAACCTCGCCGAGTTCCTCACTCTCGGCATCCACATCGGATACAAGGTCACCTCGATCACCACCCACGACCTCCTGCACCGCGTGGTCGGTGCCATCCAGATCCCCACGCCGGTGGCCGAGACCCCCGAGCAGACCCTCGCCGCAATCGGTGTGAGCGCCCGCCGATTCGCCGAGCGCTGGACCGGCAAGCGCGTCCTCTGGGTCGGCGTGGCACTCGGTGGTCGTGTCGCCGAGGGCGGCATCGTCGATCACCACCGCCTCGGCTGGGAGGGCGCTCCCGTCGGGCGGGTCATCGCCGAGTCCGTGGGCCTGCCGGTGTCGGTCGCTTCGCACGTCGAGGCGATGGCCGCCGCCGAGCTGGTCCTGAACCCCGACGACGAGCAGTCGAGCTTCCTGTACTTCTATGCCCGCGAAATGCTGGGCATCGCCTTCAGCGTCGGCGGCACCGTGCACACCCCGACCGCGGGACCGCCGGTCATCGGACACTTCCCGACCGGTGCCACCACGCTGCTCGACCCGAACCGAACCGGTCGACTGGAGCCCGCGGTGAGTGACACCGGCATCGTCGAAGCCGCTCGGGCGCTTGGTCTTTCGGTGGCCGACGTCGAGGGTCTGCACGGCCTGGCCCGTACGGGTGACGCCACTGCTCGCGCCCTCCTCGAGGAGCGTGCCGAGGTCCTCGGTCGAACGGTCGGCCTCATCGCCGACATCTTCAACCCGGACCACATCATCCTCGGCGGCCAGGCGTTCACCGACTACCCGACCAGCCTGCCGACGGTCGCGCGTGCCGTCCGTGAGACCTCGATCGTCACGGAGCGTGATGTGCGAGTGTCGCATTCGGGAGCCACGGTGCAGCAGCAGGCGGCCGGCGCGGTCTCGCTGGATGCGATCTACAGCGACCCGCTGCAGGCGATCACGCTGACCGCCTGAACGGGCCGCTGTAGTCCCCTCGATGTTGTTCAGTCGATGGTCCGCTTGTTGTAGGCGCGCAAGGCGAACGGGGCGAAGACCAGGGTCAGTGCGACCGCCCAGATGATGGTCGAGATCACCGGATGCTGAAGCGGCAGTGCCGAACCCGGACCGAACTCCGGGCCGTTGCCCCACAGCACGCGCAACGCCTGCACGAGTGACGACATCGGATTCCATTCGGCGATCGTCCGCAGCCAGGTCGGCATCGGGTCGGTCGGGACGAAGGCGTTCGACAGGAACGTGATCGGGAACAGCGTCGAGAACATGAAGCCGTTCACCGCTTCCACGGTTCGCAGCCATGATCCGATGAGAATGCCGAACCAGATCATCGCGAATCCGAACAGCAGTAACAGGCCGTACGCGAGAACTGCCTCGACGAAGGACCCGCGGATTCGCCAGCCGATCGCGAGACCGGTCAACGACATCACCACGATGCCGATCGAACTGTGCAGGACGCTTGCGATGCTCCGGCCGATCAACACCGACGACCGACGGATGGGTAGTGACCGGAACCGATCGATGATGCCCTTCTCGAGATCCGCCGTGATTCCCGACGCGACGATGAACGCGGTGAACACGATGGTCTGGCCCATGATGCCCGGCAGCAGGAATTCCTTGTAGGACGCGCTGTCTGTCTGGATGGACGCACCGAACACGTACGCGAACAACACCACGAACATGATCGGCTGGATCGTGACGTCGGAGAGCATCTCCGGCATCCGTTTGGTGTGGATCATGTTGCGTTTGACCATGATCCAGGACTGTTGCCAGAGGGAGGTCGGGTGGACTCGCGGTGTGCTCGCGACCACCGCGTCTTTCTCTGCAGTGGTGGTCATCAGGCGGTCTCCTCGTCGGTGGTGTTGGTGGTGTCCTCGGCGCGATGGCCGGTGAGGGACAGGAAGACGTCGTCGAGACTCGGGCGTGCGAGTCCGAAATCGTCGACGGCGATGCCGCTTTCGTCGAACCAGGCGGCGACGCGGGGGAGGTCGCCGAGGCCGCCGGACGCGGTGGTGAGGCGGCGTGCGGGGACGTCGACGAAGACCTCGGCACCGTTCTTGCGCAGCAAGGCCTCCGCCGCGGGGAGGTCGTTGCCGTTCGACACGGTCAGCACGAGGCTGGCCGACCCGGCCTGCTCCTTGAGCTGCAACGGCGTACCGTGCGCGATGATCCGGCCCTTGTCGATGACGACGATGTCGTCGGCGAGCTGGTCGGCCTCCTCGAGGTACTGGGTCGTCAGCAGCAGCGTGGTCCCGTCGGCGACGAGGTCACGCAGTACATCCCACAGTTCGGAGCGGCTCCGCGGATCGAGACCAGTGGTCGGCTCGTCGAGGAAGAGGACGGGTGGGGCGGCAAGGAGGCTGACGGCGAGGTCGAGTCGGCGGCGCATGCCGCCGGAATACGACTTGACCTGCTTGTTCCCGGCCTCGGTGAGGGAGAACTGTTCCAGCAGTTCGTCCGAACGGCGGGCGAGGGTCTTGCGTGCGATGCCGTACAGGCCGCCGATCATGCGCAGGTTCTCACGTCCGGTGAGGATCTCGTCGACGGTCGCGGCCTGACCGGTCAGGCCCATGTTCTGACGGACCATGTCCGGGTGCTCGCGGACGTCGTAACCGGCGATGCGAGCGGTGCCGCTCGTGGGAGGCGACAGTGTGGTCATCATGCGGACGGTGGTGGTCTTGCCGGCGCCGTTGGGGCCGAGCAGGCCGAGCACGGACCCACGCGGGACCGTGAAACTGACGCCGTCGACCGCGGTGAAATCGCCGAAGCGTTTGACCAGATCGATGGCCTCGATCGCGACGTCGGGCGTCGCGACATCGCCGGGCATGGCGGCGGGGACAGTGACTGAGCTCATAACTCTCCACGGTATCGATGGGGACTGACAGGGGCGAACGATTTTCCGGTGTCTCCGGGTGTGCTCGGGGTGCATCTCAGGGGCACATCGGGGAACTCCGGCGGTCCTCGACATGACAGACCGTGACCCCCCTCGTAACTCATCGGTCCGGCGACCCGAACTCCGACGGTCGCTGCGCAGTTCACGCTAGGGGTTCAAGTTCGGTTGAAGTCAAGACCGGATTGGTGTCCGCGTCTGCGGTGATAGTTCGCAATTGATTCCGTATGTGCGGATACGATGGCGGGCGTGACCGCCATACGCATCAAGGACGCCGCGGCGCTGCTCGGCGTCAGCGACGACACGATTCGACGATGGGTCGCGTCCGGGGTGCTCGAGCAGTCCGATGACGGTCCGGTGGCCACGGTCGATGGAGCCCGGCTCGCGGAGTTGGCGCGGGAACGCGCCGTGGCTCCCGACGACGGCGCGCCCGTCGCGCGGTCGGCCCGGAATCGGTTCACCGGTCTCGTCACGGAGGTACTGATGGACGGGGTGATGGCCCAGGTGACTTTGCAGTGCGGACCCTTCGAGGTGACGTCGCTGATGAGCGCCCAGTCGGCGCGCGAGCTGGAGTTGGCGCCCGGTTCGATCGCCACCGCGATCGTGAAGTCGACCAATGTCATCGTCGAGACCACGCAGAACCCTCGATGAGGAGATGGGCGGCCCTCGCCGTGATCGCGATGTCGGCCGTCGCGGGATGCTCGTCGAACGAGCCGGCGGGAAGCGTTGTCGACGTCTCGGCGGCGGCGTCACTGAAGAAGACCTTCACGGCGATCGCGGCGGAGTTCGAGAAACAGCACGACGGTGTGACCGTCCGGATGTCCTTCGACGGGTCGTCGACGCTCGCCAATCAGATCCAGCAGGGTTCCCCGGCGGACGTCTTCGCGAGTGCAGACGAGAAGAACATGACCAAGCTCGGGGAGTTGGCGGTCGGTGCGAAGGTCTTCGCGACCAACACCCTCGTCATCGTCACCGCGCCGGGAAATCCGTTGAACGTGAGGTCGTTCGGTGACCTCGCCCGGCCGGGCGTCACGACTGTCGTCTGCCAGTCGGCTCAACCGTGCGGCGCAGCCACCGACACCGTGGAACGCAACACCGGGATCACGATCGACGCGGCGTCGGAGGAACAGTCGGTGAGCGCGGTTCTCACCAAGGTGACGACCGGACAGGCCGACGCCGGGATCGTGTACGTGACCGACGCACGAGCTGCTGGTGATCAGGTGGGCATCGTGACCGATCCGGCGTTCGCGAGGGTCGTCAACAGGTATCCGATCGCGACGGTCCGCGGCGCCGCAGACCAAGGACTCGGGGCGCAGTTCGTGGAGCTCGTCCTCGGCCCGGACGGGCAACGCATTCTGCGCGACGCCGGCTTCGGGGCACCATGACCATGCGTTCCGGTCTCGCTCATCGCGATCCGACAGGCTTGCCGAAGTGGACGTATGGACTGGCCGCGCTCGGAGTCGCGTTGATCGTCCTTCCTCCACTCGCCATACTGGTGCGCGCTCCGTGGGACACCTTCGTCGAGCAGGTGACCTCACCGTCTTCGCTCGACGCGCTGAGATTGTCGTTGATCACCGCGACGATCAGCACGATCTGCTGTCTGCTCGTCGGTGTGCCGATGGCGGTGATCTTCGCGCGGCACGACGGTCTCCTCGTCCGGGTCGTGCGATCGCTGGTGCTGCTGCCGTTGGTTCTTCCGCCGGTGGTCGGCGGACTGGCCCTGCTGTACACCTTCGGTCGACTCGGGATCGTCGGAGAGCATCTACACGACGCCGGGATCGACATCGCTTTCACCACCACCGCGGTGGTGCTCGCGCAGACGTTCGTCGCACTGCCGTTTCTGGTGATCAGCGTCGAAGGTGCTGTACGCGTTGTGGGTACGCGCTACGAGGAGGTCGCGGCGACCCTCGGTGCCGGGCCGTCGAGAACCCTGTGGCGGGTGACACTGCCGTTGATCGCGCCGTCGCTGCTCGCCGGGGTGGTGCTGGCCTTCGCGCGGGCGCTCGGCGAGTTCGGTGCGACGATCACCTTCGCGGGCAACGCACCGGGCGTCACCCAGACCGCGCCGCTGGCGATCTATGTGTCCTCCGTCGACGACCCGCAGGCCGCGATCCCGTTGTCGCTCATCCTGGTTGTGATCTCGTTGGTCGTGGTGGTGGGCGTGCACAGCCGTCGACGAAGCACGGCGGGTGCGGTGTGAGCGGCGCGGATCTGGTGGTGTCCATCGATCAGGCGGTGCCGCCGCTGCAGGTCGAGCATCGGTTCGCCGGGGGACGGACGACCGCTGTCGTCGGACCGAATGGTGCGGGGAAGTCGACGATGTTGCGGGTAGTCGCGGGGCTGCTTCGCAGTGACGGGCCTTCGCGGATCTCCCTGGGGGATGAGGTGTTCCGGGATCGCCACACCTTCGTGCCGCCGCATCGACGAGGGGTTGCGCTGTTGTCACAGGAGGCGCGGTTGTTCCCTCATCTGACCGTCGCGGAGAACGTGGCCTTTGCGCCGTCGTCGCAGCGGTTGCCGCGCGCGGAGGTGGGCAATCGAGTGTCCCGTTGGCTGGCCGCCGCGGAGGTCTCAGAACTCGCGGATCGCAAACCCGATGAGCTGTCGGGCGGGCAGGCGCAGCGGGTGGCGATCGCTCGGGCGATGGCCGCCGAGCCACGAATACTGTTGTTGGACGAGCCGTTCCGGGCGCTCGATGTCGATGTCGCGAGTCGGCTGCGAGCGCTGCTGCGTGGTCTGCTCGCCGATCATGGACGAACCACGATCATGGTGACGCACGATCCGGTGGATGCGCTTGGGCTTGCGGAGGACATCGTCGTCCTGGACCGGGGGAGGGTCGTCGAATCCGGTTCCACGCGAGACGTGTTGACCAACCCGGGCAGCCGGTTCAGTGCTTCGCTGTCGGGGCTCAATCTGTTCGTGGGGCGGATGGCCGAGACCGGCGCGGTCGTGGACGAGTTCGGGAATCAGGTCACCGGGACCGCCGGAGATGACGCCCCGGATCTCACCGGAGGAACACCTGCCGCGGCGACGTTCTCGCCGCGCGCCGTGGCCGTGTATCTCGATGCACCGCACGGTAGTCCGCGAACCGCCTTGCGCGCCAACGTTCGCGATGTGGTCCCACGAGGCGACCACGCGGTGGTAAGCACCGACGTCGGCGGGCAGGTCGTGGCGGCCGAGGTCACCTGGGCCGCGGTCGCTGACCTGGGGTTGGTCACCGGGATCGAGGTCGTGCTCGTGGTCAAGGCGAGCGAGGTTCGGGTGAGCGCGGTCGCCGACCGGTGACCGGCAGAGGTCATCTCGACTGGCAGACTTCGATCGAGGTCTGGGAGTCGGGTTGATGTACCGGTTGCGGACTTCTACGAGATCCTCGGTCCTGTGTATGACGACTTCATCGTGTTGGTAGATCTGCGACGGTGGTTCCCTTCTGGGAGGGCAGCGTCGGGTAATCGGCGTGCATTGCGAACTTCATGTCACTCGCTCTCCGCCGTCGGTCGACCGCCAGCGCGGTGCGAGTCAGTGCGGGCGCGGCGCGGTGAGTCGGTCTGGAGTAGCGTCCGAAAGACCCTCGATGCTCCTCCGCTGCGGTGACGCGAGCAACAGGCCACGTACAGGGCGGTGAGTGTTGCTTCTCGCTCGACCGCGCCCGAGTTGGGATGCGTTCCTCCCGCGTTATGACGGCGAGATGAGGTACCCGATGAGGGTGCCGGCGGGGAACATCAATAGCGGGTAGGTGACGAACATCGAAAACTTTCCGGTGAGGTAGGTCCTTGGCTCGCGCCACTTGTTGTGTTGGTTATTGTCTGTAGCCAACGGCCTTCCATTTCTGTGATCTCGGAGTTGGTGGTCATCCACGTTTGTTCTGGAGTTGTAGCAGTGAGTATCGACAGCATCGACTTACCGTCGGCGGACGCGTAGGCCAACTGCGATCGACGCACGAATAATTGAAATCCGTCCGCTCTGTACGTGCCGTCGTCGACACACAGGTACCCGTTGAGGTCGACGGCGTGGTTGAGCACGACCGCGTCACCAAGAGCAGCGATGTCCAGGGTTGTGTCGAGCTCGGAGAGTCGTACAACCTCGGTTCTCCCGAGACTGAAGTGCTGGATGACGAGATTCGACGTGAAGTCAGGTTCTGGGCTCTCTGAGCGCAGCAGAACTCGGCTTGCCATCGATCTGTGTGCGGAGTCGACGTCGAGGTCATACCAACTGTGGTGGGCAAGGAAATCCAGTTGAGGTGTTGATGCCCGCAGGGTGGCGATGGCTCCGAGGTTGACGACTGCGTATTCAACGGCACTGATCATGTTTTAATCGACTCCTGGTAGATCAGCCGGCAATTCCGTGCCCGCAGACTAGGCCGAGCATGAACGCGGTTCCGGCTGGCAGCGCGATCAACACGTTCTTGATGTAGGCCCACGCGTCAGACAGAAAGTACTCAACGAACCCCGACGAGAACGACTCGCGTTGGTGGCGAGGCCGATTCGTATCATCGTCGTTGCTGCCGGTATGCATCAATCAACCTCCCGTTAACCATTTGGCGGCCTTCGAGCCCCAGTGACTACCGATCGCCGCTCCGATCCCTGCACCGATCGCGGTCCCCACAGGGCCGGCGAAAGTACCGATGGCGGCACCGGCGGCAGCGCCACCCAGCGCGCCGCCTCCGACCGAGCCGACGATAGCCGCGGCCGTGTCGCCGCCGTCCTGCTCGTCTCGCATGTATTTCATGATCTCGTCGAGTCCCGTGACTCCTACGCCGACGAGGGGCACGCCGCGTGTCAGCCCCTTACCGAGGCCCTTGACCAAAGCTGCATCGTTGGCGCGAATCGCATGTCGGCCAATGTGCAGCGCGCTAAGGTCCTTACCCCGTCGTTCCAGGGCGCCGAATGCGGCGGTGGCCGCGGCGCTCTTGGGGTCGATGTCCTTCAGGCCGACGGCAGCCAGTGCGTACTCGAGTCTTGACGGTTCGATGCCGTTTGTTTCGCCCGCCGCGAGTCTCTCTAACTGATCTGGTGTCAGATTCATCGCGCGGAGGAAGCGCCCACGCTGTTCGGGTGTCGCTGTGCCGGCGAGTACTGCCTTCGCGTCGCTCTCAGCGAGGTTCGGGTCGACGACTCCCCGGTTTGTCGCGACGGAAGCCGGGGCGATCTCCCCGATCTCACCAAGCGCACCATTGATGCCATCACGGGTGGTTGTCACCGTGTCGTCGGCCGCCGTGGCGAGGCTCGATAGTGCGGAGTGGTGCTCGTACGCTTCCCCGGCGTCGTACTCGGCGCCCTCGGGCGCGCGAGCCGGATCGAAGTTGATTGCGTACCCACGGCTCCCGCGGTCGAGGATGTAACCCCGGCTGTCAGCGAGAGTGGTCCGGCTTTCCAAGGCGGTGATCGCGTTGCGAATGTTGGTTGCACCGGTCTGCAGGACCTCTGCGAGATCGCCGAACTCGTCGGCGGTGTTCCTGATCCATCGAGTGACGCCCTCGGCCCGGTTGTCGGCGGCGCCACGGGCCTCGCCGTGCCACTGCGCGGACGTGAGGTTGAGGATCGGGTTGCCAGCCTTCGGTGCCTCGACCTCGAGGTGGGCCTGTAGCCGGACGACGCCGAACGCGATCTGTGCCATGACCTCGGGTTTCCACGAGGTCACCTCGTTGTAGCTCGGTGGCATGGGTCTTACTGCACCGACAACAGCATCTGGAGGGGAACGACGTGATGCTTCTGATCGCCGTCGCGCGTGGGGTACGGGACGGCCGAGGAGATCTCGCCGGCACTCTTCGAATCGGTCTCCACGGTCGTGTCCTTGGCGTCGACCACCAGCTCCGAGAATGCGGCGACTGCGCCGGACAGATTGGCCAGAGAGGTGGAGATGCGTTCGTCAGCTGTAGCTGCCACGACCGACATGTCTGCCGTCGCACCCTTGAAGTTGCCGGCGAGCTCGCCGAAGGTCGACGACGTACCCTCAAGGCCTGCATATGACGTCAACTCGAGTGCCATCAACCGTGAGGCGCAGTTCGAGACATCCGTCGCTGCGGTTTCGAGCGCTGACGGGTCGACCACCAAGTCCGACACAAATCCCCCCTTTGATGTCGCAAACCACCATAGATGTTCGGTTGCCACCCTAGTTCGGCAGGTCGGGACCCCTGGATCTCTGTCCACAGACGACGGGCGAACCTCAACTCGACTGTCAGACCTCGATCGAAGTCTGCCGGTCGAGTTGAGGTTCGCCGGTCAGTCGCTGAGCGGGCCGTCGCGATGTGCTTCGAGTACGCGGGCTTTGAGGTGTTTGTAGCCCCGGACCCGTAGTGAGGGCATCGATTTCAGATAGAACCGGTCGTCGGCACTGATCTCGTCGGCGATGGTGTCGTCGATGAGAGTCGTTCCCGGGCGGGCAGATCCGGCCAGGCGAGAAGCGATGTTGACGGGTTCGCCGAAGACGTCGCCGAGTCGGGTCAGCACCGGGCCGCGGGCGAGGCCGACGCGAAGTGGTGGTAGATGGTCGTTCTCGGACAGTTCGTGGATGCGGATCGCCGCAGCTGCGGCAGCGTGTGCGTCGTCGAACGTGAACATCACCGCGTCTCCGAGTGTTTTGACCACGCGTCCGCCGTGGTCGACGACGACGTCGAAGGTGTCGTCCTCGAAAGACCCGAGAAGCGATTCGAGGTCGTCGAGGTCGATGCGGCGTGAGAGGCTCGTGTACCCGACGATGTCGGCGAACCCGACGATCAGGTCGAACTGCTCATCCGCGGAATGGTCGGCGTGACGTTCGAGCGCGAGTGCCATGTGGCGTCGCCAGATCAGCTGCTGGACCTGGCCGAGTGCCGCGCTCATCTGCTCGAGCGTCCAAGGGATGTCCGGGTCGTCGGCGATCTCCCGGAGTTGATCGGCCTGCCAGTCGGCCAGACGCGACATGGTCTGGCCGATCGCTCGTGCCATCGCGATCTGCGTCGACTCCGGCATCGCGCCCGACGACGCCGCGAACATGCGCAGCGCGGCGACGTCACTCTCGGTGGCGACCTTGTCGTCGGCGGATCGGCGCACGAAACCGAAAGCATTCCAAGCCTTCTCGGCGAAATCGGATTCGATGCCGAGCTCGGCGATCAGTTCGTCTCGCGTATAGCGCGGTGTGTTGGCGTCGGCGTTGTCCGGCCGCTCTCGGCTGTCCGTGCGCGACGGTGGGTCTTCCGGCATGGACACAGTGTCCCGTACTGCGGGGTTCCGGGGGAGATCATTGAGGGTCGTCACCGACGTTCCGGCACGAAGATGCGGCTCAGATGGCGAGCACGCCCTTCATCAGATAGGCCATCCGTGCGGCGAACTGTGGGCTCTGCGCACCTCGGCGCATTCGTACCGCGTCGTTGACGATCGACAGCGCCGCGTGCACGGCGATCGCCCCCTGATCGCGCTTCAGATCGGGATCGACCTGGACGAGCAGGTCGATCCACCGCGCGACGTAGCGCCGCTGGATGTCGAGGAGGTCGGTCGCGCCGGGCTGCCCGGCGAGCACGGACGAGTTGTTGAAGCTGACCGAGAGGTCGGGCGTGCTGGTGATGACGTCGACATAGGAATCGACGAGTGCCGCCAAGAGTTTCGCCGGATCGTCGGTTGCGCCGTAAGCCGCCATCGCCCCGGCGTCGAGGCGGGCGCCGCTGCGATAACCGATGGCCACCAGGATCGCCATCTTGGACGGGAAGTGTTTGTACACACTGGGTCCCGCGATGCCGACGGCTCCGCCGATCTCGTCGACGCCGACATCGGAGTAGCCGCGGTCGGCGAAGAGTGCAGCCGCGGCGTCGAGGATCTCGTCCCGACGTGAGCGCGTCACACCGGCGATGACGGGCGCGGTGTCGAGCGGGGGCGCGGTCGACGGACTGAGGACCAGCAGGCGTCGGACCAGCTTCTCGATCTCCTCCCGGGAACGAGCGCTCGACATCCGCGTGTGATGGACGGTCAGGCTGCCGCTGACGCTCAAGATCGCCCACGCGAGCTGGACCGCCTCGCGTTCGGTCAGGTCGTCGCGGCCGGTGAGGATCGCCGCCGCCCACTGCCCGATCACCTCGCGGGTGCGGAGCGCGACCTGCTTGTTCTGTTCGACGGTCAGGTAGTTGCTCGTCCAGCGCCAGAGCGACGCCGTCTGCGGGCGCTGGACGGCGAGCGCACACACGGTCGAGATCAGGGTCGCGGCGTCGTCTCCGTGACGAAGCGCGCGATCGGTGCACGCTTCGAGGTCGTCGACACCGGCGAGAACGGCCTCCCCGAGAAGTGACTGTTTGTCGTCGAAATGCCTGTACACCGACGGTGCGGTGACGCCGGCCGCGCGGGCGATGTCCGCCACCGACACCTGTGCGTAGCCACGCTGGACGAAGAGCGACGCCGCGGAGTCGACGAGCTGTCGCTTGCGGTCGGCGCCCTTGGTGCGGGTCGTTCTACGGTCCGGCATGGTGAACAGACCATAGCGCACATTCACAGATTCGCCAGACCCGATGACCACGGGGTATAGCCAAATAAGTGATTCCGCGTTAGCCTACGGTGAGTAACCAACTGGTGGTTCGTGTGAAAGGAACACTTTCGTGCCTGATCAAGCATTCATCTACGAGGCGATCCGCACGCCTCGTGGCAAGCAGCGCGGCGGTGCGCTGCACAGCGTCAAGCCGGTCGACCTGGTCTCGGGTCTGATCGACGAGGTTCTGGCCCGCCACGGCGGCCTCGATCCCGCCGACGTCAACGACGTCATCCTCGGTGTCGTCTCGCCGGTCGGCGAGCAGGGCGCGGTCATCGCACGTACCGCCGCCCTCAACAGCGGTCTCCCCGAGACCGTCCCGGGCACCCAGATCAACCGCTTCTGCGCCTCGGGCCTGGAAGCCACCAACCTCGCGGCCGCCAAGGTCGCCTCCGGTTTCGACGACCTGGTTCTCGCCGGTGGTGTCGAGTCGATGTCGCGCGTCCCGATGGGCAGCGACGGCGGTGCACTCTTCACCGACCCCGCCACCGCGTACGACCACTACATCGTCCCGCAGGGCATCGGCGCCGACCTGATCGCCACCATCGAGGGCTTCTCGCGCGAGGACGTCGACGCCTACGCCGCCGAGTCGCAGGCTCGCGCCGAGAAGGCTTGGACCAGCGGCTACTTCACCAAGTCCGTGGTGCCGGTCAAGGACTTCAACGGCGTCACCATCCTCGACCACGACGAGCACCGTCGTCCGGGTTCGACGGTCGAGAGCCTCGGCAAGCTGAAGGCCGCCTTCGCCGCCCTCGCCGACATGGCCGGCTTCGACGACGTCGCGCTGCAGAAGTACCCGAGCGTCGAGAAGATCAACCACGTCCACACCGGTGGCAACAGCTCCGGCATCGTCGACGGTTCGGGCCTCGTGCTCGTCGGTAGCGAGGAGGCCGGCAAGCGCAACGGCCTGACCCCGCGCGCCCGCGTCGTCTCGTTCGCCGAGGTCGGTTCCGAGCCCACCATCATGCTCACCGGCCCCACCCCGGCCACCGAGCTGGCGCTGAAGAAGGCCGGCCTGACCGTCGACGACATCGACGTCTTCGAGCTGAACGAGGCCTTTGCCTCGGTCGTCATGAAGTGGATGAAGGATCTGAAGATCCCGCACGAGAAGGTCAACGTGAACGGTGGCGCGATCGCCATGGGTCACCCGCTCGGTGCGACCGGCGCGATGATCTACGGCACCTGCCTCGACGAGCTCGAGCGCACCGGCGGCCGCTACGGCCTGATCACTCTCTGCATCGGTGGCGGCATGGGCGTCGCGACCATCATCGAACGTCTCTGACGACCCCTCCACAGAAAGAACTCTGCGAATCACCATGAGTGACAACATGATCAACTGGGAGAAGGACGCCGACGGCGTCGTCATCCTGACCATGGACGACCCCAACCAGGGCGCGAACACGATGAACGCCCTCTACCAGGAGTCGATGGCTGCGACCGTCGACCGCCTGGAGGCGGAGAAGGACGACATCACCGGTGTCGTGCTGACCTCGGCGAAGAAGACCTTCTTCGCCGGCGGCGACCTCAAGGACATGACGAGCGACCGCTCGGACGTCTCCAAGGCCGAGATCGCCACGCAGATCACCGAGACCACCAACGCCATGAAGAAGGTGCTGCGTCGTCTCGAGACCCTGGGCAAGCCCGTCGTGGCGGCCATCAACGGCGCCGCTCTCGGTGGCGGCCTGGAGATCGCGCTGCACACCCACTACCGCATCGCCGCGGACGTCAAGGGTGTCCAGATCGGTCTGCCCGAGGCCACCCTCGGTCTGCTGCCCGGTGGCGGCGGCGTCGTCCGTACCGTCCGCCTGCTCGGAATCCAGAACGCCCTCATGGGTGTCCTGCTCCAGGGCCAGCGCTTCAACCCGACCAAGGCCAAGGAGACCGGTCTGGTCAACGAGGTCGTCGGCTCCGTCGAGGAACTGATCCCTGCCGCGAAGGCCTGGATCAAGGAGAACCCCGAGGCTCAGCAGCCGTTCGACGTCAAGGGCTACAAGATCCCGGGCGGTGCTCCCACCAACCCGGCGTTCGCCGCGAACCTCCCGGCCCTGCCGGCCCTGCTGCGCAAGCAGATCAAGGGTGCCAACATGCCGGCTCCGCGCGCCATCCTGGCCGCGGCCGTCGAGGGTGCCTACGTCGACGTCGACACCGCCGACATCATCGAGACCCGCTACTTCGTCTCGCTGGTCACCGGCCAGGTCGCACAGAACATGATCAAGGCGTTCTTCTTCGACCTGCAGCACATCAACGGTGGCGGCTCGCGTCCCGAGGGCTACGACAAGTTCACCGCCAAGAAGGTCGGCGTCATCGGCGCCGGAATGATGGGCGCGGCAATCGCGTACGTGTCGGCCAAGGCCGGCATCGAGGTCGTCCTCAAGGACATCGACCTCGAGGCTGCCAAGCGCGGTAAGGGTTACTCGGAGAAGCTCGAGGCGAAGGCTGTCGCCAAGGGCAAGACCACGCAGGAGAAGAGCGACGCGCTCCTCGCCCGCATCCACCCGACCGTCGATCCTGCTGATTTCAAGGGTGTCGACCTCGTCATCGAGGCCGCCTTCGAGTCGGTCGAGGTCAAGCACAAGGTGTTCCAGGAGATCGAGGACATCGTCGAGCCCGACGCCGTCCTGGGCTCCAACACCTCGACGCTGCCGATCACCATCCTCGCCGAGGGCGTGAAGCGGTCCGAGGACTTCATCGGAATCCACTTCTTCTCGCCGGTCGACAAGATGCCGCTGGTCGAGATCATCAAGGGTGAGAAGACCTCGGATGCCGTGCTGGCCAAGGTCATCGACTACACCCTGGCGATCCGCAAGACCCCGATCGTCGTCAACGACAGCCGTGGTTTCTTCACCAGCCGCGTCATCGGCACCTTCGTCAACGAGGCCATCGCGGCCGTCGGCGAGGGCGTCGAACCGGCGTTCATCGAGCATGCGGGCACCCAGGCCGGTTACCCGGCCGCGCCGCTCCAGCTCATGGACGAGCTGACCCTGACCCTGCCGCAGAAGATCCGCAAGGAGACCGAGGCGGCGCTCAAGGCAGAGGGCAAGGAAGTTCCGCAGCACGGCTCGAACGCCGTCGTCGACTGGATGGTCGAGAACGGCCGTACCGCCAAGAAGGACGGAAAGGGCTTCTACGACTACGACGAGAACGGCAAGCGCACCCAGCTCTGGCCGGGTCTGCGTGAGCAGTTCAAGTCGGGTACCACGGAGATCCCGCTCGAGGACATGAAGGAGCGCATGCTCTTTGCCGAAGCCCTCGAGACCGTCAAGTGCTTCGACGAGGGTGTGCTCACCTCCGTCGAGGACGCCAACATCGGTTCGATCTTCGGCATCGGCTTCCCGGCCTGGACCGGTGGTGTCATCCAGTACATCAACGGCTACGAGGGTGGCGTGCCCGGTTTCGTCGCGCGTGCCAAGGAACTTGCCGGCAAGTACGGCAAGCACTTCGAGCCGCCGGCCTCGCTCGTCGAGAAGGCTGACCAGGGTGTCACCAAGCTGACCAACGAGAATCTCACTGCGAATTGACGATCTCGCTGGGTGACCAGCAGACCTCAAGGGCCCCGGCCGGATTCGTTCCGGTCGGGGCCCTTGTCGTCCCGCGCATCGACTTCCGTCCCATCTGGTGAGCTCAAGAGGCGGGACGGAAACTCATACGCGCGAAACTCAATCCTCCGACGGCGCCTCGGCACCGCCGACGCTGAGCACGACGCGGGCACCGTTCGGCACTGCCTCACGCTGCGGGCACTTGCGAATGCGGGTCGACTCCTCGACCCGCACCCGGCACTGGCGCAGCTGAGGCTCGTCCGACGCCTACGTCTCGATCCAGGTCGGCGCCAACGCGTTCTGACGTTCGTCGTCGCTGCGAAGGGCACGATCGAGCGCGAGCGAGCCGGCCGGATCCTCCTCTTACTGATCGCCGCCGGCGTATTCTGGATTGCCGGCGGCCTCGCGAATGATGCAGCACGAGTAAGGTTGTGGATCGTCGCGCTTGCGATCGACTACAGTGCGCCGCTGGTTTTGTTCCGCGTTCCCGGCCGGCGTCGGCTGGCCGGGGCCACATGGGATCTGGCTGAGCGGACCGCATGGCGGATCTGCCGCGACAACCGCTGGTGGTCGGTCTTCGGAGAGAAGCGAGGGCGCAACGGCCGGCGATCAGGTCGACCCGTTCAGGACGATCCGGTCCAACGCAGCTTCACCGCTGATGCTCCAAACTGCCTGCGGCTCAGAGATATCTTCGGCAACCACACCGGCAAGGGAACCGCGGTATGACACCCCACTGGCACCTATCCGTGCAGCAGTCCCCCTTGTTCGCCCGACGAAGCATCGACTTCTCGTTTACCGCAACAGGATTGGTGCACCACAGCGATGCGGGCAGTCAGGGTGAATTCAACTTGTCGTCGCAACACCTTGATCTTGGAGGTGTTGGCTTTGGCTACAGCAGACTGGAGCAAGAAGACCAGCGATGCGCCCACGGGGGTTCGTCGGCAGTGGCGAGCTGATCGTGCGTTGCGGCCGGCGATGCGTTCGCCGGGCCGGCCCGAGCCGTCGCGGGCGGTGCAACGTCAGTTTTGGGGGTTGATCGCGACGGGGATGAGCACGGCGGAGGCGTCGGTGGCGGTCGGCGTGTCGGTGCCGGTGGGGTCGCGGTGGTTCCGCCACGCTGGCGGAATGACGCCACTGAGTCTGGACGAGCCGGCGGGTCGTTACCTGTCGTTCGCTGAACGGGAAGAGATCGCGCTGCTCCGCGCCCAACAGTGTGGTGTGAGAGAGATTGCTCGGCAGATCGGACGCAGTCCGGCAACGATTTCGCGTGAGTTGCGCCGCAACTCCGCTACCAGGAGTGGGAAACGTGAGTATCGAGCCTCGGTGGCGCAGTGGAAAGCTGAGCAGGCCGCCAAGCGCCCGAAAACAGCGAAACTCGTGGCCAACGTCGAGTTGCGGGAGTACGTGCAGGAGCGGTTGGCGGGCACTGTCCGTAGCCCCGACGGCACGATCGTCGCCGGCCCCACGCCGCCGCCGTGGAAGGGGCTCAACAAGCCGCACCGGGCCGACCGGCGGTGGTCTCTGGCATGGAGTCCGGAGCAGATCTCCCAGCGCCTGCGGGTCGATTTCCCCGATGATGAATCCATGCGCATCAGTCATGAGGCAATCTATCAATCCCTGTTCATCGAGGGCCGTGGCGCGCTCAAACGCGAGTTGGTGGCGTGCCTGCGGACCGGGCGGGCATTACGGGAGCCCCGTGCTCGCTCACGCAACAAGCCGCAGGGTCACGTCACCTCCGATGTCGTCCTCAGCCAGCGCCCGCCTGAGGCCCACGACCGTGCTGTCCCCGGCCACTGGGAGGGTGATCTCATCATCGGTGTGGGTCGGTCGGCTATCGGCACTGTTGTCGAACGGCGCAGTCGCGCAACGATTCTAGTCCATCTCCCACGCTTGCAAGGGTGGGGTGAGCAACCGCCGGTGAAGAACGGGCCGGCACTCGGTGGCTACGGCGCCATCGCGATGAACGCGGCACTGACGGCGTCGATAGCGGCGCTGCCGCAGCAGTTGCGCAAGACGTTAACGTGGGATCGCGGTAAGGAACTGTCCGCTCATGCCCAGTTCGCGATGGATACCGGAACGCAGGTGTTCTTCGCCGATCCGCATTCACCGTGGCAGCGACCGTCCAACGAGAACACTAATGGGCTGCTGCGCCAATATTTTCCGAAGGGAACTGACCTGTCACGGTGGTCTGCAAACGACCTCGAAGCCATCGCATACACCCTCAACAACCGTCCCCGAAAGGCCCTCGGCTGGAAGACCCCCGCCGAAGTCTTTGAAGGACAGTTACACTCACTACAACAACCCGGTGTTGCATGGACCGATTGAACCCGCCCAGTACACAGCGCTGGCGTCTACCGAGGCGCTACGCGACTCCGGCCTCGCCGTATCGTTCGGCTCGGTCGGCGATGCACTCGACAACGCGTTGATGGAATCAGCGATCGGGTTGTACAAGACCGAACCGATCGAGCGCCAGCGATCGTGGACCGGCCGCGGCGAGGTCGAGCGCGAGACCGCCGCGTGGGTGCATTGGTCCAACACCGAGCGGCTGCACTCAGCGATCGGCTACTGCCCGCCCATCGAGTACGAGACGCGCTACCGTGAGACGGCCGCCTCCGAAGCGGAGGTGGCCTAAACCGGGACTCCCACCACCTAAAAGCTGGGGGCGTGCTTACGAAGAGGAATACGGCGGTCTCGTCAGTGTCGTTGAACCACTGGTGGAGGACGCTGGCCGAGTAGTAGACGGTGTCGCCGGCGCGCAGCGCGACGTCTTGGCCATCAATGTTGAGTCGAATCTCGCCCGAGATGACGTACACGAACTCTTCACCGGCGTGGGTTGTTCCCGATTCGGCGGCGCTATGTGGCTCGGCGGTTACCTCGTTGCAGTCCATGAGACGGGTGAATCACCCCAGGTTTGATACCGCTTCCTTCTGAGTCAGGAAGGATGAGCACATGCCTAAGAAAATCGACCCGGAGGTCCGTTCGAGGGCCTTGCGGTTGCTGGAGACCCACGGCGGCGAGTACACGTCGTTGACTGCCGCGGCCGAAGCGATCGCCAAGCAGGTCGGTGTCGGCGGGGAGACGGTACGTCGATGGGCCGTACAAGCCCAGATCGATGCCGGCGCCCGCTCCGGGACCACTACGAAGGAGTCCGCCGAGATCAAGCGCCTCAAGGCCGAGAACAAGCAGTTACGAGAAGACGTTGCCATTCTGAAAGCAGCGACAACTTTCTTCGCGGGGGAACTCGACCCCCGCAACCGATGATCGTGGCGTTCATAGATCAAATGCGCGCCAACGGGTTTGCGGTCGAGTCGATCTGCCGGGTCCTGCGTGGGCAGGGCTGCCAGATTGCCGCACGAACCTACCGGGCATGGCGATCACGCACGCCTGCCGCACGGACGGTCTCTGATGCCCACGTCGTCGATGCGGTGCGCACTGTCGTCTGGCGCACCGGTGACGACGGCCGGCGGAAGATGACTCCCGAGGGCCTCTACGGGCGGGTGAAGATGCGCGCCCATCTGCATCGCACAACTCTGCCTGGGGTGTCCTATGGCGCCGTTGATCGAGCGATGAAAGTGTTAGGCCACCAAGGAATTCGACGGTCGAAGGGAGTCCGAACGACCGTCAGATCCGCTGATGGTGTCCGCGCGGAGGATCTGTTGAACCGACAGTTCAGTGCTGCCGAACCGAACCGGGTTTGGGTGACCGATTTCACCTACTGCCGGACCTGGGCTGGGTGGGTGTATGTGGTGTTCATCATCGACGTGTTCTCCCGTCGAATCGTGGCATGGCATGCCTCGACATCGAAGTCGGTGGAGTTGGTGACAGTCCCGCTTCGGATGGCACTGTGGCAGCGCAATCGGGAAGGGCATCCGGTGAAAGCTGCTGAGCTTATTCATCATTCGGATGCCGGAAGTCAGTACACATCGGTTACACTGACTGAGCGTCTGCGACTCGAAGACATCGCAGCGTCGATCGGATCGGTCGGGGACGCCTACGACAACGCGCTGGCCGAGTCGGTGAACGGCTTGTACAAGACCGAGTGCATCCGGACCACGATCTTCCACTCCGGCCCGTACCGGACGATCTCCGACGTCGAGTTCGCGACCGCTGGTTGGGTCGACTGGTACAACAACAGCAGGTTGCACTCGAGTATTGGCCAGATTCCCCCGACCGAGTTCGAAACGCTCCACTACGCTGGCCTCGGCCCCGAGGACCAGCCCACATTGGAGGCGGCACAAAACCTAGGGTGATTCACGGGTGCCGGTAACGCAGAAACGCAACACTGCCGAGGGGCCGAGGTTGTAGCGTCGCGCTTCTTGTGCCCTGACTACTTTGACCGGCGACCGGTTGCTCTGCTCGAGCAGGTCGTGCGCGGTGGTGCCCAGGGTCTGCGCAATCCGGTGCAGGTTGATCACACTGGGTGTCGTGTTTCCGTTTTCCACCTGACTCAGGAAGGGCTGGGAGAGATCGGTCCTTCGTGCGAGTTCGGACAAGGTGAGCTGCGCCGCCTTACGCGCGGCCCGGATCGAGGCTCCCAGAGACCGCGCGAGCAACAGCTGGTCATCAACATCCACCTACGCAAGGTAGCAGCCCCGAAAGCAGCCAAAACGGACCTGGTGTCGCGGACGTAACCAGGCAGTTACAACGGAAACAGCACCGCAACTTTATTGATCCAGCCAATGAAATATTTCCTAGAGAATATTGGCGAGCCACGCTTTCCCACCCCTCCGGAGTATTCCATGCCTGCTGTCTCTGAACCCGACGCTCCCTCGGATGCGCACCCCGTTGATCTCCGACCCCCGATCCCACGCTTGTTCGCGTTCGGTCTTCAACACGTGCTGATCATGTACGCCGGGTGCGTCAGTGTGCCGCTGATATTCGGTGCCGCGGTCGGACTAAACGCTTCTGACATCGGTGTTCTGATCTCGGCCGACTTGCTGATATCGGGGGCCATCACCGTTGTTCAGAGCATCGGGCTATGGAAGGCGGTCGGGGTGCGATTGCCGGTGATCTGCGGTGGCACCTTCACGGCGTTGACGCCCATGATTCTGATCGCCCATGAGTACGGTATGCCGGCGGTCTACGGGTCGATGCTGCTCGGCGGTGTCATCGGCATTCCTCTCGCCTGGGCCTTTGCTGGCCTGTTGCGCTATTTCCCGCCCCTGGTAACCGGGGCTGTCCTGACTGTCGTGGGGTTATCGCTGATCGGCGTCGCAGGGGGACTCATTGTCGGTCAAGACACCCAAGCCGCCGACTACGCTTCGCCCGGCAACATTGGTCTTGCAGTGTTGGTTATCGCCATCGCAGTGACGCTGTTGTGTCTCGGTCGCGGTATCTGGCGGCAGCTCGCGGTGCTGCTGGCGCTAATGATCGGCACTGCAGTCGCGCTGCCCCTGAGTCTCTACAACCTCGACGCCGTGGGAGATGCGTCCTGGTTCGGGGTTCCCCAGCCGTTCCACTTCGGTGCTCCACAATTCCCACTGACGGCGGTCGTTGCGATGACGATCGTGATGATCGTGGTGTTCGCTGAATCCACCGCTAGCATTCTGGCGCTGAGCGAGATTACGGGCAAAGACATCGGCCGTGGTGACCTCGCCCGCGGACTGACCGGCGACGCGATCTCGGGCATTTTCGGAGCCGTCTTTAACGCCTTCATTGACACCGTGTACACCAACAACGTCGGCGCGGTTGCCACGACAAGGGTGTTCAGTCGATACGTCACGGCAGTCAGCGGAGTCATCCTGATCGCGCTGGGCTTGGTGCCGAAGCTCGGCGCCTTTGTAGCGGGCCTTCCGGGCCCGGTCATCGGGGGCGTCGGATTGATCATGTTCGCCGTGGTCGCGATCGTCGGAATCAACACACTCCGTCACATCAACCTCGGTGACCCAATCAACATGACTATCGCCTCGGCCACTGTGGGCGTGGGGCTACTCCCTACCTTCATGCCCGGCATGTTCGCTAAGTTCCCCGACTCCACCCAGATCGTGCTGGGCAGCGGTATCACCCTGGCCGCGATCACTGCGTTCACACTCAACCTTGCTCTCAATCACACGGCACTCGGGTTAACGCCCGCCGGGCCATGACACCCGACAAGTCGGACTCATCCCCATTCGCAGCCCACAACATGATCGGAGAAGACGCACATGTCGCTTCCAAATCCTGACACCGCTGAGACATTTCAAGTCCCCGCCGTCGACATCAGCTCGTACACCTCGGAACGCACCATCGCCGCCCGAGCAGAAACGGCCCGTCAACTCGATGTCGCGTGCTCCACTGTCGGGTTCATCCAGGTTCTTGGCCACGGGATCCCCGCTGACGTACTTGTCGGGCTGTCCGACGCGGTCGACGCCTTCTTCGCCATGCCCTTGCACCTCAAGAAGAGCTACATAGTCGAGGGAAATCGCGGCTACACACCCCCGAAGAGCGAATCGTTGAGCTTGAGCCTCGGACTGGAATCTGCGACACGGATGAACGACTTCTTTGAGGCGTTCAATGTTGGCACAGAGGCACAGTCGTTCGCAGGTTTGGAACTCTCCGAGGACGACTACGGCCTGAACGTGTGGCCGGACATCGCCAACTTCCGCACCAACGTCGAAAAGTACTATGTCCACGCCTCACGAGTCGCACGCACCCTGACCACCGTCTTCGCCGATGCTCTGAACCTGCCACACGACTACTTCGAGTACCTCACCGACCACTCGGTTGACGTACTACGCATGAACAATTACGCGCTCCCCGAAGGCACCGTCACCCTTGATGGCGATCTCACCGGCATGGGCGAGCACACAGACTTTGGACTTGTCACCGTACTGTGGGCTGATCAAGTCCCTGGCCTGCAAGTACTTGGCCGCGAGGGCAACTGGCATGACGTCCAGCCCATCGATGGGGCCCTGCTGGTCAATCTCGGCGACCTTACCGCCCGGTTGACCAACGACCGTTGGATGTCGACTCTGCATCGCGTCAAGCCACCCATCATCGACGGCACCATCCAGCGCCGCCGATCGGTGGCTTTCTTCCACGACGGCAACATCGACGCCACCATTGCGACACTGCCAAGCCATCTCGACGCTGCCGACGGGTTGGCGTACGAACCAATCGTGGTCCGCGACCACATCAAGGCCAAACTCGCTGGTTCCCAGCAAGGTAAGGCCAACACCGCCGCCGTCCGGGAAGCATCGCGGGTTCTTGCCGCCTCGAACGGCTACGGCCAAGCCTGAGCGACGCCGCTAAGGCACAACCCCCTGCCATCGCCCTCGTCAATATCGACAAAAGGAAAACCATGAACCAACCACACATTCCGCTCATCGACCTCAACTCGTGGCGCACCGGAGACAACGAGTCCCGGGCGGCAGTCGCTGCAGAAGTGGATCGCGCACTCACTGAGTCAGGCTTTCTGCTGCTCGCGGACCATGGCGTCGCCGCCCACCTCGGAGCGAGCCTGCGAGAAGCCGCGAAACGGTTCTTTTCCCTACCAACACAGATCAAGGCGCAATACGAAACCACCGTCGGAGGCCGCGGCTGGCTTCCAAGCGGCAGAGAGGCCAACTCATTCGACGGAGAGGACGCAGACGCCGACAAACCCGACATGAAAGAGAGCTACACCATCGGACGCAATCACCTCACCGGTGATCCCGCTATAGACGAGTACTGGTTTCGAGCCAACGTGTGGCCCACAGAGGTGCCAGAACTCGAAGCCCAGGCCAACCGCTACATGGATCAGATGTACGGCGTGTACGACGAATTGCTCCGCATCTGCGGTGCGGCGCTCGGACTGGGCACAGACTGGTTCATCGAACGCTGCGCCAACGGAACTCGCACCCTCAACATCAACCGCTACCCTTCCATGGAAGAGACCGGCGCACCCAAGGATGGCCAATTTCGTGTTGGCCCCCACACCGACTGGAGCATCTTCACGTTGCTTGACCGTCAGGTCGGATACGGCGGCTTCCAGGTCGAAAGCCACGGACAGTGGTTCGACGCACCTTTCGTAGAAGGAGCACTGGTAATCAACATCGGCGACCTCATGGCCCGATGGACCGGCGATCGGTGGCGATCGACCCGCCACCGCGTCCTGCCCCCGCAGGATCAGGCACCGAAAGAAGAGCTGATCTCACTCATCCAGTTTTGCGATGCCAACGTCGACGCCGTCATCAAACCGATGCCCGCTCCGATCGGCAAGAACACGAACCTGGCACCGATCGAAGCAGGCGAGTACCTGCGCCGACGGGCCCTCGCAGCCACTGTCAGCTGATTAACGCTCTACAACCGTGCAGTTCAGCAGGTCATGCCTGGCGCCAACGCTATTGCCCGCCGGCCAACTCTAGCCACCCCCACTAACTGGACCAGATCTCCCCAAGGAGACTCAAATGACAGCATTCCCCAGCGTATCGCTCTCGTTCGTGAGCGTCATCTGTAATGATATCGTTGCGCAATCAGCATTCTACGCAGGCGTTTTCGCGCTACCGACAGCCACTGAGCTGTCCTCCGACCACTTCCGCGCGCTTAGACTCGGCGACACTATCCTCGGGTTTCACACTACGGCCGCCATCAGTCTGCTCGACCTTCCGCAAGACACCCCGATCGGTGATGCAGCAGCAGCATTCTGGACCTTCGAGGTCCACGGCAAACAGGACGTCGACACCCTCACCGACTCAGCAGTCGCAGCCGGCGGTCGCCTCGTCAAGGCTCCCTACACGACGTATTATGGTGCATATCAATCTGTCCTGCGTGATCCAGAAGGAAATGTCTTCCGGATCAACAAATCTGGCGTAGCATGACTCCGAAGACCGCTCCCGGCCGGAGCGATATCCCGGAGGACTGGCTGATGGTCAGGACGAACCTCAGTGCCGAATTGCTGCCATCAGCAGCCCCACAGCCAGATTCGATGAAGTTTGCAATGACTGACACGGCCTCGCCGCGACTCTCGAGATCGTCTGTCCTTGAGACGCGGAGTCAACATATGGCTCGACACTGGGAGTCTCACAGATCGCTGACACCACCACTTTGCGGCAAGCAATCAGAGTCCTCGGCATCCACCGGCGCGCTAGGGACTGTCGCTGATTCGGTGTAAGTGGTTTTGATCGCCCCCGGCGTGGGGCAGGAGGAATCACGACGCTGACCGACACAATCGGGGGCGTGGATGCCCCAGTGGCGGGGCCGGTTCGGACCGGTCAGGAACACGATGTCACCGCCGCGGACGCGGTGCGTGAGCTCACCAAGGCCGAGCAGGCCTTGGTGAGCGATCTGGTGCGCAGCTCACGTGCTCAGGGTGTAGCGCTGACCGAGCATCTGGGCTATGACAAACATGACGTGGCCGGCCGGAACACCGGCAATTCACGCAATGGCACGCGTACGAATCGGGTGCTGACCGACGCGTGCGGGCAGGTGCCGATCGAGGTGCCCCGCGACCGCAACGGCACTTTCGATCCGGGGATCGTCGGTAAGAGCAAACGACGCGTCACCGATGTGGATCGGGTAGTGCTGTCGCTGTATGTCAAAGGCCTCACGACCGGAGAGATATCGGCGCATTTCGCCGATGTGAATCGCCGAGGGGTTGTCGGAGGCTCTCGAACCTGTGAAGGATGGAGAGTATGGCAGCACCACGGAAGCACAGCGTTGAGCTGAAGGAGCGGGCGACGCGGATGGCGGTGGAAGCCCGCCGGGACCCGGCTACGCGGCCGGGAGCGCTCAAACGCATCGGCGACCAACTCGGCGTGCACCCGGAGGCGCTGCGCACCTGGGTCAAACAGGCCGAGATCGATGGCGGGGTGCGACCGGGCACCACGACCGGCGAGGCTGAGCGGATCGCGCAGCTGGAGCGGGAGAACCGGGAGTTGCGGCGGGCGAACACCATCTTGAAGCAGGCCTCGGCTTTCTTTGCGGCGGAGATCGACCGCCAACAGCGCTGATCGTGGAGTTCGTCGCCGCTTCCCGTGACGAACACGGAGTCGATCCGATCTGTGCGGCCCTACGCGACACGGCCACCCAGATCGCTCCGTCCACAGTCCGAGCCCATCTGAGCTCTCGACGAATCGAGGCGCCACGAGTGGTCCGCGACCGCGAGATCCTCGGCGAGATCCGCACCGTGCATGCCGACAACCTCGGCGTCTACGGTGCCCGCAAAGTTCATGCCGAACTGCGCAGGAAGGGTGTCGGCGTGGCACGGTGCACCGTTGAACGATTGATGAAAGCTGATGGGCTGCACGGGATACCGCGGCTGAAGACGCGGAAGACCACTCGCAGCGAGGGGGCCGAAACTCCGCAGCCGGCCGATCGGGTGAAACGCCAGTTCACCGCGGCGGCGCCCAACGCGCTGTGGGTGGCCGACCTGACCTACATCCGTACCCACACGGGTTGGGTGTACGCCGCATTCATCCTCGACGTCTTCTCAAGGATGGTCGTGGGCTGGCAGGTCTCGACCACCATGCACACCAGCCTTGCCCTTGATGCCCTGGACATGGGATTGTGGGCGCGTTCGCGTGCCGGCCAGGACGTGGCCGGCCTTATCCACCACTCCGACCGCGGCGTGCAGTATCGAGCCATCCGCTACACCGAACGATTGGCCGAGGCCGAAGCGGTGACTTCGGTTGGCTCCAAGGGTGATTCGTACGCCAATGCGATGGCTGAGGCATTCAACTCGTTGTTCAAAGCCGAGTGCATCCGGAACCCGGTGATGCGTCCTCGAGGTGGCTGGAGTGGTGTCGGCGAGGTTGAGATCGCGGTCGCCGAGTACCTCGATTGGTTCAATCACCGCCGCCTGCCCGGCGAGATCGGACACGTCCCGCCGGTCGAGTACGAGACCGCCTACTGGTCGACCCACACGGTCACCAGCTACCGTGAGAACCCGGTCCCGGCAACCGCTGGAGCCAACTAACCGAGCCTCCAGCAAACCCGGGGCGATTCAATGTGTACGGTGCGTCGGTGTCGAAAGACACCGTTTCCGGATCACTGATCGGGTGATCGAGGAGATGGTGAGTTGGTGGGCACGCCCGCTGGAGAAGGTGTACGCGGCGGTGTTCATTGACGCGATCATGGTCAAGACCCGGGACGGGCAGGTGCGTAACCGGCCGATCTACGCTGCGATCGGTGTTGATCTCGACGGGCACAAAGACATCCTCGGGAAGTGGGCCGGCGACGGGGATGGCGAGTCGGCCAAGTTTTGGCTGGCGGTGCTCACCGATCTCAACAACCGGGGTGTCCGCGACATCTTCTTCGTTGTCTGTGACGGGTTGAAAGGGTTGCCCGACAGTGTGTCTGCTGCGTTCCCGTTGGCCACAGTGCAGACGTGCATCACCCATCTGATCTCCGAACACCTTCAGATATGCCTCCCGCATGTGCTGGGACAAGATCAGCGTCGATTTCAAACCGATCTACACCGCGCCGACCGCCGCTGATGCCTGGGTGCGGTGGGGAGAATTCGCTGAGAAGTGGGGCACGCCGTACCCGGCGATCGTCTCGTTGTGGGCGAACGCGTGGGAAGAGTTCATCCCCTTCCTCGACTACGACGTCGAGATTCGGCGAGTGTTGTGTTCTACCAACGCGATTGAAAGTCTCAACGCCCGATATCGGCGTGCAGTGCGCGCTCGAGGGCATTTCCCGAACGAGCAGTCCGCACTCAAGACGCTCTACCTGGTGACCCGGTCACTGGACCCGAAGGGTACCGGTCAGACGAAGTGGGCCGTACGCTGGAAGCCAGCGCTCAACGCCCTGGCAATCACGTTCGCCGATCGTATGCCCGCAGCCGAAGAACGCTGACCCACCGAGCAATCGGAAAACCGCCGCTTACACCGAATATCGGACAGACCCGACCTGGGCTAAACGGCAGCGATCCCGGGTGCTGTGTTACTCGCCCGGGATGACGGCACGGTTTCGATCGCCGGGCGTCAGGGTGTCAGGGTCGCGCGAACGGCCGGGTCGAGTTGCGGGGGATGAGTGTCGGCAGGACTGTGCGGACAAGGGGTTGTCCGGGGTCGGGTTGCAAGACGATCGCTAGCGCCTCGGCGGCGATTGTGTCGAATGCGGTACGCACCGAGGTGAGCGGTGTGGGGAGTCGTGCGGCGAGCGGGATGTCGTTGTAGCCGATGAGAGACAAGTCCGTACCGATGGCCAGGGACAGTTCGTGGGCGGCGGACATGGCGCCTATGGCGAGGTTGTCGTTGGCGCAGAAGACGGCGGTCGGTCGTGCCTCGGGATCGGTGAGCAGTGTCCGTGCGGCCTGCGCTCCGTCCTCGATCCCATATCCGGACTCGATGAACCGATCACTGGGCACGGTGAGCCCGGCCTCTGACAGTGCGCGACGTGCCCCTGCGAGGCGTCCCGTGGCGCTCGAGGTGAACAGCGGCCCGCTGAGAACCCCGATATCGCGGTGGCCGAGGTCCACAAGGTGGCGCACCGCCAGGTATCCGCCGGCCTCGTCGTCTCCGATCACCGAGGGACTTTTGCCATCGGTCCGCAAGACCAGCGCGTGGGCAACCCGGTCCTTCCGGAGTTGCTGAGGAAGCGGATCATCGATTCTGCTGGACGCCAGAATCAGTCCATCAACGTTGCGGTCGAGCAGTGTCGATGCCGCAGCTGCTTCATCGGCGGGTTCATCTCCGCTGGTCGCGACGATCGCGAAGTACCCGCGACGAAGCGCAGCACGCTCAATGGCTTCGAACATCAAGGCCATTACCGTGTCACTCAGGCGCGGCACCACGACTCCGATGGTCGCTGTGGCCCCTCGCCGCAGGTTCGAGGCGTAGGTGTTGCGCCGATATCCGAGTTCGTTGGCCACCTCTCGCACTCGGCGGGCAGTAGCCGAGCGTGAGGGCGGAATGCGCTCGTCGAGAACGCGGCTGACGGTCGACTTCGACACGCCCGCGGCGCGCGCGACGTCGAGCAGTGTGACCGCGCTTGGGGTGTCTGCGCCCATCGGCTTGGCGGTGTTGTTGGTGGACATCGCCCTCATCATCTCTCAAACACCCTCGAATCCGTGTTGCGACGAAAGCAACAACCGACCCTGTACATGACCGTTGACACATCGCCTGGTGTGGACTTTGTGTAGCAACCGTAGCGGGAACGTTCCCAAGAACGATTTCACGACCGCGATCTCGGCGGCCACCGCCGTTCAGCAACCATCAGGAAAGCGAGGACGCAGATGTCCACTGTCGATCCCAAGTCCATCGATCTGCGCGGACTGACCCCCGCCCCGGTCACCCCCTTCACCCGTGACGGCGAGGTCGACTACGCTGCCATCCAGAGACTCGGGTCGTGGCTGGCCAGCGTGGACGGTGTCAAAGGTCTGGTCGTTCTCGGCCACGCAGGCGAAGGCACCTTCCTCACCCAGGACGAGCAGGTCCGAACCATTGCTGCCTTTCGCGACGCAGTACAGGATCGGCTGCCGATCATCGCCGGAATCACCGGCGAAGGCACCGCGGTAGCTGCCGAGGAAGCCAAGCGCGCCGTGGACGCCGGCGCCACTGCCGGCCTCGTTTACCCGTCGCATGGGTGGCTGCGTTTCGGCTTCCAGAAGGGTGCCCCTCAGGATCGCTACAAGCAGATCTACGACGAGTCGGGTCTACCGCTGATCCTGTTCCAGTACCCTGACGTCACCAAAGCCACCTACGACCTGGAAACGCAGCTCGAAATCGCATCGCAGCCCGGCGTGTTCGCCACCAAGAATGGTGTCCGCAACATGCGCCGCTGGGACCGCGAGATCCCGGTCCTGCGCCAGGAGTTCCCGGATCTGCAGATCCTGACCTGCCACGACGAGTATCTGCTGCATACCATGTTCGACGTCGACGGCGCTCTGGTCGGTTACGGCGGTCTCGCCCCGGAGCCGCTGGTCGAGCTCATCGCTGCCGGCAAGGCCAAGGACTACACCCGGGCTCGTGAGATCCACGACCGTCTGCTGCCAGTCACCGCCAACGTCTATCACCGCGGCTCACACATGGAGGGAACCGTGGCTCTCAAGGAAGGCCTCGTTGCTCGCGGCATCCTCGAGCACGCCACCGTGCGTTCGCCGCTGCTGCCGCTGGCCGCCGGCGCCGACGCCGAGATTGCCGCGGCGCTGCAATCGGCCGGACTCGGCTCGGTTGCCGCGTTCGCCTGATCCGCTCAACTGGTGCCCCGGGGGCTGCCGATTCTGCGGCTCCCGGGGCAAGTCGCCCTACGATCTACCTCATTCCACCGGCCTCGGTCGGTTTTGGCGCCCGACCTCCCGGGACGCCGCACAGAAAGGCTCACCGATGAGTCGACCCTCCTCCTCATCGTCCAGCGGGACGCGCGAGTCCACTGCGCCTGACGCCGCGACCGATGTCACCGAATCCGCCGAGTTGTCCATCACCGGCCCCCCTAAGGCCCGCGCCTGGTGGCGTACCCTCGCCCTAGCCGGCCCTGCCTTCGTCGCCGGAGCCTGGCAGTTCGGACCCGGTAACCTTGCCAGCGCAGTCCAAGCCGGCAGCGACTACGGATACGCCCTTATCTGGGTCATCGTTGTCTCGACCGCATTCATGCTGGTCTACGCCGACATGAGCGTGCGCCTGGGCATCCGCACCCCGATCTCGATGATCAGCTCGGTCAAGGACGTCCTAGGCCATCGCGTCGGCCTGGCCGCAGGATTCGGCGTCTTCATCATCACTCTGTGCTTCTCGGTCGGAAACGCTGTCGGATCCGGCCTTGGCCTGTCCATGGTGTTCGGCGGCTCCCCCGTTGTCTGGACCGCATTGTGCACTGGATTCGTCGGATTGATCCTGTTGTTCCGCAACGTGTATCGCACCGTCGAGAAGATCCTGTTGGTGATCGTGGCGCTGCTGGGTATCACCTTTGTCGTCAGCGCGATCATCTCCCGCCCGGACTGGTTTCAAGCGGCGGAGGGGCTGATCCCCACGATTCCGCCCGGCGCGCAGCTCGTAGTCATCGCCATGGTCGGCACGAACTTCTCACTCAACGCTGCGTTCTTCACCTCTTACGGCACCCACGAACGCCGCCGCACCCGAGCGCAGTACCGCGACACCACCATCGTCGACACCATCCCCGGCATCATCGCGCCCGGCATCATGACCTCGCTGGTCATTGTCGTCGCCGCTGCCGTTCTCGGCCAACAGGGTGCTGAAGCCACTACCCTGGCCGGCCTCGCGAAAGTGTTCGAACCTGTTGCCGGAGAGCTTGGTTCCACTATCTTCGCCCTCGGGCTCTCCGGTGCTGCGTTCTCAGCCATGGTCGCAAACGCCACCGCCGGCGGCACCATGCTCTCCGACGCGCTCGGTCGCGGTCCCTCACCCAGCACCCGCATCGCCCGATGCACCAGCGCCACGATCCTGCTCTGGGGACTGGTCATCACCATCCTGTTCACCAAATCCCCAGTCCAACTGATCATCTTCGCCCAAGCCCTCACCGTGCTCGTCGCACCGTTTCTGGGCTACCTGCTGCTCACCATGAGTAACAACCGAAACCTCATGGGCGACCTGAAGAACACCTGGTGGAAAAACATCCTCGGCGTAGTCGGGTTCCTCGCGATCCTGTCGCTGTCGGCAACCATGATCGTCGAACTGGTCCAACAGCTCCAGAACTAACCGCGGGGCGGCGCCCCGTGCATGCCCGCCGCACCGCCGACAGCCCGCAGGCCTGGGTGCTCTGCTCGACATCAACCAGGCAACACTGCGGAACTGGATTGAACGCAACACCCCGATCGTGACCTCGCGGGGAACCACGACGGTGGGTGAGCAGGATGCTGAGTTGATTGGCGGACACCGTGACAGCGCCGAAGGGCGCGACCGCCCATCTCGAGGCGGTTCAACGGGATCGGGCCGCCGCCCGTGCACACCGAGGCACTGGTCGCCGACGACAAAGCCATGAATCCCGAGCACTCAGAGTCCGGATCATCCGCAGCGCCCACCCGCGCCGGTTCTGACCGCTGACGATGACACAAGTGTCAGAACGCTACGTTGTCGGCATTTCAAACCAGTGGAACGACAGGGGGGTTCGGGCTTGAGTCGACGTAATCAGGAGGGTGCCCGGATTCGTCCTACCCGGGAGCGGGAAGGTCGAAGACTCGCGAGGAGTCGAGTCGCCATGCGAGATATGCCAGGCCGAGCCTGATGCGGCCGTACCCGTCTTGGAAGTCGAAGCCGACCTCGGCGCGGAGAAGCTCGGACCGCGTCTGCGCCGTGCTGTGGTGGACGCCGGCGTGGCGGGCGGCCTGGCGTACTGACGACGTGGCCAGAATGGCCTCGATGGTGGAATCGGCCCACGGGTGGGCCATCACCGTAGCGATGCGGGCCGAGTCGCTGGTGGCGGTCGTGGATGGCCCGGCGTCGGCGAGGAGCTGAATCAGCCCGCCGTAACGGTCCGCGCAGACGAACGGGTCCGACGGCGGGCGGCACAGCCGGACCGCGACGAGTGCGGTGCGGAACGACGCCTCGAGTTCGTCGATGGGGGTGGCAATGCCGACCCCCGACGGTCGCACGTCGAGCTCGGTGGTCGTGGCAGGCACGACCGTGGCGTGTACCGGACCAAACGCGGTGCTGATGACGTCCGAGGGACCCGCCGGATGTGATTCCCACACAGCGAATAGCGGAGCGGCTACGACCCTGTGGGTCCGGGTCCCGTCGAGGCCCAGCCGTCCGGCTGCCTCGGCTCGCTCCGACGCGGACGTCGCCGAGTCAAGCACGACACGCAGATCGCGGCGCGGCTCGATCTCCCGGCGCTCAATCCCTGCCCGTACGCCCACCGCTAGCGCTAATCGCTCGAGAATGATCGCGTCGTTGGCGTGTGGCGACCCGCTGCGCTCCAACCAGACGTGGACGCCCCCCGGAAGCTGGCTGACCGTGACGTCGTCGGGGCGGGCGCCTGTGAGCACGTCGCCGGAAGGGCCGAGCCGTAGCTCGGATCTTCCGGCGCCGGTTTTGGCCCCCGCCGGACACCCCGCCAGCGACGCTGCGGTAGCCAGCAGACCACGGGTGTTGACGTCGCCGAGGATGAGTTCGTCGAAGCAGGCGATCACTCGAATCCCCAGACTGGCGTCGGGGTCGAGCGCCGCGATTCTGCCGAGCAGCTCCTGCATCACGAACTCCTCAGCGACGGGACGGCGACGGACGGGCGAGACCCATTGTCAGCCGCGCAACGCCCGGTAGGTCGCGGTTTCCAGGTCTAGGTAACCGGTTACGGAGTCCGCGTCGGCGAACGGGAAGATCTGCGTGGCCCAGTATCCGCCGATCGAGTTGCGTCGGTCGATCCAGTAGTAGAGATTTGCCAGCCCCGCCCAGGCGATGCTGCCAGCGGGACGTCCCGTCGGCGCCTCCTCGTCGTTCACCATGAAGGTGTAAGCCCAGGACTTGGACTGGCCGGGGAAGAACTCTGCGTCGTTGCTCAGAGTGGGGATCACCCCGGGGAGCATCTTGACTTTGAGATCGCCGAGGTGGTTCTGCGCGGCGAACTCGACGGTGTTGGGCCGCAGGATCTGCTCGCCCGACGTCGCCGAGCCGTCGTTGAGCCACATCCGAATGAAGGACAGATAGTCCCCGACCGTCGAGTACAGGCCGTGACCACCCATGTGGACCTCGGGGTCGGGCAGACGGAAGTCGGTTGGTTCGAGCGTCCCGTCGGCGCCGCGCTGGTGCATGGTCGCCACCCGCGATTCCATGTCGCCATCAAGGGTGAACGATGTGTTGGTCATGCCCAGCGGAGTGAGGATGCGGTCGCGGAACACCTCACCGAGCCGGCGGCCGGTAATCCCCTCGATCACCTGTCCGGCCCAGTCGATGTTGCTGCCGTACTCCCACTGCTCGCCCGGATCGAACAGCAAAGGTGTCTGCAGAGCGCGGCGACTCGAAGTGACGATGCTGGGCTGCCCATGGTTTTCCGCCAGACGGTTGTACTGCTCGTTGAAGAAGTCGTATCCGAACCCCGCAGTGTGGAGCAGCAGTTGCTTGGTGGTGATGTCGGACTTGGGCGCCCGCAGGACCGGATCACCGTTGTCGTCAAAGCCCTCAAGGACTTGCACCTCGCCCAGCGCCGGAGCGTATTCCTTTGCCGGCGCGTCGAAGTCAAGGTCCCCGCTCTCGCGCAGCTGCAGTGCCGCGACACCCGTCAGGGCCTTCGTAGTGGAGAAGATCGCGAACACCGAGTCGGTGGTCATCGGCGTCTTGGTGCCCAGGTCGCGGTATCCGGAGGCCCCGAGGTATAGCGTCTCCTCCGCCGTCGTGACGCCGGCGACGACGCCGGGGACCCGAGACGCCGCGTCCTGAACGACGCGGTCGACCGCCTCGGCGATCGAGCTGCTATTCGTCGTTGTCATCGTGAACTCCTTTGTTCTGTGTAACTTTCACTGCGAGAACTCAGTCGGACAACCGATTCGCCACCCAGTCGAAACGGGCACGCATCATGCCCTGGGCGAGCGCGGTATGCGGGGCGAAAATGTCGAAGGCATGAAACCCGCCGGTCCATACGTGCAGCTCGGCGTCACCACCGGCCCGCCAGATCGCGGTCGCATAGTCGATCGCCTCGTCGCGAAAGATCTCCGCCGACCCCACGTCGATGAACGCCGGTGGGAGGCCGGTCAGGTCGGTAGCGCGAGCAGGGGCGATATAGGGCGAGACATCGTCGCTGCCGTATCTGTCACCCAGCACCGCCGCCCACCCGGTCTCGTTGCTGATGCGGTCCCACACCCCGACGCCGTCGAACTGCCCGGTAGACGGGGTTCGCCCCCGGTCGTCGAGCATCGGATAGACGAGCAACTGTCCGCACAGCGCGGGACCCGACCGGTCGCGGGCGGCCAGTGCGGCGCCAGCGGCCAGACCGCCCCCGGCACTAGCGCCGGCGACCATCACTCGACGGGGGTCGATGCTCAGATCACCGGCGTTGGCGACCGACCACACGAGGGTGGCGTATAGATCCTCGCGGGCATACGGGTCTTGGAATTCCGGTGCCAACCGGTACTCGGGGCACACGAGAACGGCGCCGAGTTGCTCGACCCAATCGAGGTTCATCGCCAGCGCGTTGAAGCGATCGCCGAACATCAACCCACCCGAGTGGGCATACACGATGGCCGGCCGCGATCCGGGATGGTCAGGGGATCGGAAGACCGAGGTTACGATCTCGTCGCCGCCGTGACCCCGAACGGTGTACTCCTCGTGGAGGACGTGGCGGCCCTCAAGGGTCTCCGCCACCGGCGGGGACGCATAAGACCGTCGCATGAATGGGATCAAGTCGGGGGTAATGGTCGGCGGAAAGACCCCACCGACAACCGCAAGGCCGGCCTTCAGCTCGGGGTCGAAACGCGGACGCCGTACGCCCGCACCCCTGCCGCCCTCTTCCTGAAGTGTCACGGATCACACTCTAGTGAGCCCCGCGAACCCCGTACACCGCCATCACGGCGCAGTTCTGTCCACCCGCACCGCCATCTGGCTGGTTCGCCGTGTGGCGCGTGTCAGCACGCACGCTCGAAGCGAGAGCGACAAGAATGTCTGCTCCGCGCAGATGCTGACGGGCCGATCGGGCAGCGTCTCAGTCGATCAGGGGTGCGGCTCCATGGTGACCATTGGGGAAGGCACCCCGGCACTTGTATTCGTTTGGGGGCAGGTGTTCACCTACGTAACTGACATAAGCATGCTCCCCGCGGCGGCGCCCGCAGGTGACAAGCCGACGACAGGGTGGCATCCGCCACCGACACTTACGTATCAACCCAGGCCGCACCATAAATCGACACCCAAATACGCCAACCGGTGCAGCAGGATGTGTTGTGGACACCCGTCCTCCACGCAACACCGAAGATCACAACAGTCTTTTCGCCCCTCCGGCAGCACATCTGTCGGCAGGTTGCACTACACCTGAGAGCAGCTTTACCCCAATGGGTTTGCGGAGTAGGTCGGTCACGGCAGGGTGGCTGAGCGCCACCGACCGACTCAGTCTCTACCGCTCCGACGATCAACCCCGAATCATCAGAAATGGAGAAGAAGATAATGGTCGACACAGTGTTTGCTGATACTTCCGAATGGCAGCCACCTATCGATGACAGCTATCCCTATAAATGGTTATCGATCCGATCGAATGACGGCACCTATCGTGACCGCAATTTCGCCCGTAATTGGGATACGGCGCGGTCGTGGCTCGACTCAGGCCGGTTGCGGGGGCTCATCGTCTACTGCGTGTACCGGCGCAACTGGCGAGACGTGCTGGCCACCCACCGACAGATGCAAGGCGAGAACCGCCCCGACGTCGTGTCCATGGTCGACGTCGAATCGTGGGGCGGACAGATCACCGGCGACAACAGCGACCCGATCAACCGGCTTGTCTGGGGCCTCAGCGACTGGCGCGGCCCCCAAGTCCACGGCAAGCCGCGGCGCGTGATCGGCTACCTCAACCCCCATGACGCCCATATCTGGCCCACCCGCCCCCCGATCGGGTTCGTCGTCCCCTCCTACGGCTCACGGCCGAGGTTCACCGCCGACACCCGCGACCTGGCCGCACAGATGATCGCCCACCAGTACACCGACGGCCAGGGCTACGGAAACGGCCTGAATCACCCCAGGTTTGATACCGCTTCCTTCTGAGTCAGGAAGGATGAGCACATGCCTAAGAAAATCGACCCGGAGGTCCGTTCGAGGGCCTTGCGGTTGCTGGAGACCCACGGCGGCGAGTACACGTCGTTGACTGCCGCGGCCGAAGCGATCGCCAAGCAGGTCGGTGTCGGCGGGGAGACGGTACGTCGATGGGCCGTACAAGCCCAGATCGATGCCGGCGCCCGCTCCGGGACCACTACGAAGGAGTCCGCCGAGATCAAGCGCCTCAAGGCCGAGAACAAGCAGTTACGAGAAGACGTTGCCATTCTGAAAGCAGCGACAACTTTCTTCGCGGGGGAACTCGACCCCCGCAACCGATGATCGTGGCGTTCATAGATCAAATGCGCGCCAACGGGTTTGCGGTCGAGTCGATCTGCCGGGTCCTGCGTGGGCAGGGCTGCCAGATTGCCGCACGAACCTACCGGGCATGGCGATCACGCACGCCTGCCGCACGGACGGTCTCTGATGCCCACGTCGTCGATGCGGTGCGCACTGTCGTCTGGCGCACCGGTGACGACGGCCGGCGGAAGATGACTCCCGAGGGCCTCTACGGGCGGGTGAAGATGCGCGCCCATCTGCATCGCACAACTCTGCCTGGGGTGTCCTATGGCGCCGTTGATCGAGCGATGAAAGTGTTAGGCCACCAAGGAATTCGACGGTCGAAGGGAGTCCGAACGACCGTCAGATCCGCTGATGGTGTCCGCGCGGAGGATCTGTTGAACCGACAGTTCAGTGCTGCCGAACCGAACCGGGTTTGGGTGACCGATTTCACCTACTGCCGGACCTGGGCTGGGTGGGTGTATGTGGTGTTCATCATCGACGTGTTCTCCCGTCGAATCGTGGCATGGCATGCCTCGACATCGAAGTCGGTGGAGTTGGTGACAGTCCCGCTTCGGATGGCACTGTGGCAGCGCAATCGGGAAGGGCATCCGGTGAAAGCTGCTGAGCTTATTCATCATTCGGATGCCGGAAGTCAGTACACATCGGTTACACTGACTGAGCGTCTGCGACTCGAAGACATCGCAGCGTCGATCGGATCGGTCGGGGACGCCTACGACAACGCGCTGGCCGAGTCGGTGAACGGCTTGTACAAGACCGAGTGCATCCGGACCACGATCTTCCACTCCGGCCCGTACCGGACGATCTCCGACGTCGAGTTCGCGACCGCTGGTTGGGTCGACTGGTACAACAACAGCAGGTTGCACTCGAGTATTGGCCAGATTCCCCCGACCGAGTTCGAAACGCTCCACTACGCTGGCCTCGGCCCCGAGGACCAGCCCACATTGGAGGCGGCACAAAACCTAGGGTGATTCAGCCTCCCCGAGGGCTACGGCACGGTCCGCTGCGACATGAACACCGCCAACGGCTACGACCCCGAACAGCTACGCGCCGCCACCGGAATCGAACACGCGGCACGATCACCCGCCCGGTAGACCCGGGCCGCACCCGGCCCACCTCGACCCTCCCCGTTTGTCACCCCCACCCCCTACGGATCGCACGCACGCGGATGACGGCATCGAGCAACTCGACACCGACGGCCGCGGCGACTTCGGCCGCCGCGACGCGGATCGCAATGTAGCCCAAGGTGAGGTCTATTGCGGCGCAACGGGAATGAGTCGGTCGCGCAGGTCGACGGTCACGGTCGACTCGGGGTTGGGAACCCGGTGACGGCCGGTTTCCGGGCACTGGACCTCGGTACCCCGGTAGGTCAGCACCGTGTGACCCGGTGGGATGGTTCGACGGCGTGGGGCAAAGCCGTTCCCGCGGAACCGCTTCCTTCCGGCTCATCGAGTTCTACCAGCCGGAAGGAAACGTATGGGGTGGAAGGAAAAGGTGCAGCGGGACCGGGCGGTCAGCGGGTCAGGAAGGAGGTGACCGTCGCCTCGAAGGCCTCCTTGGCCTCGATCATCACCCAGTGGCCGCACTTCGGGAAGATGTGGAGCTCGGCGTCGGGGATGAGGCGCATGGGGACCATCGCCATGTCGGGTGGGCTGACGCGGTCGTCGCGGCCCCAGGTGAGCAGTGTCGGGCAGGCGACCTTGTGCATCGACGCCCAGTACGGCGGGGCGTCGGAGGCGGCCATGAACTGCTGCTGCATCTCGAAAGCCGCAGAGCCGTACATCATCTGGGCGGTCTTCTGGGCGTCGGGGTTGATGGCGGCCTCCCAGCGTTCCTCGATGAGTTCCTCGGTGACCAGGGAACGGTCGAAGACCATCGAGTTCAGCCAGCGGACGAGTTTGTCCTTGTCCGGGGCGTCGGTGAACTCCTGCAGGAGTCGCAGGCCCTCGCTGGGGCTGGGGCTGAACACATTCGGGCCCACCCCGCCGATGGTGACGAGCTTCTCGACGCGGTCGGGCTTCTTGATCGCCAGGTTGACGCCGACGACGCCGCCCATCGAGTTGCCGATCATCGGGGCCTTGTCGATGCCGAGCGCATCCATGAACCGGATGACCGAGCCGCCGGCGGTGAGGACCGGGTGCCCCTCGACAGCGTCGCTGACGCCGAAGCCCGGGAACTCGATCACGTAGCAGTGATGTGTCTGCGCGAAATGGCCGAGGTTGCCGCGGTAGTTGCGCCAGCCGGTGACCCCGGGGCCGGAGCCGTGCAGAAGGATCAGCGGCGGAGAGTCGGCGTCACCCGCCTCGTGGTAGCGCAGGGTGCCCTGGTCGGTCGTCAGTTCCCGTTTGGTCGCATCGAAGGAGACATCCACGCGAACAGATTAGAACGTGTTCTAATCTGTTGTCACGGGTGTGCGTGATCGTGTCCGTGACCTGGGGCGATATGGCCGACTCCGATGATGTCGTGCAGGATGCGGTGCACGATCGCGTCGCCGACGACCTCGTAGCGGACCATCCGGCCGGCCTTTTCCGAGCGCACCCAGCCCTGATCGCGGAGGGCGCGTATCGACTGCGACGCCGCGTTCTCGGTGATCCCGACCGCGGCGGCCAGTTCGGCGACCGTGGAGCCCGGGTGGGCATGCATCTCCGCGACGAGACGGAGTCGCGTCGGGTCGCTGAGCAGGGTGAAACGTGCCGCCCATGAGTCCGCGTCGAAATCGGTCACCGGCGCCTCCTCTGGTCGGGTGAATGTAGGACTACATCGTTCACGACCCGTGGAGTGGCGGCAAATGCGTGTCTGGGGGAACATATGTCCGTGATGACACGTGTGGGGGAATCCCGCCGCCGGCACTTGCTGGCCGCCGCGGGTGCAGTGCTTCTACTTGCCGGGCCCGTGCTCGCCGGCTGCTCGGGCGGCTCTTCGGCACCCTCCTCCGATCAGATCGTGCTCGGTGAGGGGCAGGACCTCGGCGACTTCAACCCGATGCTCGGCTACGGCCAGCTCGGTGTCTCGCCGATCTACGAAGGTTTGCTGATCCCTGCCGCGGATGGTGACGACCGGGTGCCCGACCTCGTGCCGTCGCTGGCTGAGTCGATTCCCGAGCAGGTGGCACCGCGCACGTGGCGGGTGGTGTTGAGGAGCGGGGTCACCTTCTCCGACGGCACCGCTTTCGACGCCGAAGACGTGGTGGCGACCTACCGGGCAGTGGTCGATCCGCGGGTGGCCGCCGACATCTCCACCGACTTCGCGCCGATCGTCGCCGTCGAACCCGATGGCCCGCAAGCAGTCACGGTCCGGATGGACACCGACGCCGACCCGTCGCCGTACCTGCTGCTCGGTATCGTGCCGTCGGAGAGGGTTGAGACCACACCTGCCGCCGAGTGGGCGATCAACACCGCGCCGGTCGGTACCGGCGCCTACGCGCTGGAATCCCTGGAACCCGACCAGGCCGTCCTCGCGGTGCGCGAGAATTACTGGGGCGATACACCTTCGGTGAGGCGACTGGTCTACAGCCACGTGCCCGACGACAACACCCGCGCCCAGCGGATCGGTACCGGCGAGATCGACGGCGCCAATCTCCCGCCTCGGCTCGCCGACGGACTGACCGACCGCGACGGCATCGAGGTCGTCGCGGTGAAATCGGCTGACTGGCGGGGTGTCTCGCTGCCCAACGACAATGCCTTCACTGCCGACCCGGCTGCACGCCTGGCGATGAACGTAGGTGTGGACCGCACGGCGATCGTCGACGAGGTGCTGATCGGCAAGGGTGAGGCGGCGAGCACCCCGATCGCGTCGGTCTACGGCGACGCCTTCGATGAGGGCGCACAGTTCGGGTTCGACGCCGACCGGGCGGGCTCGATCCTCGACGCCGCCGGTTGGCGCAAGGGAGCCGATGGGATTCGGGGCCGCGGCGGGGCCCGCGCGTCGTTCCCCTTGCTCTACAACGCGTCGGACACCCTGCGCCGCGATCTCGCGGTGGCCTTCGCCGCGTCGATGAAGAAGATCGGGGTCGAGGTGCTCACCCGCGGTACGAGCTGGGATGAGATCGAGACGAAGATGACCAGCGCCGGTGTCCTGCTGGGCGGTGGCGCCACCCCGTACAGCATCGACTCGCAGGTCTACGACACCCTGCACACGCGCGTGCCCGACTCGTCGCCGTACTCCAATCCCGGCGACTTCACCGCGCCGGGTCTCGACGAAACGCTCGATGCGGCACGTGAATCCGCTCCGGGGCCGGAGAACGACGAGCGCTACCGCCGGATTCAGCAGATCTACGTCAAGCAGCCGTCGTATGTGTTCCTCGCCTTCTTGCGCCACACCTACGCCTCGCGAGGCGCCGGATGGAAACACGACGCCCCGATCCTCGAACCCCACTCACATGGCGTGACCTGGGGGCCGTGGTGGAACCTGCCCTCCTGGACGCCCTCCGCATGACCATTTCCCTCCGCCCGCAGAGGACGTCCGCGCCGGCGGGCTCCTCTGTCGGCGGGGATGCCAGTGGTTCCACCGGGCAACGACCGACGAAACGATCCACCAACGGTTTACGTGCTCGTGCTGCCCTCCGTCTGTTGCGCCGACGGGTTCTCGTGATGATCCCGACGACGATTCTGGTGTCACTGGGCATCTTCGCAGTGGCGGCGGCATCGCCGTTCGATCCGCTCACCGCGCACCTGGGTGACCGCTACCAGTCGGCGACGCAGGCGCAGCGGGACGCCGTCACGCAGGCCTATGATCTCGACCAGAACTGGCTCCAGGCCTGGTGGAACTGGTGGGCCGACATCTTGCACGGGGACCTCGGATGGTCGTCGACGAAGAGCCAGAGCGTTGCCCACGTCATCTCGGAGCGGCTCCCGTTCACGCTCGGAATGTCGTTGGCGGCGTTGATCTCGGCTGCGGCGGTCGCGATCGTGCTCGGTGCGGTGATCGGTATGCGGCGTGGCGGTCTGTTCGACCGGGCGTGCACGGCGCTAGCCGCCATGCTTGCCGCGACGCCGCCCTTCGTGGTGTCTCTCGTCCTGGTCAGCGTTTTCGCGGTGGGGCTCGGCTGGCTACCGACCTCCGGTGCCCGACGCCCCGGCGACGACTACTCGGTCGACGGTCTCCTCACGCACGCCGTGTTGCCCTACCTCGCGTTGACGGTGTCGATGGTCCCGTGGCTGCTGTTGACGATGCGGTCCGCTGTCGTCGACGCGGCGGCATCCGACGCGGTGCATGCCGCCCGGGCACGCGGAATCGGCGGTTGGACTCTGCTCCGTGGACATGTCGCGCCGGTGTCCGTCCTTCCCACCCTTGCTCTGCTGGGAACGCGGCTCCCGGAGCTCATCGCCGGTGCGGCGATCGTCGAAACCGTGTTCGGCTGGCCGGGTCTCGCGCAGGCGCTCGTCGATTCCGCGGTGGCCCTGGACTTCTCGCTGCTCGCCGGCCTGGGGGTCGGATCGACGATCTTGGTGCTCATCGGTTCGGCACTGTCCGACGCGGCGGCGGTGTGGATCGATCCGCGAATCGGGTTGAGCGCGTGACCGCGACCGTCGACTCTCAAAAAATCGAGTCTCGCTGGGCCGCCATCGGATACCGCGTGCAGCTGTTCGCCCCGTGGATCGTCCTCGGCGGCCTGGCGCTCGTCGCCCTCGGATGGCCGATGCTCGCCGGTGACCAGGTCGCCGACTTCGCACGATCGTTGCAGGCGCCCGGCGGCGAGGCGCTCCTGGGCACCGACCACTCGGGTTACGACCTCGGTGTGAGAACCGCTCAGGGGCTGCGGATCTCGTTGGCGATCGCCGTCGCATGTGCGGTTCTCGCCACGTTGATCGGGGTGGTGGTGGGTGTGGGTGCGGTGACCGTGGGCGGTTGGTTCGACGCGATCGTGATGAGGCTGGTCGACGGGGTCAACGCGCTGCCCCATCTCGTCGTCGGAGTGGTCATCGCGGCTATGTGGCGCGGGGAACCCATCGCGATCGTCGCCTCGATCGCGCTCACGCACTGGCCGGCGGTGGCCCGCGTCGTCCGCGCCGAGCTGCTGGAGGCGACGTCGGCCGGATGGGTGGAAACGGCTCGGTTGGCCGGGGCGTCGAGGACGTTCATCGCCACGAGGCACCTGCTCCCGGCGGTGAGCGGGCAGGTACTGGTCGCGATGACCGTCCTGCTCCCGCATGCGGTGTGGCACGAGACGACGCTGTCGTTCCTGGGCGTCGGGCTCTCGCCCGACGCGGCGAGCCTCGGTTCCCTCCTGGGACAAGCGCGGGGAGACGTCCTCACCGGTGCCTGGTGGACGCTCGTCGTACCGGGCGTGGCCCTCATGGCCGCGGCATTGGCGTGTGCCGCCGCCGCCTCGTCGCTGCGGCGGGCCACGCTTCCTCCGGGCGGGGAGGTGTGGCGATGACCGCCGCGCGGATCGACGACCTGACCGTTGACGTCGCGGTGCGGCACCGATGGCACAGAGGTTCGGTGCGCGTGCTCGACGGTGTGGCCCTCGACCTGCCGTCCGCGTCGATGACCGCGCTGATCGGCGAGTCCGGATGCGGCAAGTCCATGGTTGCGTCCGCGCTGTGCGGTTTGCTTCCCGCCGGCGCAACCGCGCGTGGGCGGCTGACGATCGGCGACGAGACGATGATCGATGATGAGCTGGTCGGACGTGGCGCGCGATGGACGGGTCTCCGTGGTCGCCGCGTCGGCCTGGTGCCGCAATCGGTTGCGACGTCGTTCACGCCCGTGCGCACCGTTGGTGCGCAGCTCGACGAGGTGATAGCGACGCTCGACGGCCCGTGCGATGCCGCCGAGCTGTGCCGGGCGGTCCGTCTCGATCCCTCCGCGCTCGATCTGTTTCCCCACGAGCTGTCTGGCGGCATGGCTCAGCGCGCCGCGATCGCTGCAGCTCTCGCCGGCGATCCGGAGATCCTCGTCGCCGACGAGCCGACCTCCGCCCTGGACCCCGACCTCGCCGCCGCCATCTGGGACCTCCTGGCGGCCACCGCTCGACGCGGTGCCGCGGTGCTGGTGATCACCCATGACGTGGAAACGTTGGGAGGCGCCCTTCGTGACGCGTCCTCCGCAAGCTCCGGACGCTCCTCAGGGAGCGAGGGGTTGGGTGTCGCTGCTGGGGCGGGGGTGTGTTCAGGGGGCGAGGGGTTGGGTGTCGCTGCTGGGGCGGGGGTCCGTCCGGGAGGCGCGGGGCTGGACCGGATCGCGGTCATGCGCGCCGGCCGGATCGTCGAGGATCGCCCAGCCGCCGACCTCGCGGCGTCCGATGACGAGTACGTCGCCGCCTTCTTCGAGCCCGTCTCATGACGGCGGCTCTGCTCGGAAGCGGCCTGACCGCACGTTTCGGAGACCGCGAGGTGTTCTCCGGCCTCGATATCGCGGCGCACGCGGGATCGATCACCGGCGTCGTCGGACGGTCGGGGACCGGCAAGACGACGCTGCTGCGCATCCTCGCCGGTCTCGCCGAGCCCGCAGCAGGCAGCGTCGAGCAGCGCGGTGTGGACCCACGCCCGGGGAACATCGGGTTACTCGCGCAGCATCCTCGGGTGGTCGCAAACCCACGATGGACGTTACGACGGATCGTTGCCGAACCCGCCGCGATCGTGCGACGGAACTGTGACGTCGAGGCGGTGGCCGGGCGCGTGGGCCTCGACTCTGCTCTGCTCGACCGCTTTCCCTCGCAGGTTTCCGACGGTCAGCTCCAGCGCGCCTGCGTCGGTCGCCTGCTGGTGCAGGCACCCCGGTTCGTGTTGTGCGACGAGCCGACGGCGATGCTCGATCCCATCTCGGCACGGGCGGTGATCGGACTCCTTCAGGAGCTGGTCGACGACGGGGCGGGGATGGTCCTGGTCAGTCACCAGCGCCGGCTCGTCGACGCGCGGTGCGATCGGGTAGTCGATCTAGATGCCTGGTGAGGTGGTGCGAGACGCGTATGCGATCCGGTTAGAAGCGGACGCCTCGCTCATCCAACCGCGGCGAACTGGCGCGCTGCACCAAGAACTCTCGGTCCCTCGGCGTCGAGGTCCCCGTCATGGAGGGCTCGCGCGGGCGAGATGTCGTCGAGTATGGGATTGAGTCCTTGGAACCAAGCCTGCGCCACGGCCGGACTATCCCGTTCAGAGATCATCCGGGCCGCGCGGTAGGCGATTCGCAGACGTTCTTTGTCTGTCGGATTGGCAATCGCACGGCTACCTTCGGCCCACTGTCGGACACCGCCTGTTTCCTTGACCGTGCCTAGATAGGCGACCAACTCGGCGCCGAGCAGGTCTCGCAAGGCCGACACGAGTTCTGCGTCCGACATGCGGGTTGCCTCGTTGAAGGCGTCGAGATTTGGGTGCGCTCCTCGCGCGGGCGGCGGGAGCGTAGCCGGATTGATGTCGCGTGCGACATCAATCCGGAGCAGCGACATCGGCGGAAATCGCCTAGCCGGATTGATGTCGCGTGCGACATCATTTCGACCAACGCACGCTTCTCAACCGGCGGTGTGGGCCTCGCTGCCGGCGGAGGGAGTTCGGTGCCGGCTCAGCCGTCGGGTCGGGGTGTCGGCTCAGCCGGCAGAAGAGCAACTACATTTGCAACCGCGCCGCGTCGTCCTCACCCATGGCGTCCTCGAGGACCTCGGGGGAGTAGTCGACGTCGATGTCGGCCACCGAGCGGCCGCGGGCGGATTCGATCGCGGAGAGTCGACGTTGGGCGCGGTCGGCGGCGTAGGTGAGGAATTCGTTGTTGTCGAGGCCGAAGGGCTGCTCGTCGAACTGCTGGTTGACCCAGTCGATCATGCCGAGAGCCAGGGGGAGGAGTTCGTCCATGCGTTCGCCGACGGTGGCCCACAGCGAGTCGTCGGCGGCGACGTGGCGGCGGCAGGTGAAGGTGCCCCACGCCATGTGGCGCCGCTCGTCGTCGCCGATGAACCGGATCAGCTTCTGCATGCCGGGGAAGATGTCGAAGCGGGTGCAGACCTTCTGCCAGGCGTGATACCCCGTGAGCGCGAGGCTGCCCTCGATGACGTGGTTGTAGGTGACGCTGGCGCGGATCTGATTGCGCGGCGACGCATCGTGTTCCAGAGCGTGCAAAGACTCCGGCAACTCCTCGTAGAACAAACGGCGATAGAAGGGATTCTCGGCGACGAAGGCCTGCAGGTCGCCGCGGAGACCGACCGAGTCCATCCACATCCGGAAGACCTGGGTGTGTTTGGCCTCTTCGAAACAGAACTGCGTCAGGTACATCTCGTCGCCGAAGCGTCCCTCGGTCGCCATCGCCCTCATGAAGGGCTGGATGTCCTCGGTCACCGCCTCTTCACCCGCGATGAACTGACTGACGAGATAGGTTGCGCTACGGCGCTGCTCGTCGTTCAGTTCGACCCAGTCCTGGGCGTCCCGGGAGAAGTCGATCGCCATCGGGTCCCAGAACCGTGCGTTCCCTTTGATGAAGAGACGCAACGGAAATGAGTCCCAGTTGAGACCGCCCTGCCGCAACGACGAGAAGTCCTGGCGGCCCTCTTCCTTGTGTTCGATAAGGGTCATGAGATCACCAGCCAACTGAGGTGGAAAATGCGAATACCCGACGCTAACCCTTTACCGTGCGAACGGTATGGGGTTCAGCGAATTCGCTTGCAGTGGCCGGTGTTACGTCTTGTCGAAGACCGGCTCCCGGGCCTCGTCCGGCTCCTCCTTCTTCGCGAGCGCGCTGGGCCACCAGATCTTGCGACCGATGTCGAGGGTCAGGGCGGGAACCAGGAGGGTGCGCACGATCAGGGTGTCGATGAGGACACCGAACGCCACCAGGAACGCGACCTGTGCGAGGAACAGCAGCGGGATCACGGCGAGTGCCGCGAAGGTCGCCGCCAGCACCACACCGGCCGAGGTGATGACGCCGCCGGTCGCGGTGAGTCCGCGGATCATGCCGATGCGGGTCCCGTGCAGAAGCGCTTCCTCCCGCACGCGGGTCATCAGGAAGATGTTGTAGTCGATGCCGAGCGCCACCAGGAACACGAAGGCGAACAGCGGAACCACCGGATCGGCGCCGGGGAAGCCGAACGGGCCGTTGAACAGCAGTGCCGCCACGCCCAGTGTGGTCGCGAACGACAACACCGTGGTCGCCAGCAGGATCGCCGGCGCCAGGACGCTGCGGAGCAGCGCGACCAGCACGAGGAACACGACGATCAGCACTATCGGGATGATCAGGTTGCGGTCGTGGATCGAAGTCTCGCGGGTGTCGAGATCGATGGCGGTGGTACCGCCGACCAGCGCGTCGGCGTTCGGAACCGAGTCCACCGCCGAGCGGATGTCGGAGACGGTGTCCTGCGCGGCGAGCGACTCCGCGTTGTCGGTCAGCGTCGCGGTGATCGCGACCTTGCCGTTGACGACCTTCGGGGCGTCGCCCTCGGTGATCAGTTCGGCATCTGCCACCCCATCGGTCGCACGAACCGCCTCGAGTACGGCGGTTCCGGCGGCCTGATCGGCGATGACGTAGGTGGGCGTGCCGCTACCGGCGTCGAAGTGCCTCGCCTGGATCTCGGCGCCCTCCACGGACTCGACCGATCCCATGAAGAAATCGGTCGAGGCGATGCCGTCGGCCTTGAAGGTCGGGGCGAACGCCGCGCCGATGAGCAGCACGATCAGCGTGCCGGCCCAGATGGCGCGCGGCTTGGAGGCGACGGTGTCCGCGATGCGCTTCCACAGACGGTGGGTGGCACCGCTGTCGGCCGAGGTCTCGGGAGCGTACTTGGGGCGCAGCGGCCAGAACGCGGACCGGCCGAGGAGCGCGAGCGCGGCGGGCAGGAAGGTCATCGACGCCAGGAACGACGCGACGATGCCGATCGCGGCGACCGGGCCGAGACTCTTGTTGGAGTTCAGATCGGACAGCAGCAGACACAGCACACCGGCGATGACCGTTCCCGCCGACGCCGCGACCGGCTCGATCGTGGCGCGCCACGCCTGCCGGAGCGCCGCATACTTGTCCTCGGTCGCGATCAGCTCCTCCCGATACCGGGACACGAGCAGCAGCGCGTAATCCGTCGCCGCGCCGAAGACCAGGATGAACAGGATGCCCTGGCTCTGACCGTTGAGGTCGAGAACACCCTGCTTGGTCAGGAAGTAGACGAGCCCCGACGCGAGTCCGAGGGCGAAGACCGCGGAGATGACCACCACGAACGGCAGGATCGGGCTGCGGTAGACGACGATCAGGATCAGGATCACGACGGCGCCCGCGACCAGCAGCAGCAGGCCGTCGATGCCGGCGAAGGCCTCGCCGAGGTCGGCGACCTGCCCCGCGGGACCGGTGACCGCGACGGTCAGGCCGTCGGGGGCGTTCGCGAGCTTGTCGCGCAGGATCTCGACGGTGTCGGCGGGCTCACCGGCGCTCTGGATCGGGACGAAGACCTGCGCGGCCTGACCGTCCTGCGACGGGATCGGCGGTGAGACCGCCGGACCGAATCCCGGCGTGCCGGCCAGCTCGGACGTGGTGGTGCGCAGGAACTCGAGGTCGCCGGGGATGATGCCGCTCGAACGTTCGGCGATGACGATGCCGGGGATCTCGTCGGTGTCCTGGAAGCCCGTGAGGAGCTCCTGGACCTGCGTCGACTCGGCCGACGCGGGAAGGAACGAGCTGTTGTCGTTGCTCGCGACGCTCGCCAGCTTGCCGGCGAACGGTCCCGTGACGCCGCCGATGATCAACCAGCCGAGAAGCAGGAGCGCGGGGATCAGCCAGCGGAGTTTGCGGGTGGGACGGGGACTCGAAACGGTCTTGTCCGACATGGGGCCATCGTTCCATGCGTTGCTCTCACGTGCCGACGAGGGGCTCGAGGACGGTCGCATGCAACCGATTCGACGCCGCGCGGGCGGTCGGATGGCCGTAGCGCAAACGCGTGACATGGATCACGTGAAACAGCTGCGGCAGTCGACGGCTTGCACCAACATGTGATGTACGTCGCATAAGCAGACGGCGATATCTAACGCCCTGTTTCGGGGCGGCACGAGCAAGGAGCACATGTGAAGACCAAGGGTGCAGTTCTCCGTAATCCGGGCGAGAAGTGGCAGATCGAGGAGTTCGAACTCGGTGATCCGGTGGCGGGCGAGGTCCAGGTCAAGCTCGTGAGCTCGGGCCTGTGCCACAGCGACCACCACCTCCGCACCGGCGACAGCCCCGCGCCGATGCCGGTCCTCGGCGGTCACGAGGGTGCCGGCGTCGTGACCAAGGTCGGCCCGGGCGTCACGAACCTCAAGGAAGGCGACCACGTCGTCACCGCGTTCATCCCGGCCTGTGGAACCTGTGAGCCGTGTTCGCGCGGACAGCAGAACATCTGCGACGAGGGCGCTCGGCTGCTGACCGGTCTCTCGATCGCCGACGACACGAACCGTGCGCACACGCACGATGGACTCCCGCTCGTCCAGATGTGCATGCTCGGCACGTTCGCGCCGTACATCACCGTCAACCAGGCTTCGTTGGTGAAGATCGAGGACGACATCCCGCTGCAGGCCGCGGCACTCCTCGGGTGTGGCGTGGCCACCGGTTGGGGCTCGGCGGTCGAGATCGGCGGGACCCATGCCGGCGACACGGTCGTCGTGGTCGGTATCGGCGGTGTCGGCATCAACTCGATCCAGGGCGCGGCCGCGGCCGGTGCGCGCCACGTCATCGCCGTCGACCCCGTCCCCTTCAAACTGCAGATGGCCGAGAAACTCGGTGCGACGCACACCTTCCCGTCGATGGAGGCGGCGCTGGAGGCGATCGGCGACATCACCTGGGGCAAGATGGCCAACACCACCATCCTCACCGTCGGTGAGATCGACGGCTCGATGATCGCGCCCGCTCTGGCCCTCACCGGCAAGGGCGGACAGGTCGTCGTCGTGGGTATGGGCAACTTCCAGTCCATGGACGCCCAGATGAACCTCTTCGACCTCACGCTCATGCAGAAGCGGGTGCAGGGTGCGATCTTCGGTGGTGCCAGCCCGCGAACCCAGGTTCCGGCGCTGCTCAACGAGTACCGGGCGGGCAAGCTCAACCTCGACGACCTGGTGACCAACACCTACCGGCTCGACCAGATCAACGAGGCCTACGACGACATGCTGGCGGGCAACAACATTCGCGGCATGATCGTCTACGGGGACGATGACTACTGATCGCTCTACGAGCGAGGACTACTGATCGCTCTCCGACAAGCGGATCAGCTACGCCAGGTCACCCTGCGGTGGCCTGGCGTCGCTGATTGATCAGCAGGTTGAGGAATCTCAGGCCGAGTCCGAGGAGCACCAGCGTGCTGGCCATCTGGATCGAGACCGCGATCCGCGCACCCTGCGAATCCGCCGCGATGTCACCGAAACCCGTCGTCGTGAACACGGTCAGGCAGAAATAGAGAGCATCCACGCGGGTGAGGTATTCGTTGAAACTGCCCGAATCGTATTCGGAGAACAGGTAATACGTGGTGGCGAATGCGACGACGTAGAAGCTCGCCAGGGCGACCAGCATCTCCATGGCGGTCGCGACCGGGTGGTTGGACCGGGTGAACTTCCGGACCTCCCACACGCAGAACGACACGAGCAGGGTCGCGCCCACGATCATCCCGAGGACGTTGAGATCGCTGTCCCGGTTGATCGGCAACAGGAAGTAGCCGACCAGCAGGACGACAGCGGCACCGACCGGTCGGAGCAGGGCGACCGTGAGGTCACGGCCCTTCGCCAGGACAAAGGCATCCGGCTGCGACCCCGGTGCCGGCGCCGGGGCGCCGTCCTGAGGGCCGCCGTCGCCGGATGCGTCGGTCACCAGATCCGGACTCTCTGCTCTTCATCCAGATAGAGCGCGTCGCCCGACTTCACGTCGAAGGCCTCGTAGAACGCATCCATGTTGCGCACGACGCCGTTGCACCGGAACTCCGGCGGCGAATGCGGGTCGATGGACAGGCGGCGGATCGCCTCGGCGTCGCGGGTCTTGGTGCGCCAGATCTGCGCCCAGCTGAAGAACACCCGCTGCGTACCCGTCAGCCCGTCGATCACCGGGGGTTCGGTTCCCTCAGTTGCGATCTCATAGGCGACGAGCGCGATCGACAGCCCGCCGAGGTCGCCGATGTTCTCGCCGATGGTGAAGTCGCCGTTGACCTTGTGCTCGGGGTCCAGGCCGGTGGGGGTGAACTCGCCGTACTGATCGATGAGTTTGCGTGTGCGTGAGGAGAACTCGGTGCGGTCGGCGTCGGTCCACCAGTCGACGAGGTTGCCGTCGCCGTCGTATTTGGCGCCCTGGTCGTCGAAGCCGTGGCCGATCTCGTGGCCGATGACCGCGCCGATACCGCCGTAGTTGACCGCGTCGTCGGCCTCGGGATCGAAGAACGGCGGTTGCAGGATGGCGGCGGGGAAGACGATCTCGTTCATGCCCGGGTTGTAGTAGGCGTTGACCGTCTGTGGCGTCATGAACCATTCGTCGTGGTCGACCGGTCCGCCGATCTTGGCGAACTCACGGTCCTGCTCGAACGACGATGCGCGCGCGACGTTCCCGATGAGGTCGCCTCGGTCGACGCTCAGGGCGCTGTAGTCGCGCCACTTGGCGGGGTAGCCGATCTTGGGGGTGAACTTCTCGAGCTTCGCGAGGGCCTTCTCCCGGGTGTCCGGGGTCATCCACGGGAGGTCGGAGATGTTGCGGCGGTAGGCCTTCACCAGGTTGGCGATGAGCTCGTCCATACGTGCCTTCGCCTCCGGCGGGAAGTGCTTGGCCACATAGAGTTTGCCGACCGCGAAGCCCATCGCGCCCTCGACGAAGCCGACGCCGCGCTTCCAGCGGTCGCGGATGGTCTCCGCGCCCGTCAGCGTGCGGCCGTAGAAGTCGAAGCTCTCGTCGACGAAGTCCGACGACAGGTACGACGCGGCGGACCGCAGGAGACGCCACGTGAGCCAGGTCTTCCACTCCTCGAGCGGACGGGAGGCGATGAGTGCCGATGCTCCCGACACGAAGGACGGCTGCGCGACGACGACCTCGGCGAAGGTCGGGTCGCCGGTGGTGCCCAGGCCGCCCAGCCACTCGCCGATCGGGAAAGCGTCGGCGGTGGACGAGAATTCGTCCAGCGTCATCAGGTTGTAGGTGAGTTCGGCATCACGACGCTTGACGACGTCCCAGTGTTCGGCGGCGATGGCGGTCTCGAGATCGAGGATCGTCGCGGCGCGGGCGGCCGCGTCGTCGAAGCCGGCGAGGGCGAACATCCGCTCCACGTGCGCCACGTAGGCGGTGCGGGTGTCCGCGTGCTTGTCCTCGCGGTAGTAGGACTCGTCGGGCAACCCGAGGCCGGACTGGGTAACATGCACCAGGTAGCGGTCGGACTTCTTGGCGTCGGTGTCGACGTAGTAGCCGAACAGTCCGCCGGCGCCGTGACGCTGCAGTCGGCCGATGCGTCGGGCGAGCGCGTCCACCGAGTCGATGGCCGCTATCTTCTCGAGCTCACCGGTGATCGGGCCGATGCCGAGCGCCTCGATGTGGTCGGTGTCCATGAACGACGCGTAGAGGTCGCCGATCTTCTGTGCGTCGGAGCCGCTCGCGGGGCTCGACTCCGCACACTCGGTGATGATGTCGCGGACGTTCTCCTCGGAGTTGTCGCGCAGGACGTGGAACGCGCCGTCGACAGAGCGGTCGTCGGGGATGACGTGCGACTCCAGCCACTTGCCGTTGACGTGGGCGAACAGATCGTCCTGGATGCGGACGGAATCGTCGACCCACTCGAGGTCGAGTCCGGACTTGAGATCGGTATTCGAAGCAGTCACGCGCTCCATCCTGTCACCGGATGGGCGATCCGTCAGCAGCGTTCGGTACCGGCGAAATCCAACAGGGCGAAAACCAGCGAGGTCGGCGTGCGGGTCCCTACGGTGGATCCATGGTGGGAGATGCCAGCTATGACGTCGTCGTGATCGGCGGCGGGCCGGTGGGCGAGAACGCCGCCGACTACGCGATACGGGGAAGCGACCGCACCGCCGCGATCGTCGAACACGAACTGATGGGCGGGGAGTGCTCCTACTGGGCGTGCATGCCGAGCAAGGCGCTTCTCGGACCCGGCAACGCCCTCGACGAGGCGCGCTCGCTGGCCGGGTCCCGTGAACGGGCGTCGGCGTCGAATCCGGAACCGGCCGGCGTCCTCGGGTGGCGGGACACCGTCACCGGCCGTCTCGACGACGCTGCCGCTACCCACGACGACACCGGTCAGGTGCGGTGGGCCAACGGCGCCGGGATCGAGGTGATCCGCGGTCACGGCCGGATCGTCGGCGAGAAACAGGTCCGCGTCGGTGACCGGCTGATCACCGCGCGTGAGGCGGTGGTCGTCGCAACCGGCAGTACCGCATCGGTCCCGCCCATCCCGGGACTCCGCGAGGCGCTGCCGTGGACATCGCGCGATGCGACCAACATCCTCGAGATCCCGGAGCGGGTGGTGGTGCTCGGCGGTGGCGTGGTGGCCTGTGAGGCCGCGACGTGGCTGCTCGACCTCGGGGTGCGCAGCCTGGTGATGGCCATTCGTGGGGACCGGCTGCTGCCCAGGATGGAACCCTTTGCCTCGGAACGGGTTGCCGACGCGCTGCGGGCTCGTGGCGTCGACATCCGCTTCGGGACGACGATCGAGGCGGTCGAACGAACCGACGCAACTGCCTCGGGATACGGGCGACTGCACGGCGGCCCGGCGGTCGTCCGGCTCGCGGGCGACGGCGCGGGGGAGCTCACCGTCGACGAGATCCTGGTCGCGGCCGGAAGGTCGCCGGCGACAACCGATGTGGGCCTCGACGCGCTCGGGCTGGAGGCGAAGGGGCCGCTGACGGCCGACGACCACCTGACGGTGCCGGGCCATCCGTGGCTGTACTCGGTCGGAGATGTCAACGGCCGCAACGCGTTGACCCACATGGGCAAGTATCAGGCGCGGGTCGCCGGTGACGTCATCGCCGCCCGGGCGGAGGGCAGGGAACTCGACGGGGCGAAATATGTGGCGAGTTCGGACCACGCCGCGGTTCCGCAGGTGGTGTTCACCAGGCCGGAGATCTCCTCGGTCGGGCTGACCCGGTCTCAGGCGGAGGACGCAGGCCTCGACGTGCGCGTCGCCGAGGGGGACATCTCGGTCGCCGGGTCGTACCTGCTGGGATTCGACTACTCGGGGCATGCGTCCCTCGTCGTCGACGCTGCGCGGGACGTTCTCGTGGGCGCGACGTTCGTCGGGGGTGGGACGGCCGAACTCGTGCACTCGGCGACGGTCGCGATCGTCGGTGAGGTGCCGCTGTCGCGGCTGTGGCATGCGGTCCCGTCGTATCCGACGGTCAGCGAGGTGTGGTTGCGGTTGCTGGACCAGTTGCGCTGACCTGGGCAGGAATCGCCACTTCTCCGCAGATTCGCTACGCAGCGATAGCGCGTCTGGCCGGAGCTGACGATCCTGGTGTGGTAATTGGTCTGACCACTTGACCACCTGACCGACTGTGGCTACCGTCACGGTCATGCCCTTCGAGCCGGTGACCCAGCAGAGCGCGCCCGAGATCGTCTTCGACCAGATCGTCGAAGGCGTGCTGTCGGGAGATCTGACTGCCGGGGAGGCGCTGCCCAGCGAGCGGGAACTCGCGCGGATGCTCGGAGTCTCCCGGCCGACGGTCCGGGAGGCGCTCAAGCGGGTCGCGGCAGCGGGCCTGGTCACCATCCGGCAGGGCGACGGCGCGCGGGTCCAGGACATCGCCCGGGCGGGCGGTCTCGACCTCCTGCCGCGTCTGCTCATCCGCGGCGGGGCGCTCGTGCCGAACGTCGCGCGGTCGATCGTCGAAGCCCGTGCGGCCGTCGGGCCGGAGGTCGCGCGTCTCGCGGCGCAGCGCGCCGGTGACGACGACCTGGTCGCGATCCGGTCGATCCTCGACCACCTGGCTGCAGAGCCGGAGCCCGTCGGCCAGCAGGTGGCCGCGCTGGAGTTCTGGAGCGCGGTCATCGACGCGGCCGACTCGATCGCCTTCCGGCTCATGTACAACTCGCTGCGCGCCGCCTACGAGCCCGCGGTCCCCGCTCTCGCCGGGGTGCTGGAACCCGAGGTCGGGAACATCGAGGGCTACCGCGCCCTCGTCGACGCTCTTGCCGCCCACGAACCCGAACGAGCCGAAGCCGCTGCCCGAGCCCTGCTCGAACCCGCGACGACGGCGCTGCTCGCACTCTGCGAGGCGCTCGAGAACGCCGAAGCCGACGAGGAGAAGGGGCGCTGATGGCCGCCGACGAGATAGACATCCGAGCACGACGGCAGGTCGCGGCCGAGGAACGTCGCATGCGGTCGCGGCACTCGATGTCATTGCGTGACGCATTCGCCGAGTTCGTCCGGCACCCGTCGCCGTGGATCATGGCGGGTTTTCTGAGCGTGGCCCTCGTCGCGCGAGTGTGGTTGGGCGGCTGGGGTTTCGCGGACGTCTTGGTCCCCGTCGCCATGGTCGCGAGCTTTCCGCTGGTGGAGTGGCTGATCCACGTGTTCGTCCTGCACTGGCGCCCCAAGCGGCTGGGCCCGGTCACCATCGACCCGCTTGTCGCACGCAAACACCGTGAACACCACCGGAATCCGCGCGACATCCCGCTCATCTTCATCCCGTGGCAGGTACTGATCGGTGTGGTGATCGCGGCCGTCATCGTCGGGTTGTTCGTCTTCGCCAGCGCCGAGCGGGGGCTCACATTCCTTGTCGTGCTGCCGGCGATCGGCCTGGTCTACGAGTGGACGCACTACCTGATCCACTCCGACTACCGGCCGCGGCACGCGTTCTACCGCCGGATCTGGCGCAACCACCGGTTCCACCACTACCGCAACGAGCACTACTGGTTCGCCGTCACCACCGCCGGCACCGTCGACCGGTTGCTCCGGACCTACCCCGACCCGGACACCGTCGAGAAATCACCGACGGCGAAGAATCTGCACGCCTTGTCGCGGACGGCGGAGTAGGGCCCCGCCTCGAATGACTGTCGCCAGGGCTTTCGTGGCTCGTCGCCGGGGCTCCTCACACCTCTGGCAGCGGTGGGACCTCAGGAACCGCCGAGTCCCGTCGCCATCGACCAGACGAGGATCTCGGCACCGGTGTCGGCGGTGACCGACACCGGTTCGGCGTCGACGCCGCGCACGGCGTCGCCGGGGTTCAGGACGACGGACTCGCCGTCGACGGTGACCTCGGCCCGTCCCTCGACGACGAACAGGTGGGTGAATCTGGCGGCCGGGAGTTCGACGGTCCCGCCGGAACCCAGCCGCGCGGCGTAGAGGGTGGCGCCGGCGTTGGCGACGGAGATCGCGGCCCGACGGTCCGGGTCACCGGAGGCGACCGGGACCAGCTCGCCGGTCGCCAGCCGGTCGGCGACGTCGGCCTGGTCGTAGGACGGGGTGAGTCCGTGGCGGTCGGGCATCAGCCACATCTGCACGTAGCGCACCGGCTCGGTCCCGGAACCCGCCAGTTCCGGCGAGGGGTCGTTGCGTTCGGAGTGTTCGACCCCGGTGCCGGCACTCATCCGCTGCACGAGACCCGGATAGAGCACTCCGGAGTGTCCCGCCGAATCCCGGTGCACCAGCGTCCCGGAGACCACCCACGTGACGATCTCGCTCTCCTGGTGGTGGTGGAGGTCGAAGCCCTCGCCCGGAGCAACCACCTCGTCGTTGAACGCGAGGAGTGCGCCGAAGTGGGTGTTGGCCGGATCGTAGTGGTCGCCGAAGGAGAACCCGTGCCGAGAGGTGAGCCAGTCGGTCGTCGTGACCATGCGATCGTCGCCGGGGATCACCGTGAACGCCATGGGTCCATCATCGCAGTCGGCCCGCGCCGATCGCGGCCCGGTTAGCCCGGCTTTCGGTGAAGGGCGCCACACGAACCGCGCGGTGTGGCCGGAGATTGCGGGACGAGATGCGTTCGTGACCGGCTTGATTCCCGAATGGAAGCTGGGAGCGTCGATTTCGGCTGTGACAAGAGTGAAAATTGTCGTCATGAAGATCTGGGTCAAGCGCGCAACGTCCGCCGCTTGTGCCGCGGTCACCTGTGCTGTCGTGGTGAGCTCCTGTTCGCTCACCGGATCGTCGAACACCGGCGCCTCCGCCGCCATCGACGCATTCGCCACCGCGCTGAGCCAACAGGACGCCGACGGCGCCGCGCAGTTCACCACTGCACCCGGTCAGGCCGGTGACAGTCTGACCACGACGCTGAAAGCGATGTCGGCACAACGGATCGACATCGACATCGAGAAACCCGTCGAATACAGCGACGGCACCGCGACCTTCGCCCTGACCACCAAGTGGAACTGGGACAAGGGGCGCGCCTACGAGTCGAGCAGCGAAGGAACGGCGCGGAAGCTGTCGTCGGGCTGGAAGGTGACCTGGGATCCGGCGATTCTGCAGCCCGGTCTCGGCGCCGGTGGACATCTCCGCGAGATCCGGACCGATGCGACTCCCTCACCGTCGGTGCGCAGTCGGTCGGGCAAGGTCTTCATGTACCTGCAGCCGGTCAACGAAATCGTCATCGACCCTGCACAAACCCGAGATCTGACGGCCACGACCCGCGCACTGGCGGGCGTCATCGCGCCGATCGCGCCGCTGATCACGCCCGCGGTCATCGGCGAGAAGCTGGCCGAGTCGCCGGGCAAGCCGGTCATCGCCGTCACGCTGCGCGACCCCGACATGCAGGTCCTCGCCGGCGATCCCGCGCGCGTGGCCGGTGTGAGCGTCAACCGCACCGACCAGCTGGTGATGGCCGACCGCCGGCTGTCGTCGCCGCTCGAGGACGGCCTGACCAACTACTGGCAGGCGATCCGCGACGCCACGGCCGGCTGGCAGGTCGAGATGGTCAACCCCGGGGTCCGGCCGCGTCGGCTGGCCGGTGAGCAGGGCCCGCCCGGACCGGACGTGCTGTCGACCGTCGACCAGGGTGTGCAGCTCACCCTCGGCGACGCCGCGGTCGAGGTCGGGCAGCCCGCCACGATCCTCACCCTCGATGCCCTGACCGGCGCGATCCTGGGCATGGCGCAGAACACCTATGCGGCCGAACGAAACATCGAGATCGACCGTGCGTATCCGGTCGGTTCGACACTGAACCCGGTCTTCGACGAGGTCGGCCGCGTTGCCGGAGAGCAGCCCGAACAGGGGGAGACGCTGCTCGACCGCCTGGGCCTCGGCGTGCAGTTCACGGTGCCCGGTGCCAGCGTTCCGACGCCGGGCCAGTCGGGTATCGCGACCATCGGCTTCCGCCCGGGCCAGACCAACATGTCGATGACCAACATGGGCGCGCTCGGTGTCGCACTGGCACGAGCTTCGGTGGGGCAGGCGTCGTCGGTGGCGCCGTTCGTCCTCAAGAACGTGCCGACCAAGATCACCGGCGGTGAACTCGGCGGCCTCGACCCGGCTCTGTTCGGGCCGATCCTGAAGGCCATGACCACCACCGCGGCCACCGGTGACGCCAGCGACCTGACCCGTGCGCCCGGACTGAAGGCACTGGTCGGGACCAACGGTCCGGAAGGGCCCGGCTGGTTCGTCGGTATCCAGGGCGGTCAGGTCGTGGTGATCTACACCGAGGGTCCGAAGTCGGGAACCGCGGCGCTCCAGGTGGCCCAGAAGTACTTCACCATCAAGTAGCCGAGTCGATCATCGAGTAGACGAGGCCACCGCCGGCCCCGTAGGCGGGCGGTTTCGACGCGACGCCTCGCTGCGCTCGGTGTCGGCTCAACCGGCGTGGCTTGCGGTCATCGGCGCGGTGTGCCGGCTCAACCGGCGTGGCTTGCGGTCATCGGCGCGGTGTCAGCGGGCGGCGGCGCGGCGGCCCAGGTACGCGAAGATCGCCCGCCACCCGAGCAGGAACAGGGCCAGCGTCACGGTCGCGACGATGACGAAGCTGACGGCCACGCCCTGGCTGAGGATGAAGCGCAGGATCATCGCGACGGTCACCGTGCAGAACCAGATGACGATCCCGACCGGCACCACCCGGTCGGGGCGGAAATCGTGGCCGAAGAAGTCGCTGGAGCGGACGTGCGCGTACACGTAGGTGATCGACCAACCGGCCGCGCAGCCGACGAGGAACGGCCACAGGGTGTGCAGGAATGCCGCCGGGGCGTAGCCCTCTTCGTGGCTGGCCCGGCCGATCACCACGAAGATCGTGATGGCCACCGCGTCGAACAGGGCCGCAACCGGTCCGGTCGCGGTTCCCCGCGCCGGTGAGGTCCCCGTGTCGGTGGGGTTCGAGCTCAGCATGGTGGTTTACCGTACCGGGTCCGGCGGTGGATCAGTGTCGGACCCTTGACCGGATTCCGTAGGTGGCGAGTCCCCACGGGACGCCTCGTCGACGTCTTGTTCGACCACGTCGATGAACGTGTCGTCGCGCCTGATCCGGGTGCGGAACATGATCGCGATGACCGCCCAGCCGACCGCCGCCACGAACACATAACTGATGATCCGGTAGATCAGGACAGCGGTGATGGCGTCGGCGGCGGGCATCCCGGCACTGGTCAGTGCGGGGACCAGCACGGCGTCGACCACGCCGATACCGCCCGGGAGCAGCGGGATCGCCGTGCCGACGGCCTTGCCTGCCGCGTAGGCGACCATCAGGCCCGCGATGCTCGGATGTGCGTCGACGGCCCAGCAGGCGAACATCAGGCAGGCCACGTCGGCGACCCAGTTGAACAGGCTCCACCCGAAGGCGATCGAGGTGTCGCGTTTGGTGAGCTGTACCGCGCGGAGTTGATCCAGCAGCTCGAAGAGTTTCTCGGTGCCGTGGTCGTCGGGCTTGTTACGGAGCTGGTTGATCCACCCCAGGACCCGGATGCCGGTGCTCTTCAACGACTCGGGATGGCTGGCGAGGTACTGCAGGACGACCGCGACGGCGAGCAGTCCGGCCACCGAGAACACCACCGAGAACGGGCTGGTCTTTGCGCCGGCGAGCATCGCGCCGCCGAAACCGAGGACGGCGAGGCCGACGCCGGCGAGCAGGCCGGACATGACGACCTGCCACGACGCGACAACCGGCGTCGCGCCCCACTTACGCGTCTCGCGGTAGGTGAAGGCGGGTGCCAGCACCTGACCGCCCGGCATCGTCTGGCTCAGGGAATTGGCCGCGAGGATGACCGACAGGGACTTCCACTGGGTCACCCGGACGCCTGCGGAGCGCAGGAGCGCACGCTGGACCTGCGCGAAGCTGTCCATCGACAGCATCGCGGCGACGACGCAGGCGAACACCCAATGCCATTTGATGTCGCCGATCCGCAGCCAGGCCTTCTTCAACTCGGGCCAGATCAGCACGATCTCGACGCCGAGGATCACCAGGACGACGGCCAGGAGGACCCAGCGCACCCACCAGAAGCGGGGACGGGTGACCGGGCGGGCGGTCACGTCCCCCGGCGAGCCAACATCCTCCGACATACGTGCCACCCTAGGCCAGGCGATACTCCCGCATGTCCACCACCACCAGGTAGATCCACTGTCTACTGTTGCTCTCGTGAGCGAAGCCGAACCGGCCGGTCGGCCGGATGCTGCCCCAGACCTCGCGTCCCTCGACCGCGCCAGGGTCCACCCGCAGGTGCGGGCGGCCGCGGAATGGGCGTGGCGATTGCTCCTGCTCCTCTTCGCGGCGTACGTCGCGGCGAAGCTGTTCGTGGAGTTCGAAGAGGTCCTGGTCCCGGTCGCGCTGGCGATTCTCGTCGCGGCGATGCTCGTGCCCGCGGTGGACGCCCTCGATCGTCGCGGGGTTCCGCGCTCCCTGGCGGTGCTGCTGAACATCCTCCTGGCCCTGGGCTTCATCGCGGGTGTCATGACCTTCGTGGTGCGCGAGTTCATGCGCGGTGTCCCGCAACTCGTCGAAGAGGTCAGTGCCACCGTCGAGAGCACCAAGAAGTGGTTGATCGAGGGGCCGCTCGACCTCGATCCCGACCAGGTGCGCAATGCGGGCAGCGACGTCCTGGACTTCCTGCAGCACAACCAGGACCGGGTCACCAGCGGCGCACTCGCCACCGCCACCACCGCGAGCGAGATCCTGACCGGCGCGCTGCTCACGCTCTTCCTCCTCATCTTCTTCCTCTACGGAGGCGATCAGATCTGGCGGTTCTCGGTCGGTGCCGTACCCGCCGCGAGCCGTGACCGGGTGTGGCGGGCGGGGATCGCCGGGTTCGGCACGCTCGTCGGGTACGTCCGGGCGACGGTCGCCGTGGCCTTCGTCGACGCCTGCGGCATCGGCGTGGGTCTCGCCATCCTGCAGGTGCCGCTCGCGCTCCCGCTGGCGTCGCTGGTGTTCCTCGGTGCGTTCATCCCGATCGTCGGCGCGCTGATCAGCGGTTCGCTGGCCGTGTTGGTCGCGCTGATCACCCAGGGTTGGATCGCGGCGGTCGTGGCACTCGCAATCGTGATCGGTGTGATGCAACTCGAAAGCCATGTGCTGCAACCGTTCCTTCTCGGCCGCTCGGTGCGGCTGCATCCGGTCGCGGTGGTCCTGGGGATCGCGGCGGGTCTCGTCTCGGCGGGCATCATCGGCGGCCTGCTCGCGGTGCCGCTCATCGCCTTCCTGAACACCGCGATCCGGCACCTCAAGGGCACCTCGGACTCCGATGCCGACACCGGGGCCGTCGGCGGTTACGAAGCACAACCCTCTGGACCCGTATGGGACACCACCGATCCCGACGCGGCGGCGGAGTCGTTGGCCGAGTCCGGTGGCACGATGCCGGCGACCCGGGCAGACCCGAAGCCGAATGACCCGGAAGCGGGTGGCACTGAGACGGGTGGCGCGGGGGCGGACGGCGCGGGGGCGGGTCCGCGGGAGCCCGGGACGCCGTGACTGCGCAACCGTCGGCGCGGTGGGTCGCGCAGATGCGGGACACCGAGGCCGGACGGCTGGCCCGTGCCGTCGACGTCGACCCGGTCGGCCCGCTGTGGCGCGGCGCGCAGATCTTCCGGCTGCTGTCATATCTGTATGCGCTGGGCTTCCAGATCGCCATCAACGACGACCTGGACCACCGGGCCGTCGCATGGGCGCTGTTCGGTCTGCTGACGGCCTGGACGCTGGTCAGCGGCATCGGCTACTTTGTCGGATTCGCTCGTAACCGGTACTGGGTGACCGCCGAGGTGGTCGGAGTGTGCGGCCTGATGCTGTCCACTTCTTATGTGGCCGACGCCGACTGGGCGTGGAACAACCAGACCTGGCCGACGACGCTGTGGGCCACCAACGCGGTGATCTCGGTGGCGATCCTGGCCGGACCGATCGGTGGGATCGTCGCCGGTCTCGTCGTCGGCGGGACGAGCACCTTCGTCAAGGGCGAGCTGAACCTGAACTTCGGGCGCAACGCCACGATCGTCGTGATCGTCGCGACCGGTATGGCGGTGGGACTCGCCGCGGCCAATGCCCGCCGGTCGCATGAGAAGCTCTCGGCGGCAGCACGTATCGCGGCGGCCGCCGAGGAACGGGAGCGTCTGTCGCGGGAGGTGCATGACGGAGTGCTGCAGGTGCTTGCGCTGATCGCCCGACGAGGGCGTGAGATCGGTGGTGCCACAGCGGAACTCGCGTCGCTGGCGGCCGAGCAGGAGCGTGCCTTGCGCCGCCTCGTCTCCGACGCCGGCGATGCGGGCTCCGAGTCCGTGATCGACGGCGCGGGAGGAGCCGACGAGCTCGACCTCGCGGCCGCGCTGCGGATGTTCGCCGACGACCGGGTCTCGGTGAGTGCTCCGGCCGACCCCGTCCCGGTCGCCGCCGGCATCGGGCGGGAGATCCGCGCTGCGGTGGTCAACGCTCTCGACAACACGAACCACCATGCGGGACCCGGTGCGCGCGCCTACATCCTGGTGGAGGATCTGGGGAACGACGTGGTGGTCAGTGTGCGCGACGACGGTGCGGGCATCGCGGAGGGCAGACTCGCTCAAGCAGTGTCACAAGGGCGCCTGGGCGTCGCGAAATCCATTGTCGGCCGGATCGAGGCGTTGGGCGGCACGGCCGTCCTCGACACCGAACCCGGCGGCGGGACCGAATGGGAGTTCACCGTCCCGCGCCGATGAAACCAGTCACGGGACCGAGGGAGGAACGTATGGACACAGTCGAATCGGAGGGCGAACACGTGGTGGACGGCGGAGGTGGGCGGCTGCGGATCATGGTCGTCGACGATCATCCGATCTGGCGAGACGCGGTCGCCCGCGACCTCGCCGACGAGGGCTTCGACGTCGTCGCCACCGCCGACGGGGTGGGTAGCGCGGGCCGTCGCGCGGCTGCGGTCACCCCTGATGTCGTGCTGATGGACATGCAGCTCCCCGACGGTTCCGGTGCAGACGCGACCGCGGCGGTGCTCGAGGTGTCGCCGCGGACCCGCATCCTCGTGCTCTCGGCGTCGGGGGAACGCGACGATGTGCTCGAGGCCGTGAAGGCCGGTGCCAGCGGCTATCTGGTGAAGTCATCGTCCCGCGAGGAACTCGTGTCCGCGGTACGCGCGACCGCGGACGGGCAGGCGGTGTTCACGCCCGGGCTCGCCGGTCTCGTCCTGGGCGAATACCGCAGGATGTCCCAGCAGCCCGACGCCTCACCGGCGACCCCGGCCCTGACCGAACGGGAGACCGAGGTACTGCGGCTCGTGGCGAAAGGTCTCAGCGCCAAGCAGATCGCCCGACGGTTGTCCCTCAGTCACCGCACCGTCGAGAACCACGTCCAGGCCACGCTCCGGAAACTGCAGCTGGGCAATCGCGTGGAACTCACCCGGTACGTCATCGAACACGGCCTGGAGGAGGACTGAGTTCTTCTCCAGGCCGTGTTGTGAAAGCCGTTGTGCAGAGACCTATTCCGTGGCGGCGAGGGCGGCCGGCGAGGTGGGGGCCGACGTTGCGGCTCTCGGTGAGACGACCATCAGCGTGGCCGCCGCACCGGCGAGTGCGATCCCGGCGAACAGGTAGAACGCGGTTCCCGACGAGATCCCGGCGCCGATCAGCAGGCCACCGATGACCGGGCCGACGATCCCGCCCAGGCGACCGAAGCCGGCGCACCAGGCGACCCCCGCGGCGCGGGCCTCGGTCGGGTAGAAATTCGACACGAAACCATAGATCAGGACCTGGGTACCGATGGTGCCCGTGCCGGCGACCGCGACCGCGGCCAGCAGGATCGGCAGTGGCAGACCGAAGGTGAGGCAGACGAGCGCGAAGGTCGCCAGGCAGAACGACGTCGCCACCACCTGCTGCGGACCGCGACGGTCGGCGAGACGGGCGGAGATCAGGCCGCCGACGATGGCGCCGCCGTTGAGCACGAGCAGGAAGGCCAGCGATCCCTTGGCGTCGAATCCGTTGGATTCCATGATCTGCGGCAGCCACGTGTTGAGACCGTAGGTGAGCAGCAGCCCGACGAAACTCATCGTGCCCAACAGCAGTGTGGGTACGGCGAATCGGCGCGTGACCAGGGCGGCGAAGCCCAGCTTCGCGGGTGCGTGCGCCTGCTCCTCGCCGAGGTGGCGTGCCCGTAGATCCACCGGAATCCCGGTGTGCGCGCTGATCTCACGGGCCTCTTCGTAGCGGCCCCGCGCCGCGAGCCACTGCGGTGACTCGGGCATCTTCAGCACCGCGAGCGGGAGCAGCGTCACGAGCGGCAACGCCCCGATCCAGAACAGTCCGCGCCACCCGATGTGATCGGCCAGCAGCATCGCGAGCAGGGATGCGAGAACGCCGCCCGCCGGGACGCCGCTGTAGACGATCGCGTTGAACAGGTTCCGCTTGGAGGTCGGCGCGAACTCGGCGACCATCGCCCCGGCGGTCGCGACCAGACCGCCGATCCCGATACCGGTGAGACAGCGCAGGATTCCGAACGAGACGAGATCGGTGGCCAGCGCAGTGGCCGCCATGCCGACCGAGAACCAGACGATGTTGAACAACATCATCCGGCGCCGGCCGACCCGATCGCCGAACGCACCGGCCACCAGCGCCCCGATCATCACGCCGATGAGTGCGTAGGAGCCGAGCGCGCCGGCGGTGGCCGGGGTCAGACGGCCCAGTTGACCCGGATCGTCGAGCAGGGTCGGCAGCACCGTGCCGTACACGACGAGGTCGTACCCGTCGAAGATAATGGCGACGGCGGCGAGGGCGACGATCCAGAGCACGCTTCTGCGGTGCTCCGGCGACGTCCAGGTCGATGAGTTCATGCGGGCTGTCCCTCCGGCGATGGTGTGCTGAAGGACATCCTGCGCGGGATGTGGGCGCAGTCACATCAGGGCAATGCCCAGTCCTGGCCCATCCCGGATTGATCCACGAGTGCGAGTGATCGATAACGAGAACGGCCGGTGGAGGCGAACCCCCACCGGCCGGTCGTGATCACTTCTCGGTGGTCACCTGGCGGTGATCACTTTTCCGAGCGGCTGCGCTTGAGCAGTTCCTGCACGCTGATCTGGGACTCGTCGCCGGACTCGTCCGAGCGGGCGTGCCGGTCGGCGCGCGGACGGCGGCGGCGGGAGTCCGAGTCCCCGGACCTCGGCTCGGGGGCCGGTGCGCCGGTCCCCGGCCGGGGCGTGGCTGCCGGTGTGGCGTCTGGGCTCAGCCCGCGTTCCATCGGCGACGGCCCCGGGGTCCGGCGACCGCGGGTCGTCGGGGTCGAGTTCTCCGGCGACACCGAAGCGGCCAGTGGACGGCGACCCGCGTCGTCGAGGCTCGGACGCCGTCCGAGCGGCGACCGCGAACCCGTGTCGCGCGGGGGTGCGGGCGCGGGCGGCGGTGTCTGGACGGGCGGGGCCGGGGGTGTCTGGACCGGCGGAGCCGGGGGCGGGGGAGTGGTGACCGGCGGACGATCACCGTTCACGCGCGGTGCGTCGCCGAGACGGATGCCGCCTTCGCCGAGAGTCCATCCACCGGTGTCCGGACGGTCGCTCTTGGGCAGACCCGGACGCCGATACGGCGCCGCCGGTCGGCGTTCGGGCCCGGGTGCCTCGGTGGGCGCGCCCGGTGCCGGTGCGTTCGACGACGGCCCGCCCGGTTTCTGGGCGCCGGACGGCTGTGCGTTGGGCGGTGCCGACGGGCCCACGCGGCCCGGGACCGGGCGACCGGGGGCGTCCCCGGGCGTCGGTGCGGGCGGGACGGGACCCTGGCCGCCGTTGCGCTGTACGGGTGCACCGGGCCGGCGGGTCGTCGTCGACGGTGCGTTCGTCACCGGTGCCATCGGGGCGGGACGCGGGGGAACGGGCTGTCGACCGTCACCGCCGGGTGCACGGCGCCGGCCCGGGCCGGTGGCCGCGGGGCGGTACGTGTGCGGGCCGCGGTCATGACCGAGGTCGGCGCCTCTGCGACGAGCGTGCCCGCACTCATCTTGCGTGCGACGCCGGAGTCGCGCTGCTCGTCCGGCTCGTCCTCGAGGACGGCCTCGCCGAGACCGATCTTGCGCTGCAGGGTCTGCATCCAGCGCGGTGCCCACCAGCAGTCGTCGCCGAGCAACTTCATCACCGACGGCACGAGCAGCATGCGGATCACGGTGGCGTCGAGGATGAGCGCCGCGATCATGCCGTACGCGATGTACTTCATCATCACGATCTCGGACAGACTGAACGCGCCGGTCACGACGACCAGGATGGCCGCCGCGGCGGTGATGATCCCGCCGGTGTGGGCGATGCCGCTACGTATCGACTCGGTGGTGCTGGCGCCCCGCTGTCTGGCCTCGACCATGCGGGAGAGCAGGAACACCTCGTAGTCGGTGGAGAGACCGAAGATGATGGCGATGATCAGGACCAGGATCGCGGCGAACAGCGGGCCCGGGGTGAAGTTCGCGAGGCCGGCGCCGTGGCCGTCGACGAAGATCCAGGTCAGGATGCCCAGCGTCGCACCGAGGCCGAGAGCGGTCATCAGTGCGGCCTTGATCGGCAGCACGAGCGAACCGAACTGCAGGAACATCAACAGGCCGGTGATGAGGACCAGCATGATCGCCATCAGGGGCAACCGGTTCATCAGCGCGTCGATCGAGTCCTGGGTGAGTGCCGGTGTACCCGTCACGTACATCGTGAGGCCCTGGGTGTCGATCGCCCGCAGCTGCTCGATCGCCTGGGCGGCCTTGGTGCGGTCGACGAGGCCGGCGGAGACCTGGTAGACGCCGACGTTGGGGTAGTTGTCGGGGTCGTAGGAGCCGAACCCGGCCTTGCTCGGGTCGCTGAACTTGTTCGTGAATCCCGGAACCTGATCGGCCTGCTGGGCGATGGCCTCCAGCTTGTTCTGGTCTTCCTGGTTCGTCTCGTCGTAGACGATGACGAGCTTGACCGCCTCGGTGCGCTCGCTGGGGAAGTACTCGTCGAACTTCTCCTGCGCCACGCGGGCGGAGTTGTCCGGCGGCAGGAACTTCTCGCTGATGCCGCCGAACTGGATGTTGCCGAACGGGACCGTCAGGGCAAGCAGGAGGAGGACGGTCGGGATGGCCGTCTTCAGCGGGTGCTTCATCACCCAGGTGGCGAGTCGTCCCCAGAAGCCGTTCTCGACTTCCTGACTGGTCTTCATCCGCCCGGAGAACCGGTTCTCGAGTGCGGCGGCGCGTTCCTCGGTGGAGAAGCGTCGGACGAGCGGGATCGCCGTGTACTTGAGCAGGGTGCCGATCGACAGCATGTTGACGCGAGGGCCGAGGATGGCCAGGATCGCCGGCAGCACCGTGATCGACAGGATCGCGGCGAGCGAGACCGATGCGATGGCGCCGTAGGCCACCGACTTGAGGAATCCCTGCGGCATGATCAGCAGGCAGGCCAGGGCGGCGACGATGATCGTCGCCGAGAACACCACGGTCTGGCCCGCGGTCATCACGGTTCTTCGGACCGCTGCCTTGGTGGAATAGCCTTCGCCGAGTTCTTCGCGGAAGCGCGAGACGATGAACAGGCCGTAGTCGATCGCGATGCCGAGACCGATCAGCGTGACCACCGATTGCGCGAAGATGTTGAGTTCGGTGGTCAGCGCGAGCATCTTCATGATGCCCAGCGAGCCGGCAATCGTCAGACCGCCGATCAGGACCGGCAGACACGCCGCGATGACGCCGCCGAAGACGAAGAACAGCATGAGCGCGACGATCGGCAGCGCGATGACCTCGGCGCGCTTGATGTCCTTGTCCATGCCGTCGGCCATCGAGCCGGCGACCGGTTGCAGGCCGGCGAGCTCGAAGGTGGCACCGGGTATGTCGAAGCGTTCGGCGATGTCGTCGAAGAACGGCTCGATGGTGTTGTAGTTCGCCAGCACCGTGGTGTCGTCGTTGCCCGCGACGCCGATGCTGATGAAGGCCTGACTCTTGTCCGGGGTGAACAGCCGCTCCTGGACGGCGCTCTGCGCAGGCTGGACGAGGAACGGGTCGTAGAGGCCGGGATCGGCGCGCCCGACGATGTCGGGGTGCGTCGCGATGAGATCTTCGACGAAGGTCTCGACCTTCTTCCCGAAGGCCGGGTCGTCGACTTTCGTGCCCTCGGGTGGCGTGACCAGGAGGATGACGTCAGACGTGTGGTCTCGGCCGAGGGCCTTGTCGGCGTAGCGGGCGCCGCGATCGGATTCCGACGTGGGGTCGAACCAACCGCTCTGACTCAGATGCTTGCTGAGGTCGAGACCGTATAGTCCGAGTCCCGCCATCAGGGCGATCATCACCGCGATGACGAGGAAGCGCATTCGATACACGAATGTGCCGATTACTCGGAACACGCTGATGTCCTTTCGTGTGCGACGTGTCGGGCGCCTGGGCCGCGATCGGGGGTGTCGGGCCGTCGGTGCGCTCGGGCGGGCGCCGTGCCGGGGTGAACGGTGCCGGTCGCGATTCTGTCAGTTCTGCGTGAGATCTTGACAGTGTTGCCTGAGTGATCCCTGAGGTATCGGGGTCGGTGACACCCTCAGCGAGCACCCCGACGTCATCCGACGAGGCACGCGCACCGGTCAGCGCAGTAGTGCGCTGAGCGGCCGGAATGGTGTGAGCCAGGCGCCTTCGTCCGGCAGCGAGTCCAGCCCGATGCGCGGCAGCGGCTCCCGGAACACGCCCGGGATGTCCTCGAGGTCGACGAACTCCAGTTCCTCGGTGGTGAGGGCCCAACTGGCGTGTTCGCGGAATCCGATGACGGTGACGGGCACTCCGTCGCCGGCCACTTCGAGGAGCGGCTCGCGGAATGCCTGACCGTCGGCGGACGCCACGATCACGCCGGCTAGTCCAACAGTGTGCCTCCGAAGTTCGATGTGGTCGAGCATGTCGGAGTCCACGTCGCTGTCCTCGGACAGTTTCGGCTTGGCGAACACCGCAAATCCGACGTTGCGGAGGGCGTCCACCCAGGGACGCACAACGTCGGCGCTACCTGGGGCGATGTTGGTGAAGACGGTCGCCTCGGGCTCGACGGCGCCCTGGTCCGTCGTGAGAGCTGACACATCTGCCGTGCGCTGCAGCAACCAGCGGCCCAGCGCGTCGAATCGGGGCCGGTGGGCGGCGGTGGGGCGGCCTCCGAGGAGGGCGCCGAGGCCCATGTCCATGTTGGGCGCATCCCAGACCAGCAGCATCCGGCGCGTGCCGGTCTGGCCCGAGATGGTGTCCGCGAATCCGGCAGTGGATCCGCCGGCGGTCTGGTCGGTCATGCGGGGCTCCCGTCGGGGGTGTCGCCGGACGCGGAAGCCGGCACGATGGGCCGCGTGTACACGAACTCGCTGACGTACCGGCCCTCGCGTTCCGCCCGACCCTCGAACTTCGTCGTCGGCCGTTCCAGCAGGATCGGGGACTCGCGGGTCAGCTGCACGACATGGGGGTGGTCGGCGTCCTGGGTGGCGAGCTTCTCGGCGATCCACTCGGCGTAACCCGCGTGGTCGGTGGCGATGTGCAGCACGCCGCCGGGGACGAGCCGGTCGGCGATCAGCTCCAGTGTGCCCGTCTGGACGAACCGGCGCTTGTGGTGACGCGACTTGGGCCAGGGGTCGGGAAAGAAGAGCCGGACGCCGGTGAGGCTCGACGACGGGATCAGTTCCCTCAGGACGATCGACGCATCGCCGCGGATGAGCCGCACGTTGGTCAGTTCGTTGCGGTCGATGAGGCCGAGCAGCTGGGCCAGGCCGGGCTTGTAGACCTCGACCGCCACCACGTCGACGTCGGGTTCGGCCTCGGCCATCGCCGCGGTCGAGATCCCCGTGCCGCTGCCGATCTCCAGCACCTTCGGAGCGTCCCGACCGAACATGGCGTCGAGATCGAGCTGGGGTTCGGGAATGCGTTCCGGGCCGATCTCGAGGTCGCGGCCGAGCACGGGCCAGAGGGTCTCCCAGTTGCGTTGCTGCCCGGTCGTCAGGGTCCCCCGGCGGAATCGGAAGCTCGTCACGCGGGGATACAACCGTGACCTGTCAGCGCTGTTGTTCACCCGTCCATCGTTGCGCATCGTGGCTATTCCGCGAAGTCGCGGGGGATCGTGTCCGCGAAGTGACACGCGAGTCGTGGGGACAAGACGGCCGGTCGGGAGGGGATGTGGAGGTCAGGAAGCCCATCCGGGTGAATCGGGATTAGTCTCGGGCCAGCCGCGGGAACCCGCGGGGGTTTCGGGCGGGGAAGGGCATGTGAGACGTGGGGGCGAACGTGGGCACGACGACGAACCCGTCACCGGCGGGACGGCCGGGCCGGAACTCGCTGTCGATGGCGGCTGAGCAGGGCGGACTCGCCGGACTCGTAGAGCCGTCGTCGCCGTTGGTCCCCATCCTGTCCACGGCCGGACGACGTTTCCTGCGTCCTCTACATGTGCAGGTGGTCGGTAGACCGGGAGCCGGACGCGACACCATGGCGCGGGCCCTGCGCGAGCGGCTGGCGCTGACGGTGATCGGCCCGGGCGAGGACGCACGCGCCGCCGCCGATGCCGACCTCTGGCTTCTCCTGCTGGCCGGGCCGCCGCGCCGGGCCGATCACGAACTGCTGCGCGCACTGCCCGCCGACCGGGTCGTCGTCGTCCTCGGCAAGGCCGACACCCATCCCGACTGGGATTCCGCCGTCGAGGTCGCCTCCCGGGCCTCGACGCAGCTCGGGCTGCCCGTGTACGCGGTGTCCCAGTTGCTGGCGTGCGCCGATCTCGACGCAGCGGAGTTCGCGGCCCTCGCGCAGTTCGCCGCGGAGCAGGTCGAGATGCCCTCGATGGCCGGCCGGTTCCTCGTCGGGGCCCCGGGGTCGGGCGAACGACTCCTGCGGCAGGGGTTGCTGCGCCGCATCGACGCGTTCGGCATCGACACCGCGTTTCGCCTCCTCGCGGAGGGATCGGAGGCGGCAACCGACGCCGCTGCACTCAACCGCTCCCTGCACGCGGTCAGCGGGGTTCCGCAGCTCACCGCGGCGTTCGCTGATCACGTGGGTCGCGTCCGGTTCTGGCGCGAGGTCGAGATCCGCGCCGCACTCGAACGTGCGGCGGCCGCGGGCCACGACCGCGAGAGCGCCGAACGGCTGCTGGCGGGAGGTGTCGGATGAGTGCACGGCTTCTCGACGCGGCGCGCGAACTGACCGGATTCGACGCGGAGCGCGTCGGTTCCGGCTCCGGGGTCCTGGTCGTCGGGACCGAGGGCGTCGGCGTCCGCACGCTCGTCGACGCGGTGCACGAACTGGCCCCCGACCTCGATCTCGTTGCTCGCGACAGCCATGCCGGTGACCGCCGGGCCGAGCCAGGGGTCGCGCTGGTCGTCGTCGACCCGTCGTCGTCGGTGGGCGAGGAGGAGCGTCACCTCGTCAAGCGGATGCGCGCACAGGTCGGCACCGTCGCGCTCGTGTGCACCAAGATCGACGCCTTCTGGGAGTGGCCGCGGATCGTGCGCGCCCACCGCAAGACCCTCGACCCGTTCGGGACGATGCCGCTGTTCGGGGTGTCCGCAGCGGCGGCACTCGGCGGCGCGGTGGACGAGTCGGGGATCGAAACGCTCGTGGACTGGCTGCGCGATGCGCAGGAGCTCCCCGACGCCGTACGCGTCGAGCGGGCCCGGCTCGCGGCCGGTGTGGGTGCCGTCGAACACCTGCTGGGCGGCTCCGACGCGGGAACCGACACCGACTCGTCCGTGGCGCTCGACGACCTGATGGGTGCGCGTCGTCGACTGCTCGCGTCGCGGGATCGCGGTCGGGTCGACCGGCTCGCCGCCCTGCGCGCTGGACTTGCCCGCGCGAGGGTGCAGACCTCGGCCGAACTCCAGACGCGTGTCCGCGAGCTCTCCGCTCTTGCCGCCGAGGATGCGCCGGACGCCGACGCCGAGCACCAGTCGTGGTTGCGCGGCCGGTGGGCCGACCTCGCCGAGGGCATCCGCCGGGATGCCGACGAGCGCATCGACGAGGTTGCGGCCACCGCGCTGGTGGGACTCGACCCCGAGCCGTCCCCGCAGGAGCCCTCCCCGCCCGATCCTTGGGCCGACACCCCGTTGCCCGCCGATGGCGCGGGCAGCCGTCGTCGCCGCGGGGGAGCGGAGGACGCGTTGCTCGTCGTCATCGGGGCCTCGACCGGCCTCGGTGTCGGACGCCTCGTCGTCGCACCGATGTCCTCGGTGCAGACATTGCAGTGGATCAGCATGCCCCTCACGCTGCTGTTGGGGATCGGGGTGGCGGTCTGGGTGATCCGGGTCCGTCGTGGCGCGCTGGATCGTGCCGATCGCATCGCCCGCGGGACCGACCGGCTCGCCGTCGCCCGCACCGCACTCGACCATCAGCTCGGACTGCGGTTCTCCGCGGCCGAGACGCGGATAGCGGGACAGATCGCCCGGGCCCACGAACGCCGGGCGCGGCGGATGACCGAACAGGTCGCGGAGATCGACGACGACATCCGGCGTCTGCGCACCGGCACGGCGACCCAGGAGGCGCGTCGACGCCGAGAGCGCGCCGAGGTCGTCCACCGCGAACTCCTCGCACGCTTCGAGAGGTTGTGGGCCGCAAACCCGGACGAAGCAGACCCGGACGAACCAGGCCGAACCGACGACGGGAACAGGTGAACACGATGGATTCGATCTTCGACGGCGACAACCCGGCGGGCGATCCGTTCGACGCCGGCCGCCCCGACACCGGCGACCTGCCCGGCGCCGGGTCCGGACTCGAACCACACGTCGACTCGGTGGCCGCGATCCACGCGGAATCGGCCGCCGACGATCTCGACGATCACCTGTGGATGCACGAGGACGGCCGGATCTGGGACCTCGGACCGGCCGAGGTCGACACCGACAACGACGGTGTCAACGACTCGCTCACCCGCAACGGCCCGGACGGGTTCACCGTGTACACCGACAGCGACCGGGACGGGCAGGTCGACAAGATCACCGAGATCGGCGCCGACGGCGCATTCAGCTCGGCCGTCCTCGACCCGGAGACCGGCGAGTGGATCCCCGGCGGCTCGGGGCGCATCGGCTGAACAGCCCGGGGAACCGTCGACGGTCCGCTTCCAGGGACTTTGGTCCCAAATCGCCGGGGTGTGGGATAGGCCGCAGTCGCAGGCCCCCCGCACCTAGCGCCCGCTCGGTACACGTATCCTGGACACCTAGACGACTGACCGGTGACCATTCCAGCAGGTCACACGCTCGCCAGGAGGCCCCAACGATGACCGCAGCCACCATCCCCGGACTGGACCCGAGCAGCGCGCCGACCAACCATCAGGGTCTGTTGGCCTGGATCGCCGAGATCGCCGAGCTGACCCAGCCCGACCGGGTGGTGTGGTCCGACGGCAGCGATGCCGAGTGGGAGCGCCTCACCGACGATCTGGTCAAGGCCGGTACCCTCGTCAAGCTCAACGAGGAGAAGAAGCCGAATTCTTTCCTCGCCAGCTCCGACCCCGCCGACGTCGCACGCGTCGAGTCGCGGACCTACATCTGCTCGGAGTCCGAAGAGGACGCCGGCCCGACCAACAACTGGGTCGAGCCCGCCGAGATGCGCGCGACGATGACCGAGCTGTACCGCGGCTCGATGCGCGGCCGCACGATGTTCGTCATCCCCTTCTGCATGGGTCCGCTGGACTCCGACGACCCCAAGCTGGGCGTCGAGATCACCGACTCCGAGTACGTCGTCCTGTCGATGAAGATCATGACCCGCGTCGGTCCGCGCGTCCTCGAGATCCTCGGCGACGACGGCTTCTTCGTGAAGGCACTGCACTCGGTGGGTGCTCCCCTCGAGCCCGGCCAGGCGGACGTGCCGTGGCCGTGCAACACCGAGAAGTACATCACCCACTTCCCGGAGACCCGCGAGATCTGGTCGTACGGTTCGGGTTACGGCGGCAACGCGCTGCTCGGCAAGAAGTGCTACGCGCTGCGCATCGCGTCGGTCATCGCCCGCGACGAGGGCTGGATGGCCGAGCACATGCTCATTCTCAAGCTCACCAGCCCGGCGAACAAGGTCTACTACATCGCCGCGGCCTTCCCGAGTGCTTGTGGCAAGACGAATCTCGCGATGCTGCAGCCCACCATCCCGGGCTGGAAGGCCGAGACCGTCGGCGACGACATCGCCTGGATGCGCTTCGGCGAGGACGGCCGTCTCTACGCCATCAACCCGGAGTTCGGTTTCTTCGGTGTCGCCCCCGGCACCAGCTATGACTCGAACCCGAACGCGATGAAGACCATCGAGGCCGGAAACACCCTGTACACCAACGTCGCTCGTACCGACGACAACGACATCTGGTGGGAGGACATCGACGGCCCCGTGCCGGCGCACCTCACCGACTGGCTGGGCAACGACTGGACCCCGGAGTCCGATCACAAGGCCGCACACCCGAATTCGCGTTACTGCACCCCGATCGCACAGTGCCCGTCGCTGGCCGACGAGTGGGACGACCCGAAGGGTGTGCCGATCTCGGCGATCCTGTTCGGCGGCCGTCGCAAGACCACCGTCCCGCTGGTGACCGAGGCCCGCGACTGGCAGACCGGCGTCTTCATGGGCGCCACCGTCGGCTCCGAGCAGACCGCAGCGGCCGAGGGCAAGGTCGGTACCGTGCGTCGCGACCCGATGGCGATGCTGCCGTTCATGGGCTACCACGTCGGCGACTACCTGCAGCACTGGGTCAACATCGGCAAGAACGCCGACGAGTCCAAGCTGCCGAAGGTGTTCTACGTCAACTGGTTCCGTCGTGGCGACGACAAGCGCTTCTTGTGGCCCGGATTCGGTGAGAACAGCCGCGTGCTGAAGTGGATCATCAGCCGTATCGAGGGCGAGGCCCAGGGCGTCGAGACCCCGATCGGCATCGTCGCCAAGCCCGAGGACATCGACGTGTCCGGGCTCGACGTGCCGGCCGAGGACGTCGCCGAGGCGCTGGCGTTCAACGCCGACGAGTGGCGTGAGGAGATCCCGTCGATCGAGGAGCTCTTCGAGTTCGTCGGTCCCAAGCTCCCCACGTCGCTGCGAGACGAACTGGACGCCCTCAAGCAGCGTCTGGCCTGATCCGCCATCGGTCCGCTGGTTCGGCCTGAGGCTGATGTGACAGTTGAGGTATCGTGCCCCTCATGAAGCTACGTTTGTGGGGGGCCACGATCGCGGGAGCCTGTGTTTTGGGGCTGACCTCTCCGCTCGCAGTTCAACCAGCCTCTGCCGCACCGGCTTCCGGCGACGGAGTCTCCGCGTACTACACCGACACGACGACCCTCGGTGACTTCGTCCCGCAGTTCAACCGGATCACCGGACTGGACCGGACCGGCAACGGGCAGTACACGCTGATCGCCGAGGACGTCCTCCCGGCCCGGTTCTACACCGCCCGCATCGGATACTCCTCGGAGACCGCATCATTCGTGGGCCGGCCCGGTGTCAACGGCGCCGGCACGGTCCTCGGACCGTGGTTCCTGCCGCTGCTGCCCGGCGGTGCGCAGTTCGAGGGCATCCGCAAGAGCAACGGCGGTTACACCGTCGTCAGCGGCGGCAACAACCAGTTCGTCCGGCAGATCGGCTCGCTGGGCCAGTTCGTCCGCGACCTGCCGCTGCCGGCCGCGTGGCGCCCGACGTCCAAGTCCGGCGTGGCCGGGCAGCGCGGTCTCACCGGCCTCGCGGTCGGACCGACCGGACAGGTCTCCGTGCTCACCGCCGGCGGACTCAAGCAGGACGGGCGCACTTCGGCGCGGCTGCTCACCTTCGGCAAGGCCGATCGCGAGTTCGTCTATCGCACCGATGCCAACAAGGTGGCCGCCGACGTCCTGGCCGTCAACGCCACCGACTTCCTCGTCCTCGAACGCGGTGCCGGCAAGCTGACGAACATCTTCTGGACCACCACCCGCGGGGCGGATTCGGTGACCGGCAAGAAGAAGCTCTCCGGCAAGGAGAAGGCGATGACGAAGCGTCGGATCTTCTCGACGACCGGCACGCCGCGTCTCGTCACCGGCGACATGTCCGGGCTCGCCTGGGGCAACTGGCACCCCGACGCCCCGTACGCGAAGACGCGCAGCCGAACGCTGCTCATCGTCTCGCAGAACGCCGGATCGCCCACCCGCATCCACTCGTTCGAGGTCCAGCTGCCGAAGTAGGCCTGGCTTCCCTCCGCGAGCGGCGGGCGGGTTTCGACGCGACTCCTCGCTTCGCTCGGTGTCGGCTCAACCGGCGGGGGGCAGGTGTGAGAATTCCCCCTCAGGGTGGCATCAGGGGGTTACCTGATAGCGATTCGGCTCCGGATTTGGCACCGTTGAGGGCATGACGACGACTGATGCGGCCGCCCGCGATGCCGGAGAGCCCAAACACGGAGTGGCTGCGGGTGCGGAGAACCTGTCCAAGAGGTACGGCACGGGCGACACCGCCGTGGAGGCGCTGAAGGGCGTCTCGATCTCGTTCCGCGCGGGTGAGTTCACCGCCATCATGGGGCCGTCGGGGTCGGGCAAGTCGACGCTGATGCACTGCCTCGCCGGTCTGGACGTCGCGAGTGACGGCCGCGTCTTCATCGGCGACACCGATCTCACGACGCTGTCCGACAAGTCGATGACCATGCTCCGCCGCGACCGCATCGGGTTCGTGTTCCAGGCGTTCAACCTGGTGCCGACGCTCACCGCGAAAGAGAACATCACCCTCCCGGTAGACATCGCCGGCCGTACCGTCGACACCGAATGGTTCGACGCGGTCACCGACCGACTCGGCATCACCGACCGGCTCGGGCATCTCCCCAGCGAGCTGTCCGGCGGCCAGCAGCAGCGCGTGGCGTGTGCCCGTGCGCTGATCGGCAAGCCGGCCATCATCTTCGGCGACGAGCCCACCGGTAACCTCGACTCCCGGTCGTCGGGTGAGGTCCTCTCCATCCTGCGCGCCGCCACCGACGAGTTCGGGCAGACCGTCGTCATCGTGACCCACGATCCGCGCGCGGCGTCGTATGCCGACCGCGTCGTATTCCTCGCCGACGGGCAGATCGTGCAGGAGCTCGCCCGTCCGAGCGCCGACGACGTCTTCGAGGTGATGAAGAACCTCGACGGGGTCCACCACACCCACTCGTCCGAGTCGGCTCCCGCCGAGACCTCCAAAGCGCTCTGAGCCGTGGCGTCATCATCGGTGATGCGCCGGGTTTCGCTGCGAAACCTGCGGGCGCACAAGCTACGTCTGTTCCTGACTCTCTTCTCGATCGTCCTCGGCACGTCCTTCGTCGTCGGTTCGATCGTGTTCACCAGTTCCATCTCGAAGGCCTTCACGGACATCTTCGACAGCGCCGCGCAGGGCGTGGCCGTCGAGGTGACGCCCGCCGACCAGCAGTCGCCGGGCGTTCCGCTGTCGGTCGTCGACCAGTTGCGCGCCCAGCGCGCCGAACTCGGCATCGACAAGCTCGTCGTCAACAACAACGGCTTGATCACCGTCGCCGACTCGGGCGGCAAGGCCATCCAGACCGGCGGCGCGCCGAGCGTCGGTACCACCTACATCCCGGAGAACGAGGCGCTCGACGCCGACGAGGCCCGGATCATTCCGGGCGGTCGGGGGCCGGCCAACGCCGGCGAGATCGCCCTGAACTCCTCGGCTGCCGAAGAGGCCGGACTGAAGGTCGGCTCGAAGACCAAGGTCGTCATCGGCCAGGGCAACGCCGCCCCGCTCGACGTCACGGTCGTCGGACTGATCGACCTGCCGTCCTCGACCGGCGGCTACGTCAACGCACAGTTCGACGCGGCGACCGCGTCGCGTCTGTTCACCGACGGACGTCATGTCGGGCTCGTCGACATGTCGGCCGTCGACGGGGTGTCCCCGGAGCAACTGCAGGAACGGGTGCGCGCCCTCCTCGGCGCCGACGCCGACCTGTACGACGTGCGGACCGGCGACCAGGTGCGGGAGGACCAGAAGGCGCAGGTCAACGAGTTCCTGCAGATCTTCCAGTACATCCTGCTGGCGTTCGCGGCGATCGGTCTGGTCGTCGGCACGTTCATCATCTACAACACCTTCTCGATGATCGTCGCGCAGCGTAACCGCGAGTTCGCGCTGCTGCGGGCGGTCGGCGCCAGCCAGCGCCAGGTGTCGCGGTCGGTCCTCTTCGAGGCGTTCGTCGTCGGCGTGCTCGGCGGCGCGCTGGGTCTGGCCATCGGCATCGGCCTGGCGGCCGCGCTCAAGGCGTTCACCAGCGCGACGTCGGGTCTGCCGGACGGGGAGTTGACGATCGGGGTCGGCGCGGTTCTCGCGGGCATCCTGGTCGGCGTCGTGGTGACGATGATCAGCGCCTGGGTACCTGCCGCTCGCGCCGCACGCGTGCCGCCGGTCGAGGCGATGCGCGCATCGGCGGCCGAGGGATCGGCGTCGCTGCGCAACCGCACCATCATCGGCGCGGTCATCGGTCTGGCGTCGATCGTGGCGATCGTCATCGGTGCGATGGACGAGGGCTCGGGGCCGGCTCTGACGGTCGGTGCGGGTGCGGCCGGTGCGGTGCTGGCCGCCGTCCTGGTCGGCCCGGCGGTCGCGCGTCCGTTCGTCGGCGTGCTCGGCCGCGTGGTCGGTGCACCGTTCGGCACCATCGGACGACTGGCACGCACGAATGCTGTTCGCAATCCCCGACGTTCGGCGGCGACGGCCTTCGCGCTGACGCTGGGTCTGATGCTGGTGGCGATCATCGGCACGCTCGGCCAGTCGTTCAAGGGCACCGTCGACGAGGCCGTCGACTCGGGCATCACCGCCGACTACATCCTCGCGGGCACCAACCAGGGGCCGTTGCCGCCCACGGTGGGTCCGGCGGTGAAGGAGGTGCCGGGCGTCGGCGAGGTGGTCTCGTTCGGCGTCGTGCAGGCGAAGGTCGACGGTCAGCCGGTGCAGGGCTTCTCCGCCGTCGGCGGGCGGCTGAGCGACGTCACGGTCATGGACATGGAGGACGGTGCGTCGTCGACGCTGCCGGACGACGGGATGCTGATCAGCCATCGCACGGCGATGACGAAGGGCTGGGAACGCGGTCAGGTCCTGGACTTCACCTCGCCCATCGGCGAGCAGGTCCAGGTCCCCATCGCCGGCGTGTACGCCGACAACGAGGCCCTCCAGCCGTGGGTCGTCGGGTCCGCGGTCTACGACCGGCTGGTCCCGCCCGCGGCGCGTTTCGACGTCACGGTCTTCGTGAAGGCCGAGGCGGGCGCCGACCTGGACACCCTGCGCACCGGGCTCGAGGACGCGACCGCCGGCTACCTGACCGTCCAGGTCAAGGACCGCGACCAGTTCAAGGGCCAGATCTCGGCGCAGATCGACCAGATGCTCGGCACGCTGTACGCGATGCTCGGGCTGGCGTTGCTGATCGCGGTGCTCGGCATCATCAACACCCTCGCGCTGTCGGTGGTGGAACGTAAGCGCGAGATCGGCATGCTGCGCGCGATCGGCATGGTGCGTGGCCAGGTGCGTCGATCGATCTACCTGGAATCGGTGCTCATCTCGATCTTCGGTGCCGTGGTCGGTGTGCTCCTGGGAACACTCATCGGAGTGGCCCTGGTTCGCACGCTCGCGGCCTGGGGGCTGGGCGCACCGGTGATTCCGTGGTCGCTGATCGTGATCACGCTGGTCGCGTCGGCGGTGGTCGGTGTGCTGGCGGCGCTGTGGCCGGCGGTCCGTGCCGCTCGGACGGGGCCGCTCGAGGCGATCGCCGACCTGTGACGACCGCTCGGTGATCCGTGTGTCGCGCGGCCCGGGTGTTGCCCGGGCCGCGTGCCCACAGGTCGGTATCAGGATGTGGATGACAGAATCGTCCGCATGACCCGACCACCCCAGGGCGATCCGAACGATCCGCGGAACAATCCGCCGGAGACCCGACAGTTCGATCCCGACTACGACCCGTCGGCGCCACCGTCGCAGGCCTACACCCAGCAACCCTCAGGTCAGCCGTATCCCGGGCCGTACACCGAGCCCCACGCCGGACCCCGGTACGGAGAACCCCAGTACACGGAACCCCAGTACGGGGAGCCCCGGTACACGGGTGCGTCGCCTTACGGTGCGTCGCCGTACGACTCGCCCCAGAACGGTGAGCCGCCGCGCGGGTCGTCGAAGGGCCGCACTATCGGTCTCGCGCTGGTCGCCCTGGCGGCGCTGGTGATCCTCGGTCTGGTCGTCTTGCTGGTCACCAAGGCCGGCGGCGACGACGCGCCCACGGCGGCCGGTTCGTCGTCGACCACAGCCACCACCAGCGAGGAGACGACGACCAGTTCGGCTCCGACCACCACGACCACCACCGAGGAGACGACGTCGACCCCGAGCAAGAAGCCGCGCTCGGGGACGGTGACCTATCAGCTCACCGGCAACGGTGACGTGGTCGCGCTCAGCTTCAGCAAGGGCGGCGGCGCGCCGACCGTCATCGCGGCCACCGGCGCGCCCTGGTCGCAACGGGTGAATGTGAAGGGTACGACGGCGAAGCTGTCGGCCATCGTCGTCCGCGGCCCGGTGACCTGCAGCATCCTCGTCGACGGCGAACAGCTCGCGACCGCCACGAGTAACGGCGGAACGCTGAACTGCTCCGCGGATCTGTCGGCGGAGTAAGCGGACCTCGATACGCGGCGTCCTCGCTCCGCTCGGGCGGCGCTACTCGGCCGGCAGGAGTATTTCTGCTGGTTGAGTAGGCGAGGAGCTTGCGACGAGCCGTATCGAAACCACTACCGCTTGCGCAGCACCAGCACGAGGTTCGTGCCCAGGACGTCGCGCAGGCCGGGAACGCGCATGACCCACCACATCCGGCGCGGGATGTAGCGGGGGAAGGCGGCCAGGAGCTCGGCCCGGTCGGTCACCGAACCCGCCCAGCGCAGGCCGTCGGCGGCGTTGACGGCGAACAGTGACGTCCCGAAGAGGTTCTTGGGCGGGTGGCCGTGGCGTCGCGTGTAGAGACGCGCCGCGCGGTGTCCGCCCAGGTAGTGGGTGAGACCCATCTCGTGGCCGCCGAAGGGTCCCCACCACAGGGTGTAGCTGATGATGACGACGCCGCCCGGCCGGGTCACGCGCAGCATGTCGTCGGCCATCTCCCACGGCGTCGACGTGTGCTCCACGACGTTCGACGACAACGTCACGTCGATGCAGTCGTCGGCGAAGGGCAGGTTCTGGCCCGATCCGCGGACCGATCCGCGGTGCTCGAGCCCGCCGGCGTGCATCTCCGTCGGGTCCGGTTCGACCGACATGTAGTGCGCGCCGCGATCCCGGAAGGCGTCGGCGAAGTAGCCGGGTCCGCCGCCGACGTCGAGGATGACGCCTCCGTCGAGATCGGGGACGAACGCCTCGACCATGTCCGCGGTGTCGGTCGCCAGAGCACCGTAGAAGCGGGCGGGGTCGGACTGCTCGTACCGGAAGTCGTTCAGGAGCCCGGCCGCACGTCGCAGGGTGGCCAGCCGGGCCATTCGGTTCCGGCCGGAAGTCGTGGTCGTCATCGTCGGGAACTCTAATCCACCGGTCGTATGGCTGTTCAGCAGCTACTTGTCGGTAGTCTGACGTGCGATGCGCGTACCTTCCGACGTCCTGCTGCTGTGCTGGCGGGATACCCGCCACCCTCAGGGCGGTGGCAGTGAGACCTATCTGGAACGCGTCGGCGCCGAATTGGCCCGGCGCGGCGCTCGCGTGACCTTTCTGACCTCGTCGTATCCGGGCGCCGCCCGTGAGGAGACCCGCGACGGCATGCGGTTCGTGCGAGCCGGCGGGCGGATCAGCGTGTACCCGCGGATGCTGGCCGCGATCCTGGCCGGTCGGTTCGGTGTCGGGCCGCTGCGGGGATGCGATCCCGAGGTCGTCGTCGACACCCAGAACGGGGTGCCGTTCTTCGCGACCGCCGTTGCCTCGGCGCCGACGGTGGTCCTCGTCCATCACTGCCATCGCGAGCAGTGGCCGGTCGCCGGCCGGTTGCTCGGTCATGTCGGCTGGTTCATCGAGTCGCGACTGTCGCCGAGGATTCATCGACGTAACCGATACGTCACGGTGTCCACACCGTCGAAGACCGAGCTCGTCGCGCTCGGTGTCGACGCGGACCGGATCTCCGTCGTGCGCAACGGCATAGATCCCATCCCGGCCGACGCGGAGATCGCCGTCAAGGCGGCCGACGATCAGCCGGTGCGTCTGTGTGTCTTGTCCCGGTTGGTCCCGCACAAGCAGGTCGAGGATGCGCTCACCGTGTTGACGCAGCTGCGTCGATCCGGGGTCGAGGTGTACCTCGACGTCATCGGCGGTGGCTGGTGGTCCGACGAGCTGCGTTCCGCGGCAACGAAACTCGATGTCGCCGACGCGGTCACCTTCCACGGCCATGTCAGCGAGCGGCGGAAGCACGAACTGCTCTCGCAGGCGCAGGTCCACCTGATGCCCTCGCGTAAGGAGGGCTGGGGTCTGGCGGTCGTGGAGGCGGCACAGCACGGGGTCCCGACCATCGGCTACCGCAGCTCGGTGGGTCTCACCGATTCCATCGACGACGGCGACACCGGCCTCCTCGTCGACGGCGTCGAGGAACTGGTCAGTGCCACGAGAAAGCTGATCGACAATCCCGACGAGACCCAGCGGCTGGGGCGCAACGCCAGGATCAAGGCGAGCCGTTACTCCTGGGCGGCGACCTGCGACGGATTCATCGAGACGTTCGACGCCGTTCTCGCACGCTAGCGACGACCGCCCCCGCGATCCCTGCCAGTAGCATCGCCGCCCACACCAGGTGTGCGACGATCGCCAGAGTCCGATCGGCAACTCCCGCACCGCGTTCGGCCGGTTCGCCGACCTGGTACAGCCGCAGATCGTCTCCGTCGTGGGCGAGACGCGCATCCGCGGCGAGTAGCGCGGGCGTCGAATCGTTCTCGACCAGAACCCATCCGACACCGAGCGCGGCGAGTTCGGCAGGTGCGCCCCCGGATTCGAGAACGGACGCAACGGCTGCTGCATGATCGCTCGGCGGGTCGACGACCTCGCCGTCCACGGTGAGTGCGCCCGACTCGATCACCGGTGCACGAAACATGCGTGCCGCGGGGTCGAGCGAGACGCCGTCGGCGAAGCGGTAGTGCCGCACGGTGTCCGTGGGCCACAGGGCAACCGAGCCCCGGTCGGCGGGCACGATGTCGGCCACCGCGGCCCAGTCGTCGGGGTAGGACACCGTCCGCACGGAACCGCCTACGCCCCAGGCGAGGTCGGGAAGCGGCGCCACGACGAGCAGGACGACGCCGGCGAGCGCGAAACCCGACGGCACCCGCCGGCGGGCCGCCGTCACCGCACCGGCCACGGCCAGCGCGACACCGGGGACGAGGAGTGCGGAGAATTTCTGGGTGTCCCGCAGGAGGCCCGCCCCGGCGATGTGTTCGACCGCGAACTCCAGCAACCACCGGCCCGGACCGAAGGTGGTGAGGACCAGCAGGATCGCGACGGCAGCGGTGAGTACCCCGATCGCGGGTACCAGCGGATCGAGCGCGGTACGACGACGCCACAGGGCGACGACGCCCGCTGCGATCACGAGCAGGAAGCAGAACGTCGCGATCGCCGCCCACCACATCGTTCGGCTGGCCGGGACCGCATCGGCATTCCAGATCCCGCCGAGGGACAGCACCGTCCCGACCGGGCCGAGTCCCGGCTCGGACCGGAGGCCGAACGCATCGACGCCCGCCGCGGCCGACGTCGTGGTGGCGTCGCTGATCACGGCTGTCACCACCCAGGGCAGCGTGCTCAGAATCCACAGACCGACGGCGATGAGGCTGTGCCGCAGACCAACCGGACGACCGATGAGGGCAACGGCCAGCACGACCCCGGCGAGCACCGATCCGGTCGGCGTCAGCCCCGCTGCCGCCAGTAATCCGCCGAGTTGGAGAAACCGCACCGGCTCGGGCCGTTCCCGCAGATCGAGCACGGCGACGAATATCCAGCCGAGCGAGGCGTATTCGGCCAGCAGGCTCCAGTGGCCCTGCAGGAGCCGTTCGGCCACATAGGGGTTCCAGATCGCCACGAGCGCGGCGGCGACGCCGCCGAGACGCCCGGCACCCGGAACGAGGCGACACGCCAGCCGGCCGAACCCGACACCGGCGAAGACCAACGCGGCCAGCAGGGCCGCGATGACCACCACCCCGCCGTCGACGGCCGACGACACCATGGCGACGAACCAGTCCTGCGGCACCGCGCGTGGTGGCAGGTCACCGATTCCGAGCGTGGTGTCGGTGACGTGGGTACGCGGCGTCGACACCGCATCGCGGTACAGCAGGTGACCCGGTGCGACGCCGATCAATCCGGGGAGCAGCGGTGCCAGGACGGCCACGGCCGCAACGACACTCGTCAGGTAGAGCGCCGGGAGCAACCGTCCGGGGAACACCGCGACCCGCGCGGCTCAGAAGTGGTGGGTGTCCGACGGCGCGGGCGCATGCACCGGGTCGTCGTCGAACTCCGACTCGGTGATGCCGTAGGCGCGTGCGAGGTCGAGGATCTTGGTCGCACGGGCGATCCGCGGGAGGTCCGAACCGTTGCGGATCTCCCCGCCGTCGCGCTCGAACTCCGCGAAGAACTCTCTCGCCCAGGTGATCTCGTCCTGGGAGGGGGACAGGCCCTCGTTGACCGGCGCGCACTGTGACGGGGTGAGGCAGATCTTGCCGGTCATGCCGAACTCCGCGCTCACCGCGGTGGCCTCGCTCAACTTCAGTGCGCTCGAACCGACGGTCGGGCCGTCGATGGCGCTGGGCAGGTGAGCGGCCTTGGCGGCGATGGTGAATCGCGATCGGGCGTAGGCCAGGGTCTGCGGATTGTCGCCGAAGCCGGTGTCCCGACGGAAGTCCCCGATGCCGAACGCGAGGCGGAAGGTGCCCTTGGCCGACGCGATCTCGCTGATCCGCTCGAGTCCGCGTGCGGTCTCCACCAGCGCGACGATCGGCAGGCCCGGCAGGCGCTTGGCGGTCTCGGTCACGTGGTCGACGGACTCGACCATCGCCAGCATCACGCCGCCGATGGCGGTCTCCGCGAGCGCGGCGAGATCGTCGGCCCACCACGGCGTGCCGAATCCGTTGATCCGGACCCACTCACCGGCGCCGGGACCGGAACCGTCCTTCGGACCGATCCACCGCACGACGTTGTCGCGCGCGGAGACCTTGTCCTTGGGGGCCACCGCATCTTCGATGTCGAGGACGACGATGTCGGCGCGCGAGCGAGCCGCCGGCTCGAACTTCGCGTAGTGCGCGCCGTTGACCAGGAGCCAGCTTCGGGCCAGCACCGGGTCGATACGCGAACCGACATCGGTCGATTCGGCGTCGTAGGTCGTGTTGTCGTCGTACATCGATATCTCTCGTCCGTGAATTCTGCAGCCTACCCATCGTTGCCTATGCCCGACGACCGGTGCAAAGCACCCTGCGCGCGAGAGCCGGTACCAACTCGGCACACTTGTGCCATGCAGCAGACCAGGCCGACCGGACGGCGCCGAGCCGCTTCGGGCACCGTCGGCGCCGTCGGATCGGTGGCCGTCGGCTCGATGGTCGCCAACATCTGCATGTACGTGGTCCATCTGGCCGCGAGCGCGCGCTATCTGGATGTCAGCGAGTACGGCGAGTTCGCGGTCCTGCTGTCGGCGATGCTCGTGCTGGGCGTGCCCGCGCTGGCCCTGCAGAACGTCGTCGCACGCGAGGTGGTCCTGGGGTGCGACGAGCGTCGTCTGCGGCGGGTGGGCATCCAGACGACGCTGTGTGTCGTCGTCCTGGTCGCGGTCGCCACACCGCTGGTCGCCCTGCTGATGCGCACCGGTGTCGTGACGACGCTGGCCGCCCTCGGCGCTGCCCCGTTGCTCACGCTGATCGCCGCAGGTCAGGGCATTCTGCAGGGGCGCGGAGAGTTCCGGACGCTGTCGTGGGTGCTGGCCGCGGTCGGGGTGTTGCGGTCGATGCCCATCGTGGGCGCCTTCGTCGCGGGTGCCGGTGCGGCGGGCGGACTGTTCGCCGGAACCATCGGCGCCGCGGTCTCGGCGGTCGTCGTCTGGGTGGTCGTCGGGAAGGTCGGGGAGCGCACGTCGGACGCGGGCACCGTGGGAGTCCTCAGTGTGGTCCGCGCGTCGCAGGTCCAGCTCGTGCTGATCGTGGCGTCGTCGGTGGATCTGCTGCTCTCCCCGCGGGTCCTCGACGCCGAGTCGGTCGGTGTGTACGCGCTCGGCGCGATCGCCACCAAGGTCGCGTTCTGGCTGCCGCAGGCCATCGGCGTCGTCTTCTACCCCCGCCTCGCCGATCCCGCCCGGTCCCGGGTCTCCCTGCGCCAGGCCGTGGCGGTGGTCGCCGGCGTCGGCGTGGTCCTCACCCTGCTCGCCGGCGCGGCCGGGCCGATGGTGCCGATGGTCTTCGGCGACGGCTACGACGAACTCGTCCCGCTCCTGTGGCTCTTCGCCTACATCGGCGCAGCCCTCGCCGTTCTCCAGGTGGTCCTGCTGTCGGCCATCGCCCGCGATCGCACCCGCGTCGCGTTCGGGACCTGGATCGTCGTGGCGGTCGAGGTGGCGGTCATCCTCACCGTCGCCGGTTCGGTGGTCGGGGTCGCGGCGACCGCGGCGGTCGCGGTGACGGTCGCGGCGGCCGGGACGTGGGCCCTCACGCGCTGAGAGCCTTCTGTTCGCCGCACACGCAGGAACGTTGCCGGGGTCGGAAAGTTTCGGCAGGGTTGTGGAATGAGCGACAACGGAGTCACCCAGGTCACTGTCCAACGAGTCATCGAGGCGCCGGTCGACGCGGTGTTCGATGTGCTCTCCAATCCCGAGAAGCATCAGACGCTCGACGGTTCGGGCTTCATCCGGGGCGTCGACCACGCCGATCGCATCCAGAAGGTCGGTGAGGTGTTCACCATGAACATGGCGGGCGACCACATGGGCGGCGAGTACAAGACCGACAATCACATCACCGGATACGCCAAGGACAAACTGCTGGCCTGGCAGACCGCGCCCGCCGGCACCGAGCCGCCCGGGTGGGAGTGGTTGTGGGAGTTGGAGTCCCAGGGCCCCAACGAGACTCTGGTCCGCCACACCTACGACTGGTCGAAGGTCACCGACAAGAAACTCCTCGAACAGGTGAAGTTCCCACTCGTCACCGAGTCCCAGCTCGAGGACACCCTCGGCCGCCTTGCCGCGGAGTCGATTTCCTGACGCCCGGCATTCCGGGACGCGCGCGATGAGGCCGTGGTCTTTGCCGTTGCCGATCGGCTACCTACTGTCGACGTGTGACGAAACCTTCTGATCCGAGGTCCCATGTACCGCTGACGCCGACCGACATCGCCTTCCTCCGCAGGTGCATCGACTTGGCTCGGGAGTCCCTCGACGCCGGTGACGAGCCGTTCGGTTCCATCCTCGTCGACGCCGACGGCAGTGTCGTGTACGCCGACCGCAACCGGGTGTCCGGAGGGGACCACACCCGTCATCCCGAGTTCGAGATCGCTCGGTGGGCCGCCGGGAACATCGACCCGGCCCGTCGCGGCGAGGCCGTCGTGTACACGTCGGGCGAGCACTGCCCCATGTGCGCGGCGGCCCACGCCTGGGTCGGGCTCGGCCGCATCGTTTACGTGGCGTCAGGCCGTCAGCTGGCCGACTGGCGAGCCGGGTGGGGGCTGCCCGATGCGCCCGTCGCGGCCTTGGCCATCAACGAGGTCGCGCCCGGCATCGGCGTCACCGGCCCCGTGCCAGAGCTCGCCGACGATGTCCGTGCCCTGCATGCGGCATTCGCCGGAGTCGAGTCGTGAGCCGCTGACCGGTGGTCATGGACGGCGCCGGCTCGGCGAGCGTCGCCGGGTGCTAGTCCGAATGCGAGGCCGTCTCGCGGGGTTCCCGATCGGTCCGCCGGAACCGTGCCGGCAACCACGCCGGGTTGATCAGGAATCCGCCGACGACCAGTGCGAGGACGCCGAGGACGCCGGTCGCGATCGGCACGATACGACCCCAGATCGTGATCGGCGTCGCGAGATCCGAAGCCAGCCGCGACATCTCGGACTGCGTCGTCTCGTCGTAGGTGAAGTTCGCCTGCAGGTGCGGCAGCCGGAAGTCCGCGGGCACACCGGGTGTGCCGTCGGGGAAGGCGTAGAACTCGTCGACGGTGATCTTCGCGTCGACGATGGTCCCCGTGCGGGCGTCCACTGCGAGATCCCACGAACTGCGGTGTCGCAGTGTGGCGGTCAGGTCGCGTCGCGGACCGTCGATCCCGAACCACGAAGCGGGCCGGGTGATGACGACGTCGGTGCCCACCGGCCGGCCGAACGCGGCGCGGGCCAGGTCGGTCGCGGGGACCTCCGCGCGGAACCGCGCCACGTCCTTGCCGACCACCTCGGTGTTGCCGTCGTACTCCAGGGGCACGGTGGTGCGCGTGACGACGTCGAAGAACTCGTGGTCGGTCAGGCTGGTGTCGAAGGGCAGCAGGTAGGTGAATCCGCGGCGATCAGGCACCAGCACCGGTGCCTGGTTGCTGTCGTACTGGATCTCCGACGCCCCGCGCGCCGACAGTTGCGGCTCGGCGGTCTCCCGGTCGAGCGTCACCCGGTCCTTCACCGCGTTGACCGTGGCGTCGTTGCAGGCCTCCGACGAGTCGGCGTCGGCGTCGCTGCCGGGCCGCGGGTCCTCCGGCTCCACCGTGCGGTCGCCGATACGCAGTGTCTCCGCCTGGACCGAGGTGCCGGCCTGCAGCGTGACGCGGTGCTCGTCGGAGGGCTGTACCGCGACGACCCGTTGCTGGCGGACGAGATCGGCGTCGAGGGTCCGTGCCGCAGGCGTCGCGAGCGAGCAGCGGTCGAGGATCGTCGCCTTCTCGGCGGTGGCCACGGTGGTGAAGTCGGTGCTGAGCGGGATCGTGCGGAAGGTGCCGACGAGCAGCGTCGGCAACGCGATGGTCACGGCGATCAGGAAGCTGCCGACGAAGATCAGCGTCGGTCCGGCCAGGTCCGCGGTCGACCAACGGCGAGGTGCGGACTGCTCCACCGGGGATTGGGGCACCGGGGACGGCTCCGAAGACATGGTGGCGAGGGTAATCGATGCCACCGGGCTACCCTGTCACCAGCATGACCAGCACCGACCCGATCCGCGACTCCGTCGCCTCTTCGAGCACAGATACGCGCGCCGCAGCGCCGCACGCCGGCACCCCCGGTCCGGCGACCAGCCCGCGACGCTTCTATCCGCAACTCGAGGGCATGCGTGCGCTCGCCGCGATCGGGGTGCTCACCACTCACGTGGCCTTCCAGACCCGCGCCGTCGAGATCCCGGTGCTCGGTCCCGTCCTCGGTCGCCTCGACCTCGCGGTCGCCCTGTTCTTCGGCCTCTCCGGGTTCCTGCTCTGGCGGCCGTGGGTCGACGCCGCGCACCGCGGGGCCGGGCATCCCTCCATCCCGCGCTATCTGAGGCACCGCGTCGTCCGCATCTGGCCGGCGTACGTGGTGGCCGTCGTGCTGGTGCTGCTCCTGCTGCCGGAGGCCCAGGGCGCCGACTTCGACGTCTGGCTGGCCAATCTGACGCTGACCCAGGTCTTCGTGCCCCTCACGCTGACCGCGGGGCTCACCCAGATGTGGAGCCTGTCGGTCGAGATCGCGTTCTACGCGCTGCTCCCGGTCTTCGGCCTCGCGCTGTTGCGGTTGCGCGGCCGACGTGTCGGTGCCCGCATCCCGGTCCTCCTCGCGATCGGTGTGCTCAGCCTGGGCTGGGCCTGGGTGGGTGCGTCGCTGCCGGTCGCCGAGGGCGTGGAGACCAAGAACTGGGTGTTCGGTCACCTGGTGTGGTTCGTCGCGGGCCTGATCCTCGCCGAGGTCGCCGGTGTCCTCGACACCGCGGGGGCGTCGCGCGGGCGGTGGATGAACCTGGCGATCCGGCTCAGCGCGAACCGATGGCTGATGCTCGGACTCCTCGTCGTCGCGTACGGCCTGGCCTGCACCCGCTTCGCCGGCCCCACCGGACTCGGCGATGTGTCCAACATCGAGTTCGTCACCAAGATGGTTCTCGGTGCGCTCTGCGGCTATGCGCTTCTCGCGCCGCTCGTCTGCAACCCGGGGCCGTTCCGCTTCCTCAACTCACGGGTGATGCTCGCGCTGGGACGCTGGTCCTACGGCATCTTCATCTGGCACGTCGCGGTCCTCGCGATCGTCTTCCCGCTGTTCGGCATCGTGCCGTTCAACGGCAACACCGTCCTCGTCTGGGTGATCACGCTGGGACTCTCGGTCGGGATCGCCGCGGCGTCCTACGCCTTCATCGAGGAACCGGCACGAAACTGGTTGCGCAACCGCGACATACGACGCCGCAGCAACCCTGTCGCTCCCTGAGGTGCGAGCGAAGCGAGCCTCGAAGGGTCGTCCTCTCCTTCGGGCCACGAGTCCACCGTCCCCCAGAACACCAGCCAGCCGGTCGACAGCACGGCGACCAGCGCCGGTAACTGAACCCACCACTCCCAGCCGTGGTAGCCGTCGGACGCGTGCCACGGGCCGGCGGTGAGCCCGATCGTGGCGGTCATCATCATCACGAACGTCGTCGTCACGCCGACCTTCTGCGGTACCGCCGCGGCGGCCGCGCCGACGGCCAGGCCGACGGCGAGACCCCACCAGCCCGACAGCAGCCACGACGCCCCGAGAATCCCCAGTCCCGCGGCCACCAGGGTCAGCCGACCCGTGGGCACCGCTCTCCGTTCGGCAATGCTCTCTCGCCGCGACGACGGCCACCATGCGGCGACGAGCAGCAGGGCCATCAACGCCAGTCCGACGACCAGCGACCAGCGATACAGCGAATCGAACCGGTAGGTGAGCTCGACCGCACCCGACACCCCGGCCGGCACGATCCAACCCTGCTGCCAGCCGTTCACGACCACCGGCGACAACTCCCGGCCGTCGACCCGCGCGATCCAGCCCGGATTGGTCGATTCGGGCACCACCAGCAGGCGTTCGGGTCCGGATGCGATCTGTACGGTGCGGCTCGCCGCCGTCCACTCGGTGACGTCCGGCGTGGTCGTCGGCACCCCGGTCACCGGAGCCCCGGCCGTCAGTGACACCGCGTCGACGGAGAAGGCCTGCCCGGGGTTGACCGACACCTCCTGCTGACCGGCGGGCAGCCGCAGCTCGCCGGGTGCGCATGCGCGTGCGACCACCGGCTCGCCGGAACGCAGTGCGGCCGTGGTGGTCCGCGCGGAGATCCCGACCACCTGGCCGGCGGCGGTGATGCCGAGGCCGTCGGTGCAACGGATCTCGACGACCCGGTCCCCGCCGGCGGCGGGCGACGCGGGTGCCGGGAAGACCTCGACCTCGGCGATGCCCGGCGGTGCGGCCGTGGCGAATCCGAGACTGTTGACGTCGATCAGGTCGCGCTGTGCGCGGACGGTGATCTCGATGCGGTCGGTGACCGCGGGATCGAGCCGGAGGATTCCGTCCTTGCCGACCTCGCGGATCTGTTCGCCGGTGCCGAGATCGACGGCGACCTCGGTGGGGGTGGCCGGATAGTCGCCCGGCGCAACGAGTTTCAGCGCCTCGACGCGTTGCTCGGCGGGCAGGTGGATCACCAGGGTCGGCTCGGCGTCCTCCGCCGACTCCTCGTCGTCTTCGCGATCCCTGGCTTTCTCCTCGTCCGGGATCTGCGGTGCGGTCCACGCGGTTCCGGGATCGCCGTCGACGGCGGCCCCCGGACCGCCGCGGGGGTCGGCGACCGGTCGCGGACCGGTGGCCGTCACGTCGCCCGGTGTGACGAGAAGCCGATCGAGCGCGTCACCGGGCCGGGGACGGAGGATGACCGACGGGGTGACCGTGGTGTCTCGAGGAACCGACAGGGCTCGGCTGAACAGCGACGAGGTCTCCGGTGACAGCCCGAGTCCCGGAGCGCAACGGGTCATCTCGCGTGCGGGGTCGGCGACGCACCAGGCCCGCCCGTTGAGTTCGGAGTACAGGAGCCACTGGGCGACGGCGGTTCCGGCTTCGAGTTCGGGCAGCACGACGCGGTGCCTGATCTTCAGCGGCGTCGAGGTCCGCAGGTTCGACACCTCCACCTCACCGAGGGCGAACTGGTTGCCGGCGGAGCCGTCCTCGGTGCGCAGGGCGCGGATCTGAATCCATCGCGTCGGGCCGCTCGGGGCGGTCACCGTCGTCGGCGTACCCGGCTCGAGCCCCGACGCCACGGTGCTGCCTGCCTCGGTGGTGACGAGGACGCTGGTCACATCCGCGCCGAGAGCCTTTGCGGTGGTCAACGTCAGCGCCAGATCTGTTTGGGGAGTGGTGAACCCGATCCGCATCCACCGGCCGACTGCTCCCTCGAGTCCGCCACTGACCCAGGCCGTCTGGGGGTTGCCGTCGAAGGCCGCGGCCGGCGAGTTCGCGGGGGAGGTCTGACCCGGTTGCACCGCGTCCGACGCCGAACCCGACGTCGTCACCTCGACCGCACCACTCCGGTTGTCCAGCAACCATTCCCCGCGGACGAGCGGCTGATCGACGACGGGGTAGTCGGCTGCCGCGTTCTGCGTGCGACGCGGGTCGTCGGCCGATCGGATGGCGGAGCTGTGGTCGTCGACCCGTCCGAAGTCGGTCTCCCGGTCGTTCGGGGTGTCGGTGACGATGAGCGGGCCGTCGGTGATCCCGGCGCGCCGGGCATCGGCATCGAGCAGGACCGGTCCCAGAGGTGGAAGACCCTGGCGTGCGCGGACTTCGGCGAGCGCGGCGATGGCCTCCGGTCCGCCGGCGATGCGCGGCAGACCGTTCCGGTCGACGAGCAGGGGGCCGGTGCCGTCGAAGCCGGTCGCCTCGACCGCATAGATCTGTATCGCGGGCATGGTGGGTCGCAACCCGTTGTCGCGCATCACTCCACGGACACCCGGTGGCCCGACATCGGGGCCGAACCGCGCCACCCGCGTCAGTCCGGGCGAGGTGTCGAGCGCCTGCTGGGCGAGGAGTGGTCGTGCGGATCGGGAGGTCTCGGGGTCGAGGTCGGCGCGCAGGACCACGAATCCCACGCCCTGCTGGGCGAGTGTCTCGGCCAGGCCGGGCGAGCCGCGTCCGGCGGCGATCTCGCGTTGCACCGAGTCGAGCGCGCGGATTGCGCCGGGCGGTGTCAGCGGGATGGCGTCCCGCACCGCCCAGGGGGTGTCGGCCAGCGGCTGCAGGGGCTCGTCGCGCGTGAGACCCCACAGTTGGTCGGCGAACGGCGCGCCGGGGACGACGAGGCCGCGGGCCGGCGGGGTGTCACCGGGGCGGGTGCTGTTCTCGGACAACCAGTCCGCGGTCTGCTTCCAGTGGTTCGGGATCGCGGTGTAGGTCCCGGCGGGCGCGAGCTGGCCGGTCCAGATGAGCGAGCCGGCACCGATCACCGCGACGAGCAGCACGATGGCCGCGGCGACCGGACGGGATCGTTGTGGGTGCGCGAACGCCGAGAGCGTCTCCCGGACGGATACGCTGCCCGGCAGCGGAACCCGCGCGAGCAGGTGCGCGACACCCAGAACCAGCGGGATGCGGATGAACGGTTCGAACTTGTGGATGTTGCGCAGCGGCGCACCCGAACCGTCGAGGAACGCCCGGATCTGCTCGGCGATCGGCGAACCGAGCCCCCCGTCGAAGCCGACACACATGACGACCAGGCCGATGCCAAGGATGGTGACGAGGCGACCGCGAAACGGCATGTGCCGCATGCACAGGCCGGCGAGTCCGGCCGCGGCGATGGCGCCGGTGGCCAGCACTGCGGCCGGTTGGGTGACGAGGACCGAACCGGCGACCCGCTCGGTCGAGACGAACGGTGTCCACGAACTCGCGCCGCGCAACACCTCGGTCAGCGACGTCCACTGCGTCGTGACCCGTGAGGACTCGATGTAGTCCAGGAAGGGCGGGCTGACCCGGGAAAGGATGAGCAGCGGCACCATCCACCACGCGCACGCCAGAACCAGGCCGGCCGCGGTCCACGCACCGAAGCGCCACCACCGGCGGTCGCGCGGCCGATGCAGGAGCCACCACACGGCCGCGACGCCGAGGGCGGCGGCCGTCGCCACCGCGTTCACCGCGCCCATCAGGGCGACGGCGGCCGCCGAGCGTGCGGCTTCCTTCCGCAGCGGCCGGGCGTCGGAGAGCGGCGCGTCGAGTGCCCGGATCACCGGCAGCAGCACCCAGGGCGCGGCCATCATCGGAAGCGTCTCCGACGAGATCGAGCCGAGAGTGGTGAGAACGCGCGGGCTCAGGACGAAGACGACGCCCGCGATGATCCGCGACGCCGGCGAGCCGAGCCGCATCGCCTCCGCGACGCGCACGATGCCGACGAAGCCGACGGTGAGGAGCAACGCCCACCAGAACCGCTGCACGATCCATGGCGGAATCGACAGCAGGTCACCGACGGCGAAGAACGCGCCGTGCGGGAAGAAGTATCCGTAGGCCTGATTCTGGACCTGGCCCATCGGGGCGTCGGGGTCCACAGGTGCGCCGCCCGGGCCAGGAATCCGAGTGGATTGGCCGTCAGGTCGAGCTTGGTGTCGGCCGCGATCCGTCCCGGGGACTGCAGCAGGCAGACGATCAGCGCAATCGCCGCAGCGACACCGACCCCACGTGCCGACAGGACACCTGTGGGAGCGGTGGTCGATGTACTACTCAGTTGCTGCTGCCGCCAGGATCCACGACGCGCAGCGTCGTGGGTGGGCGTCAGTTGGTCTCGCCCGCGCCGCCGCGCGACCCGTAGTCGACCGAACCCTGGACGAATCCGCTGTTCGGATTGATGTTGTTCAGGTCCGTGGACGGGCTGTTCTCCGCGGCGAGGAACCCGCCGAGGAACACCGCGCCGAGTCCCACCAGGATGCCGGCCACACCGGCGACGGCGCCGGCCACAAGGCGGTTGTTGGTCATGGCGAAGAAACTACCATCGCGCCTCGTCTCACCCCGGTCTCACCCGCGCATCTGACGTGTCACGTCGCGTAATTGCGGCTGTCAACGGCGCGCGCGGACCTTGGCCAGCGCGCGATCCCACAGCAGTTGGGTGCTCAGCTTCAGAATCTCCGGCTTGTCGATGTCGCGGCTGAGCATCAGCGTCGACGCCGTGATCGTGCCGGCCGACGCCTTCGACCGGTGGCCGGAGTCGAGGTGCGGTTGCGGGTCGTACTCGATCGAGAGCTGGATCGCCTGGGCCTTCTTCGTCCCGGCGATCTCGTCGGCGAGCCACAGCGCGAGGTCGATGCCTGCGGAGACCCCGGCCGCGGTCACGATCCGCTCGTCGGGGCCGGCACGCACGATGCGCTCGTCCGACACCGCGGTCACGCCGTAGAGCGACAACGCGGTCAGCGACGACCAGTGGGTGGTCGCGCGGAGGCCGTCCAGCAGTCCGGCGGCGGCCAGGACGACCGAGCCGGTGCAGACCGACGCCGTCCACTGTGCGGCCGGGCTGACGGCGCGCAGCCATTCCAGGAGTTTCTCGTCCTTCGCCGCACCGAAGCATCCCGGCCCACCCGGGATGAGGATCAGATCGGGTGACGGCGTCTCGTCGAACGAGTGTGTCGCGCCGACGACGAGAACACCGGAGTCGGCGACGACCGGTCCGGGCTCGTGGGTGACGAACCGGACGTCGGCGTCCGGCAGCATCCGCAACACCTCGTAGGGGCCGATGAAGTCGAGTGCGGTGAACCGCGGGTAGAGGACGATCGCGATCTGGGTCATGGTTCTGCCTGTCTGTTCGATGCCGTGGGTCGAGGTGATGCGTCAGCGAGAGGTCTTGCGGGGTCGGCCAAAGGTCTTTCGGTACTGGTCCGGTGAGACGCCGAGGCGTCGGCTGAACGTGCGGCGCAGGGATTCCGACGAGCCGAAGCCGCAGCGCGCGGCGATCACCGGCATGGTGTCGGAGGATTCGGTCAATGCGCGACGGGCCGCGTCGGTGCGGACCCGTTCGAGGTAGTCGCTGGGCGCCTCGCCGGTCTCCTCGGTGAAGACCCGCGAGAAGTGACGCGGACTCATCGCGGCTTCCTGCGCGAGGTCGGGAAGCCGGTGCGGCAGGCCGGGCTCGGCCTCGATGCGTCGCTGCGCCTCGCGGATCACGTCGCGTCGGGCGCGCGGCATCCACACCGGCGGGGCGAACTGGCTCTGACCGCCCGGCCGACGCATGTAGAGGACCAGCCACCGGGCGACGAGCTGGGCGAGTTCGGTGCCGTGGTCCTCTTCGAGGACGGCGAGGGCGAGGTCGATGCCCGCGGTGACACCGGCCGACGTCCAGACGTGGTCGGAGCTGCGGACGAACAGGGCGTCGGCGTCGACCCGGATCGCCGGGTACCGCTCGGCGAGGTGCTCGCTGACGGCCCAGTGCGTCGTCGCGCGCCGACCGTCGAGCAGCCCGGCCTCGGCGGCGAGGAAGGCGCCGTTGCAGACGCTGATGACGCGGCGCGCGCGTCCGGCCGCGTCGCGGATCCAGTCGATGAGCTCGGTGTCCTGGGTGGCCTGGTGGACCCCGGTGCCACCCGGCAGGACCAGGGTGTCGATGGGCTCGGCGGGATCGGGCAGCGGGTGGGCGACGAACTGCAGGCCGACGCCGGTGTCGACCGGCCGGCCCTGCTGCGACACCATCCGCAGGTCGTAGGTGACGGGCGAACCCTGATCACGTAGTGCGATCGACGCCGTGGTGAAGACGTCGGCCGGTCCCGTCACGTCGAGGGACTGCACCCCGGGGAACCCGAGAACCAGCACCGTTCGTGTCATGAGCTCATCGTCGCCGACGGCGATCCCGTCGTCCAGGACATGCATCCCACACTTGAGGACATCCCCTGCTGCCCCTGCCGGTTGAGCCGGCACCGAGCCTCCCCATGCCGATTGAGCCGACACCGAGTCTCCCCATGCCGGTTGAGCCGACACCGAGCGAAGCGGCGCGTCCCCCTGCCGGTTGAGCCGACACCGAGCGAAGCGGCGCGTCCCCCTGCCGGTTGAGCCGACACCGAGCGAAGCGAGGCGTCGCGTCGAAACCCGCCCGCCACCACGCCCCACCGACCGGCCCAACCAGCAGGGACGCGAGGTTTCGACGCGGTGGCTCGCTTCGCTCGCTACCGGCTCAACCAGCATTGAGGCCGTATCGAAACCCCTACAGCGTGACCTGCGGCTGCTGCTCACACTTGGCCGGGACGATGAACACCGGGCGATGGCAGTGCTTGAGGACGCGCTCGGCGACGCTGGACCGCAGCAACGCCTTGAGTCCCGATGCCCCGCGGGTACCGGTGACGAGCAGATCGACGTCGAGCGCCTCGGCGGCGGCGACGAGTGCGCCCCAGACCGTCGACTCGACCTCGACGAGGGTGCCGCGTGCCGACAGGCCCGATTCGCGGGCCAGTGCCACGCCGCGCTCGTTCATCCGGGCCGCCTCGTCCTCCAGCGCGCGGTCGACGCCGGCGTCGAGTTGTGTGTCGACGAACGGCTGCATGCCGCCGGCGAGGGTGGAGAGGCGTGCGGGGGTCATGCCGCCGGGCTGCCAGGCGGTCACGACGACGGCGGATTCGGCGCGCAGGAAATGTCCGGCGTAGCGGATGGCACGATCGGCGTTCGGAGAGCCGTCGTAGGCGATCATCAGCGTCTGTCTGGCGCGATTGTCACCGCGACCGCTGGGGGCGGTCGCGGACCCGGCCGAGATGGACCCCACGTCCATTTGCTCAGGCTACATGCCAGACTCGAACCATGGGCCCAACTCGACGACCTCGATGGATTCGGAACGTGCTGGCGACCGGGACGGTCGCGGCCTTGGGTCTCGGTCTCGTCGCGTGCGGGTCGTCGACACCGGACTCCCCGCCGTCGACGACGTCTGCGTACGCCTCGCCGTCGGCCTCGCCGTCGTCGGTGTCGGCGACGACCACGACCGTCGCGAATCCCTGTGGCGCAGAGCAACTCGCCAAGTTGTCGCTGCGACAGAAGCTGGCGCAGCTGATCGTCGTGGGTGTCACGGGTGCCGTCGACGCCAAGCAGATCGTCGACGACGAGGAGATCGGTGGCATCTTCGTCGGCAGTTGGACCGACAAGGCGATCCTGACGAGCGGTGCGGCGTCACGGATCTCGCAGAACTCGCCGATCCCGTTGATGGTCACCGTCGACCAGGAGGGTGGCCGGGTGTCGCGGCTGTCGGCACTCGGTATCGATCACGCCTCACCTCGTGAACTGGCGCAGACGAAGACGCCCGAGCAGGTGAAGGCGATCGCGGCCGATGTCGGTCGCAAACTCAAGGGGCTCGGCGTCACCGTCGACTTCGCACCGGTCGCCGACGTCAGCGACGAATCCGACAACGAGGTCATCGGCGATCGCTCGTTCAGCAACGATCCGGCCGTGGTCACCGAGTACGCCGGCGCTTACGCCGCCGGACTCGCCCAGGCCGGAATCACGCCGGTCTACAAGCACTTTCCCGGACACGGTCACGGTTCGGGCGATTCGCACCTCGGCGTGGTGACCGTGCCGACGCTCGACGAACTGCGGAAGAGCGACCTCATCCCGTTCCGCAATCTGCTGCAGGACCCCGGTACAGCGGGTGTCATGGTCGGGCACCTCATCGTGCCCGGGCTGACCGACGGCTTGCCGTCGTCCATCAGCCGGCCGGCCATCCAGATGCTGCGCACGGGTGTGGGCTACGACGGTCCGCGGTACAACGGCGTCATCTTCTCCGACGACCTGTCGGGCATGGCGGCGATCAGCGCGCAGTACCCGATCGAACAGGCGGTGGAGAAGTTCATCCTCGCCGGCGGCGACGTCGCGCTGTGGCTGTCCACCGACCGCGTCTCGTCGGTCCTGGACAACCTGGAGGTCGCGGTGAAGCGCGGACGTCTCGCGCCCGCGCGGCTCGACGCGAAGGTGATCCGCATCCTCCGGTCCAAGGGCGTCGTGACCTGCTGAGTAGTCTGTCGGGGTTGGCCCGAGCGAACGTTAAACTTACCGATTGGTAAGTTTGTGGGTATCGTCGTTCGGGACACGACAGTGAGGATGGAGGTGGCCATGTCGGGCGGAACCAAGCGCCTGCCACGTGCAGTGCGCGAACAGCAGATGCTCGACGCCGCCGTGAAGGTGTTCGCGCAGAACGGTTTCCGCGACACCTCGATGGATGCCATCGCGTCCGAGGCGCAGATCTCCAAGCCGATGCTCTACCTGTACTACGGCTCCAAGGAGGAGCTGTTCAGTGCGTGCATCGCCCGTGAGTCCGGACTGTTCATCGACGCGATGAGCGTGGGCTTCGACCCGTCGCTCTCGCAGCGCGAGCAGGCCGTGACCGTCATCCGCGAGTTCCTGCGCTTCGTCCACGAGAACCGCGAGTCGTGGCGCGTGCTGTACCGCGTGGCGATCGGCACCGCCAGCTTCTCCGGGATCGTCTCCGACAGTCGCCAGCGCGTGACCGAGATGGTCGCGCAGCTCATCAAGGCCGGTACCACCGTCGAGACGGCCGGCGACATCGACTTCGAACTCACCGCCGTCGCCATCGTCGGCGCCTGCGAGGCCGTCGCCGACCGCATCACCGAGGGCGACGTCGACCTCGAGAAGGCCACCAACATGCTCGTCGGCATCGCCTGGCGCGGCCTGAAGGGTGTCGGTACCGACATCTGAGCCGCGCCTGCTCCTGCTGCCTCTGTTCCCACTGCCGGCTGAGCCGGTACCGAGCGTAGCGAGGCACCGCGTCGAAGCCCTGCTTTCTCTGCTCCCTGAGGTGCGAGGAGCGATAGCGACGAGCCACGAAGGGTCGAACACGCCGTCGCTATCCTCCCCCTCCGCTATACAGTTCTGTTCGGGTTCGTCAACGACGGTATGGAGTGCAATCAGTGATCACCGGAGAGCAGAAGAGCAAGGTCGACGCGGTCTGGGACGCGTTTTGGTCGGGTGGCATCGCCAACCCGCTGCAGGTGATGGAGCAGATCACCTTTCTGTTGTTCATCCGCCGTCTTGACGACGAGCAGACGCGCGCCCTCAACCGCGCGAACCTGACGAAGAAGCCTATACAGAACAACCCTTTCCCCGTTGACCGCGAGGAACTCCGGTGGTCGGTCTTCAAGAACTACGCAGCCGATGAGATGTTCGAGACCGTCGACAAGAAGGTCTTCCCGTTCATCCAGACGATGCGTGACGAGGACTCCACCTACGCGCACTTCATGAAAGACGCGCGCCTGCAGATTCCCAACGCAGCCATGCTCGTGAAGGTGGTGGACCTGCTCGACAAGATCGAGATGCGTGACCTCGACACCAAGGGCGACATCTACGAGTACATGCTCGCCAAGATCGCGAGCTCCGGCCAGAACGGGCAGTTCCGCACGCCGCGGCACATCATCAAGTTGATGGTCGAGATGATGGCGCCCGAGCCCGGCGACACGATCGTCGACCCGGCCTCCGGGACCTGCGGATTCCTCGTGGCGGCAACTGAATACATGCGTAAACACCATGCTGACGAGATCAACTCCGGTAAGAACGCACAGCATTTCCACAACGACATGTTCCACGGCTTCGACTTCGACAACACGATGCTGCGCATCGGCTCGATGAACATGCTGCTGCACGGCGTGGAACAACCGGACATCAGGTATCGAGACTCGCTGGCGGAGGCCAACACCGGCGACGCCGGCGCCTACTCGATGGTCTTGGCGAACCCGCCTTTCGCCGGCAGCCTCGACTATGAGAACACCGCCAAGGATCTCCAGCAGATCGTCAAGACCAAGAAGACCGAGCTGCTGTTTCTCGCGTTGTTCCTGCGACTGTTGAAGCCGGGCGGGCGAGCCGCGGTGATCGTGCCCGACGGCGTGCTGTTCGGATCATCGAAGGCGCACAAGACACTTCGCAAGATGCTCGTCGACGACCACAAGCTCGACGCAGTGGTGAAACTCCCGTCTGGTGTGTTCAAACCGTATGCCGGTGTCTCCACGGCCATCCTGTTCTTCACCAAGACCAACTCCGGCGGCACCGAGAACGTCTGGTTCTACGACGTCCAAGCCGATGGGTATTCGCTCGACGACAAACGGACCCCGTTGTTGGACGCAGACAAACTGGGACCGCTCGCGGACCTGTCCGACGACGATCACGTCAAGAACAACCTGCCCGACGTGCTGCGACGCTGGGCCGATCGCGACGGCTCCGAGCTCAGGCGGGCCCGCACGGAACAGTCGTTCTGCGTTCCGCGGAACGCTATCGAGGAGCAGGGCTACGACCTCAGCCTTAATCGCTACAAGGAGATCGTCCACGAGGAGGTCGAGCACCGCGCACCGGAAGAAATCCTCGACGAGCTGGACAAAATCGAGCTGGACATTCAGTCAGGGCTCGCGGAGTTGCGGCAGATGTTGGCTGGAGGCGCAGAATGAACTGGCCGACGGCAGCGCTTGCCGAAGTGGCAGAGATTGTTTCTGGTGGTACCCCTAAATCGGATGTCAGAGAGTACTGGGACGGTGGCGTTCCCTGGGTCACCCCGAAGGATCTCAGCGCCTTGACTGGTTCGTATATAGAGGAGACTCCACGAACCATAAGTAAACTCGGCTTGGAGAAGAGCTCAGCGAGTTTGCTGCCAGCAAACTCGGTTCTCTTCAGTTCGCGCGCGCCGATAGGCCACGTTGCAATCAATTCTGTACCGATGGCGACTAACCAGGGCTTCAAGAGCTTCGTTCCCTTCCCGGAACGGCTCAACGCGAAATATCTGTACCACTGGCTTAGGAAGAATCGCGCGTATCTTGAGAGCCTGGGGAACGGGGCCACCTTCAAAGAGGTATCGAAGGCGGTAGTGTCTGCGATTGAGATTCCGCTCCCTCCCCTCCCCGAACAACGCCGCATCGCAGCCATCCTCGACCATGCCGAGGCCCTACGGGTCAAGCGTCGCGAGGCCATCGTTCGGCTTGACGAACTAATCGGTGCGACCTTCAGTGACATTTTTGGAGACGGCAGCATCGTTGAGCAGACGAGGTCGGTAGGTGACGTATGCAGCCTCGTTGTTGACTGTGTCAATAAGACCGCTCCCACGGTGGACTTTCCTACTCCGTACAGAATGATCCGTACCTCGAATGTCAGGAATGCGCGGGTGGATCTAGAGAGCGTTCGGTACGTGACGGCCGATGTTTTTGACCGATGGACACGTCGAGTGTTGCCGGTGCCGGGGGATGTACTACTCACGCGTGAGGCCCCCGTCGGAGAGGTTGGTCTACTCGAGGAGTCAGGCCGTGTGTTTCTCGGACAGCGCCTAATGCTTTATCGTGCGGATCCGCAGTATCTTGTTCCGGACTACTTACTGTACGCACTCAAGTCACCATTTGTGCAAAGACAATTTGGTAGATTCGAGTCGGGATCTACGGTAAAGCATTTATCGGTCCCAGTGTGTCGGCAACTGGAAGTGCCTGTCCCGGAAATAGGTGTGCAGCACGAGTTTGCGGAACGGATTGCGTGCATTCGTGGTTTGGCTACAAAAGCGCAAGGTCAAGACGTTAACGCTCTCTTCAATGCGCTCCAATCCCGAGCCTTCCGAGGCGAACTGTGAATCAACCTGTTTCGTCACTCCCGACCAAGATTGAGTTGACTCGGCCGATCCTCAACTTGATGAGCGACGACCAGTCTTGGTCCAGAGTCGAGCTGAGAGACGCCGTGGCCGATGCCTTGCATCTGACGCCGAAACAGCGAGCGGAGACCGTGAAGTCGGGCGGCACTCGTCTTCATTCACGCGTTAGTTGGGCGTTGTATCAACTCAAAGTCAGTGGAGCCGTCGAGGCTGCCGGACCTGGCAAGGCAAAGATCACCGCATTTGGTCACCAGCTGCTCGACGAACACCCCGACCAGCTGACATCCGCCGATCTGGAAGCGTCGCCGCAGAATCTCGACGATGCCTCGACGATCGACGAAGACTCGGAGAACCTACCGGTGTTCTGGTTTGTCGGTGCAGTTTTCGGTGATCAACAAGGAGATGAGGCGTACGACCACACCGACCAGTTCCGGGCCGAAGGTCGGTGGCATGCGGGCACCCCACACAAATATGCAGAGCAGATTCTGACGATGAAGCCAGGCGATCGAATCGCGATCAAGGCCGCGTTCACGCGAAAGCACGGCTTGCCGTTCGGCTGCCATCCGAGAGACGCTGTTGAGCGTTCCGCGGAACGCTTGATCTCAGTCGTCGAGGTCATCGAACGCTGCAACGATGTAAGCAGTTGGATTGCTGCCGCTGCCGACCTGCTGCACGAACTCAGGGATTGAAACGCTCAGGGGTTCAGACGAGTTCGTCCGTGCTTGTCGCAGTTTCCAGCGAGTGGTGCGTAGTGTAACGGTGGCGTTGGACGTAAGCGGACCCACGCCCTGTGGAAAGATGCGGGATAGGTTTGGCCAGGGTCAGGTGCTTGGGGTGGCCACCCGAGCTGAGCAGGAACACCTGGTACCGGCCATGAGTCCAACCCACCGAGAGGCTCGCTGTTATCGCCTTGCCGATCTTGCGGTCGTTCTTGTGAGTGTCGCCTGCCAGACCTTGAAGTCGGGCGGCTTCGGCGGAAGTCCACACCACATTCGGACGATGATGCAGGATGGCCGGAACCTCCGGCTTGATCTCCTTGTCAGCGTAGAACGCCATGTAGTCCGCAGGACGAAAGTTGCGATCAGGCGGACAGATGTACACCGACGTCGACTGATAGAGCGGCCACGCGAGCCCCGCGGGTACCACCAGAGTGTCGACCGGAGCCACCGGTCGCTCGGTATAGACTTTGGTCACTCTCTGGATGCCGTCGAGCCAGATACGTGCGTCAGGATCGATCCACTCCACCAGTGACAGCATGGTGTCAAGTTCGAGCAGGATGTCTTGCGCCAAGAGGGAATCGTGATGGGCCAAGCGGTTACGAAACTTGCGGGTGCGCTCCAAGGCCACAATGACGTTCTTCCGACTCCCCGAAGGGGTACCCGGCAGCGCATACGTCAGCGCGCTGCGCCACAAGTCCTCATAGGGCGCTTTAAAGAACGCCGTCCAGAAGCCAAACGATAACCCCGCGATGATCTGGCCCCGCGCATCCCGGCGCGGGCTGATCCCGCGAAGGCGGCCCCGCGTCGTCTCAACCGCGGTAGTGATCTCGTTATGGGAGGGACCGTTCACCGACGGCAGCATGAACCAGGGGAGCCCTCGACGGCTCTCGTCAGCGAATTTGGTCAGCTCACGATCAATCGCGTTGCGCAGAAGCACCTCGAGGTAGGCAAGCACCTCCATCGACGCTGCGGAAATCTGGGTGTTCCACTCATAGAGCCTCAACGCCAGCGCCTCGTCACCGTCAGCCTCCCGCAGATACGGAGCCAACCGGTCACTGCTCAACAACGCTACGAGATGGCTACCGCTGCTCATACCGAACGATGCTATCCTGATCCGTGAACGCCCCATGTTCGCCTCTGCCCTCGGCACGCGGCTTGGGGCTCCATTCGTTCTAGGGTCGCGCATCTGATGTCATCGATGCGGCACGCCTACACAATCAGATGGCCGTTCCCGAGAAGTCGACGGCGGAAGGTGTGCTGCTGCATCCGAGAATCGGGCAGCATCTCGATGAATCGGCGACAATTCACGGGCGCCGCCGGAAACACCTGATCGTCGACCTGGGTGTATGCGCTGTTGACATCCGTCTGGCGTTGCTGGCGTTCCGCGGAACGCTATTGTCAGTCAGTTTGTCCGACCGCCTCGCTACGCTGGTCGGCTCGGCAACAACGGAGCATCTTTGTGTCAGGATCAGGGGCGGTGAAGGGAGGCAGCAATGACAGGCAACTTCGAGTTCCTGCATGCCGAGTGGCCACAGCTATACGCAAGCGCCAAGAGCGCAGAGCGAGACGCACTGTTCGATGCCCGAACCACATGCTTCTACGCGCGTCGGACACTCGAATCGACAGTGCAGTGGCTCTACACCGCGCACGACCTCCAGGCTCCGTACCGCGACGACCTCTCCGCGCGAATTCACGAGCCGGCTTTCCAGCAGTTGTTGCCGCCGCAGCTGTTCCCGAAGATGAACCTCATTCGGAAGAGCGGCAACCATGCGGTCCACGACGACCGGCCTGTCAGCAAGGAGTTCGGACTCCGGGTGCTGGGCGAGCTGTTCCACATCCTGTCGTGGTTGGCGCGCGAGTACGCGTCGAACCCGGCCTCCAAACCGGCGGCCGACGTACAACTGGAGCGCGAGCGTCTTCCTAAACCAGGTGGTGGTCCAGGGGTCGCGAAGACGGTTGCCCAACTGCAGCAGCTGAACGCGCAGCTGGAACAGAAGGATGCAGAACTCGCACAGGCCGCCCAGCAGCGCGCCGACCTCACCGCCCAGCTCACCGCCCGCGACGACCAGCTCAAGGCGGCGGATGCCGAGAAAGCGACACTCGAGGACCTGATTGCAGCCCTGCGAGCACAGGTCGTTGCAGCCAAGGACGCGGCCGCGCCGCGTCGGGATACCCACGACTACAACGAAGCCCAAACCCGAAGCGACATCATCGACCTGATGCTGCACGAAGCGGGCTGGCCTCTGAACGAGCCGCGGGACCGCGAGTATCCCGTGACCGGGATGCCGGACGGCAAGAATGGATACGTCGACTACGTACTGTGGGGCAAAGACGGGCTGCCGCTCGCGGTCGTCGAAGCCAAACGAACGTCCAAGGACGCCGGTGCCGGCAAACATCAGGCCACGCTCTATGCCGACAGCTTGGAAGCCATGACGGGTCGTCGGCCGATCATCTTTTATACCAACGGGTTCGAGATCTACCTGCACGACGATCTGAACTATCCGGCCCGGCTCGTCGAGGGTTTCTACACGCGAGACGAACTCGAGCTCGAGATCCAACGTCGAACGACCCGCAAGAAGCTCGCCGACATCGATGTCCCCACGTCGATCGTCGAGCGCCACTATCAGACGCGAGCAATCAGGCGGGTCGCCGACCGATTCGAGAACGAGCGTCAGCGGTCTGCGCTCCTGGTGATGGCGACCGGGTCTGGTAAGACGCGGACGGTCATCGCCCTCTCCGACATGCTGATGCGCGCCAACTGGGCCAAACGCATCCTGTTCCTCGCCGACCGGGTGGCGCTGGTCAAGCAGGCCGTGAACGCCTACAAGACCTTCCTACCCGAGGCGCCACCGGTGAACTTGTTGACCGACAAGAGCACCGACGGCCGCGTCTACGTATCGACCTATCCGACGATGATGGGCCTGATCAACGAGATCGACAACGGCCGACGCCGCTTCGGTCCTGGTTACTTCGATCTCATCGTCATCGACGAGGCGCACCGATCCGTGTACCAGAAGTACCGCCGGATCTTCGAGTACTTCGACTCGTTCCTGCTCGGCCTCACCGCCACCCCGAAGGACGACGTCGATTTCAACACCTTTCAGCTCTTCGGGCTCGAGACCGGTGTTCCCACCGACGACTACGAACTCGAGGAAGCCATCAATGACGGCTACCTCGTCCCGCCGCGAGCAGTCAACGTGCCTTTGGGATTTCAACGCCACGGGATCAAGTACGACGACCTGACCGACGAGGAGAAGAAGCGCTGGGAGGCCCAGGATTGGGAGCTCGGTGACGACGATGACGAGTATCCCGATGCCGTCGATGCTGAGGCCGTCAACAAATGGCTGTTCAACACCGACACCGTCGACAAGGCGCTCGAAGTACTCATGACGAGAGGACACAAGGTCGCCGGTGGCGACCGGCTCGGCAAGACGATCATCTTTGCCAAGAACCAGCGCCACGCCGACTTCATCGCGCAACGCTTCGACGTCAACTATCCCCAGTACAAAGGAACATTCGCGGCGGTCATCACACACGCGGTCTCACATGGCCAAGACCTGATTGATCGGTTCTCGCAGCCGAACTCAGAGCCGCACATCGCCGTCTCTGTCGACATGCTGGACACCGGCGTCGACGTTCCCGACGTCGTCAATCTCGTCTTTTTCAAACCGGTTCGATCGAAGACCAAGTTCTGGCAGATGGTCGGCCGGGGAACGCGGCTACGGCCCGACCTCTACGGCCCGGACCAGGACAAGAAAGACTTCTTCATCTTCGACCTGTGTGGCAACGTCGAGTTCTTCGGCGCTCACCCGGAATCCACAGAGGGAACGATCGTCAAGAGTCTGTCGCAGAAGCTCTTCGAGAAGCGCACCGACATTGTCTTCGCACTCGACAGGTCAAGAATCTACCCCGGTCTACGCGACGAGGTCGCAGACGGTCTTCACCGGCACGTCCAGTCTATGAACCTGGACAACTTCCTCGTCCGGCCACGGCGTCGCCAGGTCGAAGCCTATCGCGATCGCGCCCAATGGGATTCGTTGACCGAGCAGAAACTCCGCGAGATCGTCGACAACCTGTCCGATCTGCCCACCACCATCCGCGACACCGACGAGATGGCCAAACGCTTCGATTTGATCGTGCTCAGTGGCCAGCTCGCAGTCATCGAAGGCGACGAGACCGAGTTCTCGCACCGCAGAGACCGGATGCGGGAGATCGCGGACGGCCTTCTCGAACAGCTGACCATCCCGAAGATCAAAGCCAAGGAAGCGCTCCTGCGTGAAGTCGCTTCCGAAGAGTGGTGGGTCGACGTCACGCCGGAGATGCTCGAGGAAGTTCGCAAGGAAGTCCGATCGCTCGTCGGTCTACTCGAGAAGACCAAGCAGCCAATCGTCTACACCGAGTTCGCCGATACCTTCATCGGCGACGTCGAAGAAGTCGACATGCCGGTCATGCGCACCGGGACGGATAAGGAACGGTTCACCGCGAAGATTCGCGACTATCTCCGATACCAACCGGACAACCTTGCTCTGCAGAAACTCCGGACCGGAAAACCGTTGACGCAGAGTGACCTCGATTCGCTGCAGGAACTCCTGGGCCGCAGCGGAGCGGGCTCGCCCGAAGAGCTTCAGCAAGCCATCGACGAAGCGCAAGGTCTGTCCAAGTTCATCCGGTCGCTCGTCGGACTCGACCGGCAGGCAGTCAACGAGCGCTTCACAGCCTTCCTCGCCGAGACCAACGCAACAGCCGACCAGATCGACTTCGTCGGTCTCATCGTCGACTATCTGACCCGGAACGGCTCGATGGAACCGGGCCAACTCTACGACCCGCCGTTCATCGACAAGGCGCCGCAGGGGCCGGACCAAGTGTTCGACATGGACCGTTTGTCCAGGCTCGTCGAGATCATCGAAGGGTTCGACGAAGCGGGTGGACGGTCCGCGTAGCTATGACTTCTTGTCCCGCAGTAACTCTCGCGGGCTTATTTCCTTCCCGCTGATTGGATCCGATCAGCGGGAAGGAAACGGTCAAGCGGGAATGAGGTGCCGTCAGCCCTTCCGCGTCGTCGCGGTGAGGTGCGGGAATCCCTTGCGACGGTCGCGGATCGCGATGTCGAAGTTCCCCTCGCCGTCGATCCGGCGGGTGTAGAGGTTCACCTTGGCGGGCAGCAGGATCGGCTTGCCGAACTTCACGTCGTAGGTGACCGCGCCGGGCAGCTGTGACTCGACGTTCGCGATTGCGGCTGCGGCACTCCACATCCCGTGGGCGATCGCCCTGGGGAAACCGAAGGCCTTGGCCGTCAGGTTCGCCATGTGGATCGGGTTCCGGTCGCCCGACGCGGCGGCGTACTCGCGGATCCGCTTGAGGTCCACGGCCAGGATCGAATCCGGCGGCGGCGGGGTCTTCGACTTCGGCTCCGGACCGCGCGGCTCGTCGGACAGGCTGGTCCGCTGCTGCTTGAGGAAGGTCGCGGTCTGCGTCGTCACCAGTTCGGAGCCGACGCTGATCTCGCTGATGAGGTCGACGAGGATTCCCTTGCGATGCTCACGCAGGTTCTCCGCGTGCGTCTCGATAGACAACGGCTCGCCGACCTCGATCGGACGCTTGCGCTCGATCTTGTTCGTCATGTGGACCGAACCGATTGCGCCGAACGGGAATTCATCCGACGTCAGCAGCTTCATGACCACCGGGAACTGCAGTACGAACGGGTACGTCACCGGCAGGGTGGTGCCGAAGCGCTGACCGGTGGCATGGCAATACGCCTGCAGCGCAGCGGGATCGACGCGGACGTCGTCGAGGCGGTAGCGGGTGTCGGGGACGGTCGCGTCGGCCGCGACACGGGCGGGCTTGCCGATACCCGGCAGCATGGCGGTGACGGCCTTGCCGTACAGGTCGCCGGTGCCGGGAGCGCCCGGGAGTGTGATCGTCTTGGCCATCACGCACCCAGGAATCCCTGGCCGCAGACGCGGACCACGTTGCCGGTGATGGCGCTGCTCGCCGGATTGGCGAAGTAGGCCACGGTCTCGGCGACGTCGACGGTCTGGCCGCCCTGCTGCAGCGAGCTCATCAGGCGGCCGGCCTCACGGGTTGCCAGCGGGATCGCCGCGGTCATCTTGGTCTCGATGAAGCCGGGCGCGACGGCGTTGATGGTGATGCCCTTCTCACCCAGGATCGGTGCGTAGGCGTCGACCAGGCCGATGACACCGGCCTTCGATGCGCCGTAGTTGGTCTGGCCGCGGTTGCCGGCGATACCGGCGATCGACGACACGTCGATGACCGCGCCGCCCGAACGCAGCGCGCCCTTCTCCAGCAGCGTCTCGACGAGGGTCTGCGGGGCGATGAGGTTGACCGCGATGACGGCATCCCAGCGGGCGTCGTCCATGTTGGCGAGCAGCTTGTCGCGGGTGATGCCGGCGTTGTTGACGATGATGTCGATGCCGCCGTGACGTTCGAGAGCGTGCTCCGCGAGCTTCGCGCCGGCCTCGGGATCGGTCACGTCGATGGGGAACGACGTGCCGCCGACCTTGTTCGCGGTCTCCGACAGCGCGTCACCGGCCTGCGGGACGTCGGCGGCGATCACGTGAGCACCGTCGCGCGCGAGGACCTCGGCGATGGTCGCGCCGATGCCGCGGGCGGCGCCGGTCACCACGGCGACCTTGCCCTCGAGCGGTCGGTCCCAGTCCTTCGGGGCGGTCGCGTCGGCCGAACCGACCCGGATGACCTGCGCGTCGACGAAAGCGGACTTGGCGGACAGCACAAAGCGTACGGTCGACTCCAGGCCGGTCAGACCGGTCTTGGCGTCGGGCGAGACGTACACGAGCTGGACGGTGGAGCCCTTGAGCAGCTCCTTGCCGAGTGAGCGGGTGAAGCCCTCGAGAGCGCGCTGCGCGACCCGCTCGGAGGGATCGGTCACGAGCTCCGGCGTGGTGCCGATGACCAGGAAGCGCGCGCACGGGGCGGTCGAGCGCATCGCCGGCTGGAAGAACTCGAACAACTGGCGCAGTTCGGCAGGGGAGGTGATGCCGGTGGCGTCGAAGACCAGTCCGCCGTACTTGTCGGCGCTGCGGCCGGTCACGGCGTTCTGGATGAGGTCATAGTCGTCGCCCGAGAGCATCTCGCGCAGCGGTTCGACGAGGCGTCCCGATCCTCCGAGCAGTACGGGTCCGGGCAGCGGCGGCTCGGACGGCTTGTAGCGCCGCAGGGGCGGCGGCACGGGGAGTCCGGCCTGCTTGGCGATGAATGCGCCCGGCGCGGAATGGACGAAGCTCGAGTACAGGCCAGTGTTTCCGTTGGCGGCCACGTTGATCTCCTCTGACTGTCGTTCGACAACGAACTTACTGTTGAGTAAGAATACGCTATAGATACCGCACACGACCCTGGAGATCGACGTGGCAGAGAACAGCACCACCCCGAAGAAGCCCGAGACCCGCACCGACCGTCCGGTGGCGATCCTCGGCGGCAACCGCATTCCGTTCGCCCGCCAGGACAAGGCATATGCCAAGGTCAGCAACCAGGAGATGTTCACCGCGGCCCTCGACGGTCTGGTGAGCCGCTTCAGCCTGCAGGGCGAGAAGCTCGGCATGGTCGCCGGCGGCGCCGTGCTCAAGCACGCCCGTGACTTCAATCTCATCCGTGAATCGGTTCTGGGATCGGCACTCTCGCCGTACACGCCCGCCTTCGACATCCAGCAGGCGTGCGGCACCGGCCTGCAGGCCATCACCACCGTCGCCGACGGCATCGCGCGCGGCCGCTACGACGCCGCGATCGGTGGCGGCGTCGACACCACCTCCGACGCCCCGATCGCAGTCGGTGAGGGCCTCCGCCGCCAGCTGCTCGAGGTCAACCGCGCCCGGTCCACCAAGGACCAGATCCTCGGCGCCGTGAAGCTGCTCACCAAGCTCGGGATCGAGATCCCGCAGAACGGCGAGCCGCGCACCGGCATGTCGATGGGTGAGCACGCCGCCATCACGGCCAAGGAATTCGGCATCAAGCGGGCCGACCAGGACGAGCTGGCCGCACGCAGCCACCAGAACATGGCCGCCGCCTACGACGACGGGTTCTTCGACGACCTGATCACCCCGTTCATGGGCCTCACCCGCGACCAGAACCTGCGCGGCGACTCCACCGCCGAGAAGCTCGCCAAGCTCAAGCCGGTCTTCGGCGTCTCCCTCGGCGACGCGACCATGACCGCGGGCAACTCGACCCCGCTCACCGACGGCGCGTCGACCGTCCTGCTGGCCAGCGACGAGTGGGCGGCCGAGCGCGGCCTGCCGGTGCTCGCGTACTTCGTGGACAGCGAGACCGCTGCCGTCGACTACGTGAACGGGCCCGACGGCCTGCTCATGGCCCCGACCTACGCCGTGCCTCGTCTGCTGGCCCGCAACGGTCTCACCCTGCAGGACTTCGATTTCTACGAGATCCACGAGGCGTTCGCGTCGGTCGTGCTCGCGACGCTGCAGGCGTGGGAGTCCGAGGAGTACTGCAAGGAGCGTCTGGGCCTCGACTCGGCTCTCGGACCCATCGACCGGTCCAAGCTCAACGTCAACGGCTCCTCGCTCGCGGCGGGTCACCCGTTCGCCGCGACCGGCGGCCGCATCGTCGCGCAGGCGGCGAAGCAGATCAAGGAGAACGGCGGTGGTCGTGCGCTGATCTCGATCTGTGCCGCCGGCGGCCAGGGCGTCACCGCCATCATCGCGGGCTGATCCCGCGTCCGGCTCGGTTGCCGGACCGAACTGAACAAAGAGATGGATCGGGCGACGAATCGCTCGATCCGTCTCTTTTTCGACCTCGAAATGGGGTCCTTCGTCACATGTTTGGACTAAACGAGACCCCGGACGTGTCAACGGCCGAAAAGTAGCGTAAACATGAAGACAGCTCCGGCAGAGCTGTCAGACCCCCGACCCGACAGCTCAGCCGGAGCACCTACATTTCTGGGGTATGAGTTCTGCGGCCACCACCACGACTGGCCCAGGTAGTCAGCCGTGATGGATGGAGTTGTGACCACGAGCGCCCGGCGAGTCCGCCACGCGATACGCGCTGTGCTCGCCGTCGTCGTCCTCGTGACGCTCGCGCTCTCCATCGACTTCGTCGCCACCCGCGATCACTCCGCCCGCGGAGCCGTCATCGGCGGGATCTCGGCAGGCAATCGCGACGCCGGCGGGCTCGACCCCGTCATCGAGGAGCTGGCCCAGCGCTCCACCCAGCCGGTCGTCCTACGAACCCCCGAGGGGTCGGCAGAGGTCGCGCCGGCAGAACTCGGCCTCTCCTTCGACGGGGACGCGACCCGCGCGCGTCTCCTCGAACAGCCGCGTAACCCGGTCGCGCGGTTTCTGGCCCTCTTCGGCCGCGGTCTCGACGTCGAACCGGTCGTGGAACTCGACCCGGCCGCCATGAACAAGGCCCTCGACGCCCATCGTCGGTCGCTGGAGAAGGCGGCGGTCGAGGGCGGCGTGCACTATCAGGGCACGACGCCGGTGGGCGACGAGCCGGCACCGGGCGAACGCGTCGCACGCGAGGCCGCGGCGGTCGTGCTCGTCGACCGCTGGCTCGACGGGGCGCCGATCGACATGCCGATGGAACCGTTCTCGCCGACCGTCAGCCCGGAGGTCGTCGCCGCGACCGTCGCCGGCCCCGCCGAACGCGCGACGTCGGCGGCGGTGAAGCTGACCGATCGGCGGAAGCGCACGGTCGAGGTCCCGGCGGGGGACATCGCGTCGATGCTGACCTTCGGTCCCGACGGCCGGGGCGGACTCGCGCCCCGCGTCGACGAGAAGAAGGCCCGAGAGTCGCTCGCCCCAGATCTCGATCCTTCCCAGCGGCCGGCCGTCAGTGCGACATTCAGCCTCGCGAGTGGCAGTCCGACCGTCGTGCCGGCGGTCACCGGCTCGAAGATCAACTGGGACAAGACGCTCCAGACGCTCGCCACGACCGCGGTCGCGGACGGCGGCAACCGAACCACCGACGTGGTCTACGACGACGTCGACCCCAAGCTGACCACCGAAGCCGCCCGCAAACTCGGTGTGCGCGAACTGATCAGCGAGTACACCACCGACGGTTTCTCGAGCGCATCCGGCGAGAACATCCGTCTCGTCGCCGCCGAGGTCGACGGCGCGCTGGTCCTGCCCGGCAAGGTGTTCTCGCTCAACGGGCACACCGGTCCGCGTGGTGCCGCCGAGGGTTATGTGGACTCGACGATCATCAACAACGGCCGCGCCGCGACGGCCGTCGGCGGCGGGATCTCCCAGTTCGCGACCACTCTCTACAACGCCGCCTACTTCGCCGGACTCGAGGACGTCGACCACACCGAGCACGCGTACTACATCTCGCGGTACCCCGAGGCGCGCGAGGCCACCGTCTTCGAGGGCGCCATCGACCTGAAGTTCCGCAACAACACCCGTCACGGCGTGCTCATCGAGACCAGCTGGTCGCCGTCCGCGGTCACCGTGCGGCTGTGGGGTACCAAGGCTTTCGAGGTCGAGTCGATCACCGGCGAGCGGACCGACCCCACCGAGCCGGAGAAGATCAAACTCCCCAAGGGTGACGACTGCATCGCCAGCAACGGTAGCAAGGGTTTCACGACGTCGAATACGCGGATCATCCGCGACGCCCGCACCGGACAAGAGGTCAAGCGGCACACCCGCACCGTCCGGTATGCGCCCGAGCCGAACGTGAAGTGCGTGTAGACCGATCGGAGTGTTTCGCCCGGGGTCTTTACCGAGCGATAGAACGCTCGATAGGCTCCGAGTCGTGGATATCAATGGAGCTAGTGCAATCGTCACGGGTGGCGCGTCGGGGATCGGCGCAGCTGCGGCTCGCCAGCTGGCGGCCAAGGGTGCGAAGGTCATCGTCGCCGACCTGAACGCAGACAAGGGTGAGGAACTCGCCAAGGAGATCGGCGGGCAGTTCGTCGCCGTCGACGTGACCTCGACCGAGCAGATCGAGGCTGCCGTCAACGCGGCCACCGAGCTCGGCCCGCTGCGCGCGCTGGTCAACTCGGCCGGCATCGGCTGGGCCCAGCGCACCATCGGCCGCGACGGCGAATTCGGATCGGCACACAACCTGGACGCCTACAAGAAGGTCATCGCGATCAACCTGATCGGCACCTTCGACTGCATCCGTCTCGCCGCCACCGCGATGAGCCGCAACGAGCCGCTCGACGCACACGGTGAGCGCGGCGCGATCGTCAACATGGCCAGTGTCGCCGCCTTCGACGGCCAGATCGGCCAGGCGTCGTACTCGTCGTCCAAGGGCGGCGTCGTCGGCATGACCCTGCCGGTCGCGCGTGACCTGGCCGCGGTCGGCATCCGCGTCAACACCATCGCCCCCGGCCTGATCGACACCCCGATCTACGGCGAGGGCGAGGCCGCCGAGGCCTTTAAGGCGAAGCTGGGCGAGTCGGTCCTGTTCCCGCATCGTCTGGGCGCCCCCGACGAGCTGGCCTCGATGGTCGTCGAGCTGGTCACCAACAGCTACATGAACGCCGAGGTGATCCGCGTCGACGGCGGCATCCGGATGCCTCCGAAGTAGTCCGTAAGACCACCACTTCTCGCCGAACCCACTGCCTCTCACCGGCGGTGGGTTCGGCCTTTTCCGGTGGGTTGTGTCGGTCAGGCCTGCAGGATGACTTTCAGCGCCTTGGTCTCGGCGGCCCGGCCGAAGACGTCGTAGGCCTCGATGATGTCGCCGAGGTCGAAGCGGTGGCTGACGAACAGGTCGGGGTCGATTCGACGCTGCGCGACGAGTTTGAGCAGAACGCCGAGCGTGTCGGTGTTCACCAGGCCCATCGAGACGTTGATGTTGGAGATCCACAGGTCCTGGAGCGCGAGCTCCACCGGGGCGCCGTGCACGCCGACGTTGGCGACATGGCCCGCGGGCCGGACGACGTCCAGGCACATCTGGAAGGTCTGCGGGATGCCCACGGCCTCGATTGCGACGTCGACGCCGAGCCCGTCGGTCATCGCGAGAACCTGGTCTTTCCAATCGGGATCCGACGACACCACACCGTCGGTCGCGCCGAAGGCCTTGGCCTGCTCGACACGGTTCGGGTCGATGTCGACGGCGATCACGCGGCTCGGCCCGTACAGTCCCGACGTCGCGATCGTCGCGAGACCCACCGGTCCGGCGCCGACGACGGCCACCACATCACCGGGTTTGACGTTGCCGTACCGGATGCCGATCTCATGTCCGGTCGGCAGGATGTCGCTGAGCACGACGCCCTGCTCCGGCGTGACCCCCGGCGGCAGTTTGTAGACGGAGGTCTCGGCGTAGGGCACGCGTACGAACTCGGCCTGCGTGCCGTCGATGAGGTGCCCGAAGATCCAACCGATGCCCGGCGCCCCCTCGTCGCCGAGACAGTGCGAATGCACTCCGTGCTTGCAGAAGTCGCATTTCCCGCAGGCCGAGACGCACGACAGTATCACCTGGTCGCCGACCGCGAGAGTGGTTACCGCCGAGCCGATCTCGGTGATCGTGCCGACGCCTTCGTGGCCGAGGATGCGGCCTTGTTCGACCGCGGGGACGTCACCTTTGAGGATGTGGAGATCGGTGCCGCAGATGGTGGTCGCGTCCATCTTCACGATGACGTCGGTGGGTTGGAGGATCTTCGGTTCGGGTACGTCGTCCCAGCTCTTCTCGCCTGGACCGTAGAATACGAGTGCCTTCATCGGCTCTCCCTCGAGTTGTCTCCGACTGTCTGTGGTTCCCTCCTCGAGGCTAGGAGACCTTCGCCGGACACGCCCGGGCCTTCTCGTATTGAGACGCGACCGCAATCCCAGACCCACCCCTTTTCGGCAAACCCAGCCCCTTGTGACGGGGTGATTCTGCGGAAAAATGGTGGGTTTGCAGGCGTCTGTGAGTTGTCCGCCGTACCCGGGACAACCGCCGGCGGGCCAGTATCCGCAGGGTCCCTGGGGACCGCCGCCGCCGAAGAAGAGTCACAAGGGGCTCTGGATCACGCTCGGCGTCCTCGCGTTCCTCGTCGTGGGCGCGGTGATCGCCGGCGGGGTGGCACTGGTCGGGAACTCCGACGGTGCGATCGTCTACAACGCCGACGACGTCGACGTGGGGCAGTGTCTCGAGGTGACGTCAGGGTCGGACTCGCTGAAGGCCGAGAAGATCTCGTGTGACACCACGGACTTCCACTACGTCGTCGCCGGCAAGTCGTTCACCCGATTCGGTTGCGGGCTCGGCTATTCGACGTTCTGGTTCGCCGGCAACGAGAAGGAGGTCCTGTGTCTCGCCCAGGCCGGGAAGTGCTACCACCTGCCCGAATCGTCGGGCGCGGACACGACGTCGCTTGCTCAGGCCCGTGAGATCGACTGCGGCCAACCGGTTCCGGCCGGCGAGGCGACCAACTTCAAGGTCGAGACCAAGGAGTCCCGGGAGCCGGATTGCCCCGAGGGGCAAGGTGAGTACTACGTGGCCCAACCTAAGCCGACCGGATACTGCGTCTCGCTGCTCGAGTGACCGCTCCGCAAACCCACCACAAATGGGCAAACCCACCACCTCGCAAGGTGGTGGGTTTGCCGATTAAGGGTGGGTTTGCGGATCCTCAGATCAGAAGGCCGCTACGTCGAGCTCCATGATGTCGTTGTCGACGTTCTCGACGGTGACGCGCACGGCGGTGAGGAGCGGCAGCATGTTCTTGGCGAAGAAGGCTGCCACGCCGACCTTGCCCTCGTAGAACGCCTTGTCGGCGTCGGAGGCACCGTTGTCGAGTGCGGCGAGGGCGATCTCGGCCTGGCGCAGCAGCAGCCAGCCGATGAGCAGGTCGCCGACGGCCATCAGGAAGCGGACCGAACCGAGGCCCACCTTGTAGAGCTCGGTCGAGTTCTCCTGTGCGGCCATCAGGCTGCCGGTCAGGGAGGCGGCCATGGCCTGGACGTCGTCGAGGGCGGTCTTCAGCAGAGCGCGCTCGGCCTTGAGGCGACCGTTGCCCGCCTCGGAGTCGATGAAGCTCTGGATCTGTCCGGCGACGTGTGCCAGTGCCTGACCCTTGTCGCGGATGATCTTGCGGAAGAAGAAGTCCTGCGCCTGGATGGCGGTGGTGCCCTCGTAGAGCGAGTCGATCTTCGAGTCGCGGATGTACTGCTCGATCGGGTAGTCCTGCAGGAATCCCGAACCGCCGAGGGTCTGCAGCGACTCGTGGCCGAGGGTGCCGTAGGCGCGCTCGGAGCCGACGCCCTTGACGATGGGCAGCAGCAGATCGTTGACGCGAGCGGCCATCTCGGCGTCGGCGCCGGAGACGATCTTCGCGGCGGCGGCGTCCTGGTGCGACGCGGTGTAGAGGTAGATCGCGCGCAGACCCTCGGCATAGGCCTTCTGGGTCATGAGCGAACGACGCACATCCGGGTGGTGGGTGATCGACACGCGCGGCGCGGCCTTGTCGGTCATCTGGGTCATGTCGGCACCCTGGATGCGCTCCTTGGCGTACTCGAGCGCGTTCAGGTAACCGGTCGACAGGGTAGAGATGGCCTTGGTGCCCACCATCATTCGAGCGTGCTCGATGACCTCGAACATCTGCGCGATGCCCTGGTGGACCTCGCCGACGAGCCAGCCCTTGGCCGGGATGCCGTGCTGGCCGAAGGTGACCTCACACGTGGCCGACGCCTTGATGCCCATCTTGTGCTCGACGTTGGTGACGAAGGCGCCGTTGCGCTCGCCGAGTTCGCCGGTCTCGAAGTCGAAGTGGAACTTCGGCACGAAGAACAGCGACAGACCCTTGGTGCCCGGTCCGGCGCCCTCGGGGCGGGCGAGCACGAGGTGGAAGATGTTCTCGGTCATGTCCTGGTCGGCCGAGGTGATGAAGCGCTTCACGCCGTCGATGTGCCAGGAGCCGTCCTCCTGCTGGGTGGCCTTGGTGCGGCCGGCGCCCACGTCCGAACCGGCGTCGGGCTCGGTCAGCACCATGGTGGCGCCCCAGCCGCGCTCGGCGCAGATGGTGGCCCACTTCTTCTGCTCGTCGGTGCCGTTGTTGTAGAAGATCTCGGAGAATCCGGCGCCGGCGGCGTACATGAACACCGGCGGGTTGGCGCCGAGGATCATCTCGCCGATCGCCCAGTACAGCGAACGCGGGGCGGGGAGGCCGCCGAGCTCCTCGTGGATGCCGATCTTGTCCCAGCCGCCTTCGACGAGGGCGTTGTAGGACTTCTTGAAGGATTCGGGGATGGTGACGCTGTGGGTCTCGGGATCGAAGACCGGCGGGTTGCGGTCGGCGTCGACGAAGGATTCTGCGATGGGGCCCTCGGCCAGCGCCTTGACCTCGCGGAGCATGTCCACGGCGGTCTCGTGGTCGAGGTCGCCGAAGTCGCCCGACTCCAGCACCTTGTCGAGCTCGAACAGCTCGAACAGGTTGAACTGCAGGTCGCGCATGTTGCTCTTGTAATGGCCCATGGTGAATTCCTTCTCTGGTGTGGCCGTATGCGTGATGACGGTGTTGTCTGCCAGGTCCCGGTCCGACCCCATTCGGCTGGAGTGGGTACCGGCCGGTCCTGGTGGAGTTGTCTCGGTTCGAGCTAAGTTACTCGCCGGTAACCGCCAATATAGACCCATATCGCCAGGGGATCAATCGCTGATCCATGTGATCTGCGCCGAGGGCGGGGGCGGACTATGTCCCACGACAATTCCGGCAACCGCTGCAGGTGAGGACCGGATGCGGTCCAATCGGACATGCGCACACGACGATGGACCAGGGGCGGGATCACGAGCATCGTGGCAGCGGTCGTCGCTGTCGGACTGGCGCCGGCGGTGAGCGCCGGACCGGCGAACGCCGCGGAGCCGGCCTGGAACGGCGTCTACTCACTGAAGCGATTCGCGGCGTCGAAGACGGGGACCAGCCTCGCCGCGCGGCAGCCGGAACCGGATTTCTCCGACGACTACACCTTCCGGAGCTCATGCGACGGCGGTACGTGCGTGGCGACCGTCGTCGACGGTCCGAAGCCCGCCAATCCGACGCTGCCGCAACCGCCGCGCTACACCTGGGGAGACGGTTCCTGGGTTCACCGCTACGACTGGGAGTGGGACTGCTGGCAGGGCGCGGGCGTGCCCAAGGTGTGGCGGCCGGCGAAGTCGGTCGCGTATTACACGCCGCAGGGCGACGGCACGCTCAAAGGCGTGTGGCGGACCACGATCGACGGCGGGCCCTGTGATGGGACGGTCGACATGAATGTCGCGGCCTATCCGGTGACCCCGCCGGCCCCCGGCTGGAATCTGTCGTGATCGGCCTACAGCGCTGAGCGCAGGTATTCGAGGTCGGCCGGGATGCCCTCGGCCGGCGTCTCCAGGATCACCGGTGCATCGGCGGCCGCAGCCACGGCGGCGAGCACCTCGGGGTCGATCTGGCCCGACGCGAGGTTGGCGTGACGGTCGCGCCCGGAGTCGAACTCGTCGCGGGAGTTGTTGAGGTGCACCAGGTCGATGCGTCCGGTGATCTCCTTGACGCGCTCGACGAGGCCGACGAGGTCCTCGCCACCGGCCCAGGCGTGGCAGGTGTCGAGGCAGAAGCCGGCCTGCTCGAAGTCGCCGACCGCTTCCCACAGACGGTCGATCGACTCCAGGGTCCGGGCCATCGCGTGGTCGCCGCCGGCGGTGTTCTCGATCAGGATCGGCACACCGAAGCCGCCCTTGTCGACCTGGCGGTCGAAGAGCTTGCGCCAGTTGGCGAATCCCTCGGACGACTCCTCGCCGTCACGCAGATGCCCACCGTGCACGACGAGTCCGAAGGCTCCGAGTTCGGCGGCCGCGGCGGCCTGCTGCTCGACGGCCTTGCGCGACGGCATACGCAGTCGGTTGTTCAGGCTCGCGACGTTGATCTGGTAGCTGGAGTGCACGACGACGTCGACGTCGGATTCCCGGATGGCCGCGGCATGCGGATTCGGTTGCGGCTTCTTCCAGCTCTGCGGGTCGGTGACGAACATCTGGAACACGTCGATCCCCAGCTCTGCTGCGGTGACCAAGGGGTCGGTGTCCTCACGAAGGTGTGCTCCGATGCGCATGCGTCAACGATAGTGCCCGCATCCCGTCGGCGATGCCGGTGCCCGGAGAGGGCTCATCCGACGACGCGGCGGTCACTCGCCGGGCGCCGGCTCCGTCTCGATCGTGATCGGTACCCCGGCCGCGATCAGCAGCCGGCACGGGGCGGCGCTGTCGTGGTACAGATTCAGCCATTCGTGACCGCGCGTCCCGTCGGAATACACCGCATCGAGGGTGCGGTTCAGCCGGGCCTCCGCCTCCTTGGTGATGATGTAGCGCTGGTCGCCGTAGCGCAGGTAGCGATTGGGCACCGAGACCTCCTCTGTGATGGGGGATTGCCGGCCTCCAGTGTGATCCACGACACGCCCACGAGCGGTACTTCGGTCGAAACCGGCGACGTCCACGGTGTTCGTGCCGGTGGCGACGGCCGGTGGGCGCGGGCCGTGCTGCGGTGGCTCACCGATCGAAGATGGCCACTACACTGACGGCAGGTTACGAGCGTGGGTTGCCCTGAGGGGCGTGACGGGCGGGATTGTGTCGGGTGAGTGTTGACGAGTCGGTGGGCGTCCCGCGGCCGGGTGAGTCCTCGAAGCGCGGTGAGGGCAGCTCGGCTGAGGACACGACCTCGACGGATGTGAACCTGTCGAAGACGGCCGGACAGGGTGATCCCGCTCCGCAGGCGTCGGAGGCCGACCCGCCGCGGATCGCGCCGGTCCTCGAGGACCTGGCCGCCGCCGCGGAGATGGAGGCCGAACCGGAGAACCGTCGCGACCTGACCATGGTCCGACGCATCGCCGTCACCGCCTGGTTCGTGCTGATGGGCGTACACATCGCCCTCGAGGGCCTGGCCTTCGACCGCACCCGGCTGATCATCCTGATGTGCCTCGGCCTGGCCGCGGCGAGCATCGGGCGCCGCAAGTTCATCACGATCATTCTCGACTGGGCCCCGTTCGCCCTGATCCTGATCCTCTACGACTGGACGCGCAACATCGCGCAGATCGTCGGCATGCCCACGCACTGGCATCTCGCGATCGACTTCGACGCCTTCTTCTTCGGCGGCGTCACGCCCACGGCGTGGCTGCAGGAGCAGCTCAAGCAGGCGAGCCCGCCGTGGTGGGAAGTCATCGTCAGCGTCGTCTACATGTCGTACTTCATCATTCCCTATGCCGTGGCAGCATGGCTCTGGCTCAAGGACCGTGCGGCCTGGCGCCGGTACGCGGCCTGCTTCGTCGCGACGACCTTCCTGGCCCTCGTCGGATACACCCTCGTGCCCGGTGCCCCGCCGTGGGCGGCCGCACGATGCACCGCGGCCGAGGTGCAGGACTATCCGCGTGATCCGATCTGCATGTATTCGCAGGAGGCCAACGAACCGGGTGGGCTGCTCGGCCCGCTGGACAACGCGTACCCCGACGCGAATCCGTACGTCGAGCGCATCTCGGCGCGTGGCTGGAATTATCTGAACATCCACGCCGCGTCGAACCTGGTCACTCTCGGGCAGGGCAAGTCCAACCTCGTCGCGGCCATCCCGTCGCTGCATGCCGGCCTCACCATGCTGCTGGCGCTGTTCATGTGGCCACGGGTCAAGGCGCTCGGAAAAACGCTCTACATGGGCTACGCGCTGGCGATGGCGTTCGCGCTCACCTACACCGGCGAGCACTACATCTTCGACATCGTGCTCGGCTGGGCGCTCGCCGCGGCGGTGATCGGGGTGTACCAGATCGTCGACCGGAAGTACCTCATACCGCGCCAGAAACGCCTGGCCGCCGAGGCCGAAGCGGAAGCTGCCGGGATCGAATCCGACAGCGAGGACCCGGACGCGGAGAAGGTGTCGACGCCCGCGTCCTGACGTCGCTAGCCTGGGACAGGTGAGCTCGCGTAGGGCCCGGACGATTCGACGGTACCGGGGGCTGATCCTTCCTCTCGTGCTCGCGGTGATGCTCATGCACACCGTGATCGCGGGTCCGGCCGCGACGGACGGCGGCCCCGGCTCCCATTCCCCCGCCGGTCATCAGGCGGCGGCGACGTCGCATCCCGGCATGACGCCCGCTGCGATGATCGGTGAGGCCCCGTCGATGTCCGGAGCGGACTGCGGCGATCACGACCACGGTTGTGTGTTCATCCGAGCCGCCGACCTCGATCTCCCGGCCGCCGCGCTCGTCCTGCTCGCCTGGGCATTCCTGTCCCTGTCGGCGGCTGCACTGTACCGCCGGGCCCGTCGGCGCGTCGTCGTCCTCGGACGTCCGCCCCCGTGGGCCATCCACTCCCACCTGCAGTTGCAGGTGATCCGCTGCTGAGGAGACGTCCGCGGGCCGATGGGTCCGCCATGTCGTCATATCCGAAAACCCTCAGCAGCAAGGAAAACCGATGTCTGTACACCGCAATGCAACTGTTCGACGCCGCGCCGCGACCGGGATCGCCCTGGGAGCAGCCGTCGCACTCGCCCTCGCCGGCTGTTCATCCGACGAATCGCCCTCCGGCACAAACACTGCCGACCGCCCGGCGACATCGTCACCGGCGGGCGCGTCCGCTCCCGACCGATCACCCGCGCCGGCCCACAACGACGCCGACGTCGACTTCACCACCGAGATGATCCCGCATCATCGCCAGGCGGTGATGATGGCCGAACTCGTCGAGGGTCGGACACAGAATCGCGAACTCATCGAGCTCGCGGACACGATCGAGGACGCTCAGGAAGACGAGATCGACCAGATGGCAGCCCGACTCAGGTCATGGGGCGTCCCGATGGGGGAGCACATGGACGGGGACATGGATCACGGGGGTATGGGACCCGGGGGTGACGGCGGAATGGGCCACGGGGACATGCCGGGGATGATGTCCCCCGCGGAGATGGTGGCGCTCCGGAACGCCAGTGGCGCCGAGTTCGATCGACTCTGGCTCGAGGGCATGATCCGTCACCATGAGGGGGCCATCGCGATGGCCGACGAGGAACTCGCGCACGGCATCGATCCGGCGAGCAGAGCCCTCGCCACGCAGGTGAAGAAGACCCAACAGGCCGAGATCGACCAGATGCGGGCGATGCTCGGGCAGGGCTGAGCGGACGACGGAGCGGGGGCGGTCCCGGAGTCCGGAACCGCCCCCGCCTCGTCGGAAATCCTGCGTCAGCGTTTGAGCGGCAACCGCATCAGATAGACCTGGTAGCCGATCGAGATCGAGTACGTGAAGAAGAGGGTGCTGCCCTTCGACCACGGGTGGATGTACGGCGCATACCCGGTGTACGGGTCGGCGGACGGTGCCACGAGCTCACCCGAAGTCCAAGGGCCCCAAGGGTTGTCGGCGGTCCGGAGGGTCACGCCGATGTCCTGGCTGGCCAGCGAGATGTACTTGCCGAGATAGTCGTTCCAGGCGACGGACATCTCGCCGGTCGGCGCGCCCATCACCGGGGTGGCGACGCCGGGGTTGTTGCGGACCCAGCGGCCGTAGGAGAAGTAGTCCCACTTGCCGAGGTTCTCGATGTCCTTCTCGTCCACCCGGGCGAGATAGACGCCGCCCCAGCGGCCGTCGGGCGTGCCGTAGTAGTAGACGGTCTTGCCGACCTTCAGGAAGGCGACCATCTGAAACTTCTTGTTGCCGCCGCCGTTGGGGCGGAAAGCGTTGAGCGCACGCCAGTTCTCGCCGTTGTCGTCGGACACCACGAGGCCCGACCAGTTGGTCGTCCAGATTCCCGGCGAATCCCACCGTTTGACCGACATGACGGTCATGTACTGCTTGCCGTTGGCGGCGACGCCCGCGGTCGGGATGATGGTGACCTCGCGGCGGACATTCGGCTTCAGGAGCCGCTTCGCGTGGCCGGGGCGGCCGGCGTGCGAGGTGAACGTCATGCCGTCGGCCAGGTTGCGGTCGGTGCTGCGCAGCAGGACATTGGACCGCCAGTAGTACAGCTCCCCGTACAGCAGTGACCAGCCGTTGAACGACTGGGTGTCGCCGAAGGCGGTGAGGATCTCGCCACGGCCGTTGTCCCACATGACGCCCAGGTCGGTGCCCACGATGTTGTGGCGACCCACGGTGTCGTTCATGGCGAACGGGCCGGTGAGGCGATTGACGATGGTCGCCGGACCCGCGGCGTTCGCGGCGTGAGCGGGTGAGGCGGTCAGCGTTGTCGTCAGCGCAACAGCGAGTGTCGAGACGACGAGACCCAGGAGAAGCCGATGAAGGCGTCGTGTCATGGGCGTGACCCTATCAAGACCTGAGGCGCATGTGGGAAGTATTTTACCTGGCTAAGTACCCTTTTTTTGCTCAACCTTCGCGATAACGCTTGGTGGTGTCCACGGTGGTGAAGTCGATCTGCGACGCCGCGTTGTTCACCGCCGTGACGAGGGCGGTGCCGAACATCCCGCCGGTGTCGTAGAGCCCGGTGGTGCTCACCGAGACGCCGTCGTGCTCGACGTGATGGTCGGCTTCGACCCCGATTCGCTCGCCCTGAGGTAGACGGCTGATCGCCACGGTGAGGTCGCAGTTGATGAACCCGATGCCCTCGCTTCCCCAATTCGACATCAGACTGGCCGATTCGGCGCTGATGACGGCGCGCTGGAACGGCGTCAGCTCCGTGCCGCGGACGAGCGGGGCCGCGCGGGTCCAGATCCGCTTGCGGTTGCCGTTCTGGTGATTGGCCATCGTGGGGTCCCACTCGCCGAGCGCACCGTCGGGTGAGTCGGACGAGAAGAGGGGAGCGAGGCCGTCCGGTGTCGTGGTGGGCGGTCGGAAGGTCACGGTCTCGGCCGGGCGGTGCCATCGCTCGCCGGGCGGATTGACCGACGTCCGCAGGAACACCGTGGTCCCGCGCGCGACGACGACCTCGCCGCCGTCGGCGGGATGCTGCACGATCTCGGTGTCGACCACCCGGATCCGCCCGCCGGAGCGGATGACCCGGTTGCGGGTGGACGTGACCTCCTGGCGCGCGGCCTTGAACAGCTCGATGGTGCACCGGGCGGGCAGGAACTCGTCCGTGCCGTACTCGGCCTCGACCGCCAGTGCCACCAGCCCGCACACCGCCGGACCGGTGACGGCATCGGCGGCCCAGGCGCTGGCCGCGAACGGCGTGGGCCGGTACCGGGCCTCGCCGGACGGGTCGTCGACCGGCTCGAAGAATGCGATGGTGGTCATCCATTACTTACTACCGGTACGACATTCAGTTTGTGCCATGGCCCCTCAAGGACGGCACCTACCGCGTCGTAGTGGGATAACCTTCGACCATGACTTTTGCGACGGCGTACCAGAAGCATTTCCCCGACGAATTGATCGGCGCCGTTCGTACCGCGCTGATCGTCATGTCGATCGTCGGCATCGTGCTGGGCATCATCGTGATCCTCTGGCCCGGTCCGACCATCGTCGTGGTGGCGATCCTCTTCGCGATCTCGCTGATCATCGCCGGAATCTTCCGTATCTACCAGGCTTTCGCGGCGACGTTCCTGAGCAAGGGCGTACGTGTCCTGCTCGGCGTCGTCGGTGTGATCGTCCTGCTCGCCGGCATCATCGCGCTCTTCAGCCCCGGTGACGCGGTGTGGCTGCTCGCGGTCTTCATCGGTATCGGCTGGATCTTCCAGGGCGTCGCCGACCTCTACGCCGCGGCCACCAAGTCCGGCCACAGCCCCACCTGGTTCCTGATCCTCTCGGGCATCATCGCCGTGATCGCCGGCATCGTGATGATCATCCTGCCGGTCTTCTCGCTCCAGGTGCTGGCCTGGGTCGGTGGCATCATGCTGGTCGCACTGTCCATCGCGACGCTGCTGACGCTTCCCAAGAAGGTCGACGCCCCGGCCGAACCGGCGGTCTGACCTCGACACGCGGCGTCCTCGCTGCGCTCGGTCGTCGCGGCTCGGCCGGCGGATCATTCTCTGCCGGTTGAGCTTGTCGAAACCTACTTTGCCGTCGGCCACGGTGCGATGGGGTTGCCCTGCCAGCGGGTGTGCGCGGGCACCACGTCACCGCGCATGACCAGCGATGCCGGTCCGACCGTTGCCGATTCGCCCAGCCCCGACGCGGGGAGGGCGACACAGTGTGGTCCCAGGGTCGCGCCGGCGTCGAGGGTGACGCGATCGATGGCCATGACGCGGTCGTGGAACAGATGGGTCTGGACGACGCAGCCGCGCTGAACGGTCGCGCCGTCGCCGAGGCTGACCAGATCGGCCTCGGGTAGCCAGTAGGTCTCACACCACACGCCACGTCCGATCCGGGCGCCGAGCAGACGCAACCAGAGGTTGAGGATCGGTGTCCCGGTGGCGGCGTTGGCGAACCACGGCGCGGCCACGGTCTCGACGAATGCGTCGGACAGCTCGTTTCGCCAGACGAAGGAACTCCACAGCGGGTGTTCGCTCACCGTGATCCGGCCGACGACAAGCCATTTCGCGGCGGCCGCGGTGCCACAGGCGATGGCGCCCACTCCGAGCAGCAACAGGCCGCTGACCAGCGCGGCGACGCCGTAGTGCACGTGGACGGCGACGTACTGCAGCCCGATCAGCATCCCGACACCCAGCCCGAACGACACCATCACCGGGACGAGGCGCAGGGTCTCGATGACGGAGCGCGCGACCTTCAGCTTCATCGGCGGATCGAAGGTGCGCGAGGTGTCGGTCTCGGCGGCGGTGCGGCGCAGCCGGACCGGTGGGCTGCCCAGCCAGCTCGACCCCGACTTCGCACGGTCAGGGGTCGCGGACAGCACGGCGACCAGGCCGTTCTTGGGTACCTTGCGACCCGGCCCGGTCATTCCCGAGTTGCCGAGGAAGGAGCGCTTGCCGATCTTCGCCTCGTCGATGTGCAACCACCCGCCGCCGAGTTCGTACGACGCGACCATCGTGTCGTCGGCCAGGAAGGCGCCGTCGCCGATGGTGGTGAAGCGTGGCAGCACGAGTGCGGTCGAGATCTCGGTGCTCTTGCCGACCTTGGCCCCCAGCACCCGGAACCAGATCGGTGTCAGCAGGCTGGCGTAGAGCGGGAACAGGTAGGTGCGGGCGGCGTCGAGGAGACGTTCGGTGAGCCAGACCTGCCACCCGACCCGCGAGCGCACCGGGTGGTAGCCGGTACTCAACCCCAGTGAGGCCAGGCGGACGAGCGCTGCGGTGATCGCGGCGAAGACCACGAGGCTGGTCAGGGTCGCCGCAGGTAGGAGGATGAGCGCGCGGATCGCGACGTCGCGCAACCGGTCTGCGGAAAGAGCCCAGGTGCCGATGACGGCGAGTCCGGCGGCGAGCGAGATCAGCGGGATCGCGGCCAGCACCAGCGAGGACAACCCGTAGACGGGGACCCATACGCTCGCGCGCGGCGGGCGATGGTCGGGCCACGGATGTGCGGCCTTGCCGACCTTGATCGCGGGTGAACCGGCCCAGTGCTGGCGCGCTTTCACCCGACCGAAGACCGCCGAACCCGGCGCGACGACGGCGTCCCGACCGACCACCGCGCCCGGCATGAGCGTCGAACGCGCACCGATCGACGCGCCGCGTTTGATCGCGACCTCGCCGATGTGGACGACGTCGCCGTCGATCCACCAGCCGGCGAGGTCGACCTCCGGTTCGACCGACGCGCCCTCCCCGACGGTCAGCAGTCCGGTGACGGGCGGGATGGTGTGCAGGTCGACGCCCCGGCCGATCTGCGCCCCGAGCGCGCGGGCGAGGTAGATCATCCACGGTGCGCCCGACAGGTTGGCCGCGCCGCTCGCGTCGAGGAGCCGTTCGGCCACCCACAGACGCACGTGCACGCTGCCGCCGCGGGGATACTCGCCCGGCGTGACCCCGGAGAGAAGCAGCCGGGAACCGATCGCCGCGATACACATCCGGCCGGGCGGGGTGATGAAGACCAGGAAGGCGGCGAGCAGGACCCACCAGTTCACCTCGACGAGCCAGGGCACCGACCGGTCCAGCCGGTCGGCGACGACGACGCCGAGGTTGTTCACGACGCCGAGCCAGGTCGCCCACTGCAGGCCGGTCAGGGTCGTCAGCGGGACGGTCAGTGCGAGCTGGGCGAGCCCGGTTGCGCGCGGTGTCGGCGCCACATGGCGTTCGACGATGCTCGTCATCGGTCTGCGCGCGTCGAGCATCTCCGCCATGGACCCGAGACGCGGATGGTCGTAGAGGTCGGCGACCGAGATGTCGGGGTGGCGTCCGCGGATCGCCGTCACCAGCTGCGCTGCCGCCAGCGAACCACCGCCCTCCGCGAAGAAGTCCACATCGGGATGGGAGATCCGGATTCCGAGCACATCGGTCCACAACTGCGCCAGCCACAACTCGGTCTCACCGAGTTCCACATCGTCATCCACTGGTCTGCTGCTGCCCGGCAGGGGCCAGGGCAGCGCATCGCGATCAACCTTTCCCGAAGTGCGCGTGGGCAATTCGTCTACGAGGGCGAGGGTCGGGACCATCGCGGCGGGCAGGTGGCGGGTGAGCTCGGCATGTGCCGCGGAGACGTCGAAGTCGGGATCCGGGGAGACCAGGTATCCGACGAGCAGGCTGTTGCCGGCCGCGGACTTGCGGACGGCGGCGGCGGCGCCGCTCACCCCGGGCAGATGCTGCAGCGCGTTGTCGATCTCGCCGAGTTCGATGCGTCGCCCGCCGACCTTCACCTGGTCGTCGGCGCGGCCCATGAAGATCAGGCCCGCGGGATCGAGCCGGACGAGATCGCCACTGCGGTAGGCGCGTTCCCAGCCCAGGGATGGCATCGGGGCGTACTTCTCGGCGTCCTTGGCCGGGTCGAGGTAACGGGCCAGGCCGACGCCGCCGATGACCAGTTCACCGACCTCGCCCTCTGCGACCGGCTGACTCTCTGCGTCGACGACCGCGAGATCCCAACCGCGCAGCGGTAATCCGATGCGCACCGGGCCGGGGCCGCCGAGCGGGGCGGCGCAGGCGACGACCGTCGCCTCGGTGGGTCCGTAGGTGTTCCACACCTCGCGGCCGGGTACGGCGAGCCGGTCGGCGAGCTCCGGCGGACAGGCCTCGCCGCCGAAGATCAGCAGCCGCACCGCTTCCAGGGCCTCCGGGGGCCACAGCGAGGCCAGCGTCGGCACGGTCGAGACCACCGTGATGTCGCGCGCCACCAGCCACGGGCCCAGGTCCATGCCGCTGCGCACCAGCGATCGCGGTGCGGGCACCAGGCAGGCGCCGTTGCGCCACGCCAGCCACATCTCCTCGCACGACGCGTCGAAGGCGACCGAGAGTCCGGCGAGGACACGGTCACCCGGTCCGATCGGTTCGTCGGCGAGGAAGATGTGTGCCTCGGCGTCGACGAAGGCGGCGGCGTTGCGGTGGGTGACCGCGACTCCCTTCGGTGTCCCGGTGGAACCCGAGGTGAAGATGATCCACGCGTCGTCGTCGGGTGTGGGACGTGCCGGGGCAGCGGCGGTGGTGCCCGCGGGTTTCGTCGACCGCGGGCCGTCGGCGTCGACGATGGCATCGACCGCGGCTTCGGTGAAGACGAGTTCGGCGCGCTCGTCGGGATCGTCGGCGTCGACGGGGACGTAGGCGGCACCGGCGTAGAGGGTGGCCAGGATGGCGACGTACAGATCGCGCGAACCGGACGGCATCCGGATGCCGACGCGGCTGCCGCGCCCGACGCCGACCTCGGCGAAACGCGCGACGGTGCGTCGGATCAATGCCAGCAGTTGGCCGTAGGTGAGGGTGACGTCGCCGTCGTCGATGGCGGCGGCATCGGGATTCGCCCGTGCGGTCTCGGTGAGGACGTCGCACAGGGTCCGCGGGTCGTCTGCCTGCGCGGACAGCAGGAACTGCGGATGGATCTGTACCTGTGTCACAGCAACCGTCTTGTCACGAGTTCGAGAATATAGCGGACCCAGGTGACCGGCAGACGGCGACTCGGTGAATGTTTTCCGCGGCGTTTACCGGATATACGGGGGTGCCGAGGGTGTAGCTTCGGCTCAGACCAGGAGGAACCTCATGCCCATCGTCCATCACCGGCGGCCGAGTCTCCTGTCGTATCCGCTGTGGCTCGGCTCTCGCGTGCTGCTGAAACCGGCGCTCGCGCTCTGGCCGGTCAACAAGGCCGGTCTCGCGGGCCTGTTCCTCATCGACCGGTTGGTGGCGGTGGGTCCCAAGCCCCGCGGGGTGGTCCGCGAGCAGTTGACGCTCGCGGGGCGCTCCACGGAGCTGATCATGCCGGCCGGACCGTCGCGTCGGGACAGTGACACGGCGATGCTCTACCTGCACGGCGGTGCCTTCGTCGTGTGCGGTCTCGGTACTCATCGGTCGATCGCCGCCCGTCTGGCCCGTGCCTGCGAGATGCCGGTGTTCTCGCTCGAGTACCGGCAGCTTCCGGCGGCCGGGGTGGGCGCATCGGTGGCCGACGCCGTCGACGCGTACGCCGAACTGATCCGCGAGCGTCACTATCGGCGAGTCATCGTCGCCGGCGACTCCGCGGGCGGGTTCCTCGCGGCCAAGGTCATCGAGGCCGCCATCGAACGGGGACTCCCGGCCCCCGCGGCGCTCATCGGATTCTCGCCGCTGCTCGACGTCGACCTGGGCACCAACCCGGACCGGTCCAGTCGCTCCGACGCCTACCTGCCGAAGTCGAAGATGGCGAAGCTGGCGCCCGAGTTCGACCGCGGTCCCGTGCCGTTGACCGGGGTACGCCGCATCGCCGATCTCGACCCCGCCGAGTTCCCGCCGACGGTCATGGTGACCGCCGACGGCGAGATGCTGGAACCCGATGTCATCGACCTGATCGAGACCCTCGACGAGGCCGGGGTCGAAGCCCTCGCACACAGCTACGCTTGGCAGGTACATGCGTTCCCGGTGCTGACCACCCATCACCCGGAGACCATCCACGCGATCGAGACGACCGCGGCATTCGCGAAGCAGGCAATACGAGAGGGCAAGGGCACTGACGACCGAGAGGGCCAACGAGCCGGCTGACGGTGTGGGTGGGGGCTCCGATGCGAACGCCGCCCCGAACCCGGTTCCCCCGGCCCCGGCCGGCCCGCCGGGTGCGATCGATGCGCGGTTCACCCTCGCCGCCGAACGCACGCTCCTCGCGTGGGTGCGTACCGCGCTGGGATTCATGGCCGCGGGTATGGCGATCGTCTACCTCGCCCCCGACATCGACAGTCCGGTACTCGAACTGATCCTGGGTCTCGTCCTCGTGGCGCTGGGATGTTGCCTCGCCCTGATCGGTGCGTGGCGGTGGCGGCGCACGATGCGCGTGCTCCAGAGCGGCGGCGAGATGCCGGGCCCGGCCCAGATCCTGTTCGTCGTCACTGCGATAGTGGTGGTGGCCATCCTGATCGCGGTTGTCGTCGTAGTCCAGACGTGATCGAGTCCAGTCCTGATCGCCAGCAACCGTTCCAACCAGGAGTTCTCGTGAGTACCGGCCCCGACTTCGCACGCGGCGCGCAGACCCTGTCGACGACGATGACCACCATCGGCGCGACCATCCTCATCATCTGCCTGGGCTGGCTGACCGTCGACTGGTGGCGCGACGGCCGCTGGTTCTGGGTGGCCGTCGGCATCGCCATCATCGTGGTCAACATCGTGCTGATCGTGATGCAGGTCCGCCGCCGCCGCGCGGAACGCGCGAAGGGCCCGAAGCGCCCCCGGCGTCCGCTGATCGACAACTTCGACGACCTCGACGACGGCCCTTCGTGACGGCCCTCCGCAAGCTCCGGGCCTCCTCAGGGAGCGGGTGGTGACGGCCCTCCGCAAGCTCCGGGCCTCCTCAGGGAGCGGGTGGTGACGGCCCTCCGCAAGCTCCGGGCCTCCTCAGGGAGCCACTGCTGCCTGATCCGAAAGAGCGCGACTCACCCCCCTCGCTGCCTGAGGTGCGAGGAGCGTTAGCGACGAGCCTCGAAGGCCTCGTGAGATGACCTCGCAGCCCTACGCCGTGAGCGTCCCGTCCTCGGGGTCCCCACCGTCGTCGGCGAACTGCGTGCGATACAGCTCGGCGTAGCGTCCGTTGCGTGCCAGAAGCGTCGGGTGGTCTCCGCGTTCGACGACGCGCCCCGCTTCGAGCACCACGATCTCGTCGGCCGCGCGGACCGTCGAGAGCCGGTGCGCGATGACGATCGAGGTCCGTCCTTCGAGGGCCTCGCCCAACGCTTCCTGAACCGCGGCCTCCGACGTCGAATCCAGATGTGCGGTCGCCTCGTCGAGGATCACCACCGACGGCTGCGCGAGCAACAGTCGCGCGATGGTCATCCGCTGGCGCTCACCGCCGGACAGGCGGTACCCGCGTTCGCCGACGATGGTGTCGAGGCCGTCGGGCAAGGACGCCACCAACTCCTCGAGGCGGGCCCGGCGCAGCGCGTGCCAGATCTCGTCGTCGGAGGTCTCGGGCCGGGCCAGAACGAGATTGGCGCGAATGCTGTCGTGGAAGAGATGGCCGTCCTGCGTGACCAGCCCGACGGTGCGATGCACCGACGCGGTCTGCAGGTCGCGGATGTCGACGTCGGACAGTCGGACCGAGCCCTCGTCGACGTCGTAGAGCCGGGTGGCGAGGCTCGCGATCGTCGACTTGCCCGCACCCGAACTGCCGACCAGGGCCACCATGCTGCCGGCGGGGACGTCGAGGTCGACGTGGTGCAGGACGGTTGCACCCGCCCGGTTATCGAGCTGCGCAACCTCTTCCAGCGATGCCAGCGAGACCTTGTCGGCCGCGGGGTAGGCGAAGGAGACGTTGTCGAAGTGCACCGACACCGGGACCGGCCGGCCGCTCTCGGTGCCGGGGACCGGTCGTGCGTCCGGGGCGTCGGTGATCAGCGGTGTCAGGTCGAGGACCTCGAAGACGCGCTCGAAACTGACCAGCGCGCTCATGATCTCGACACGGGCGTTCGCCAGCGCGGTGAGCGGGGCGTACATGCGGGTGAGGAGGAGGGCGAGCGAGACGACCGCACCCGCCGACAGATGCTCGTTCACCGCGAGCCATCCCCCGAGCCCGTAGACCAGGGCGAGCGCGAGCGCGGAGACCAGTGTCAACGCGGTGAAGAAGTAGGCCTGGAGCATCGCGCGTCGAACACCGATGTCGCGCACACGATCCGCACGGTCGGCGAACTCGCGTGATTCCAGGTCGGGGCGGCCGAACAGCTTGACCAGGGTGGCACCGGGTGCGGAGAACCGTTCCGTCATCTGGGTCGACATGCGCGCGTTGTGCTCCGCGGCCTCCCGAGAGAGAGAAGCCATCCGGCGTCCCATCCGACGCGCCGGGACCACGAAGATCGGCAACAGGATGAGGGCGAGCAGCGTGATCTGCCAGCTGATGTAGATCATCACGCCCAGGGTCAGCGTGAGTGTCACAATGTTCGAGACGACACCGGAGAGTGTGTCGCTGAAGGCGCGCTGCGCGCCGATGACGTCGTTGTTGAGCCGGCTCACCAGGGCGCCGGTCCTGGTCCGGGTGAAGAAGGCGACCGGCATCCGCTGGACATGGTCGAAGACTGCGCGACGCAGGTCGAGGATGAGGCCCTCACCGATGTTCGACGACAGCCACCGCACCCCGATTCCGGCCGCCGCCTCGGCGACGGCGATCAGGGCGATCGCCACCGCGATTCCGACGATCATCGCCTCGGACCCACTGGCGGTGATGAGGTTGACGACTCGTCCGGCGAGCAGCGGCGTCACCACGGTGAGGACCGCGGTGAACACCGACAGCACCAGGAACAGCCCGATCCGGCGCCGATGGGGGCTCGCGAACCCGCCGATCCGGCGCAGCGTCGCACGTCGATCTCCCCGCAACCGCTTACCGTCCGGCGAGGTCGACGACTTGTACATCATGTCCCAGGCGACCGACTCCATGCTCATGTCGCCCAGGGTAGAACTTAAAGTTCACTTGAGGTCCAATCGGGCGCGGCGGCCCCCTGGTGGACGGGGAGAGTCGCACCGTCACCAATGCTCTAGTTTGGTATTTGCGGTCACAACGGCGATCACGATCAGTGGATCGGCCACGGAATGTGAGGTCGGCACGGCCGACGGTTAGGGGCGAGGCTCAATGGCAGAACTCAGGCTCGGATACAAGGCGTCGGCGGAGCAGTTCGATCCGCGCGAGTTGGTGGAGATCGCGGTCGCAGCCGAAGAGCACGGACTGGACTCGGTCGCGGTCAGCGACCACTTCCAGCCGTGGCGGCACAACGGCGGCCACGCCCCCTTCTCGCTCGCGTGGATGGCGGCCGTCGGTGAGCGCACCAAGCGCGTCCAGATCGGCACGTCGGTCATGACCCCCACCTTCCGTTACAACCCGGCGGTCATCGCCCAGGCCTTCGCGTCGATGGGATGCATGTACCCGGGTCGCATCATGCTCGGCGTCGGCACCGGCGAGGCGCTCAACGAGTACGCCACCGGCTTCCAGGGCGAGTGGCCCGAGTTCAAGGAGCGCTTCGCCCGCCTGCGCGAGTCGATCAAGCTCATGCGTGAACTGTGGACCGGTGAAGAGGTCAACTTCGACGGCGAGTACTACCACACGCAGGGTGCGTACATGTATGACGTTCCGGAACAACCGATCCCGGTGTACGTCGCCGCCGGTGGACCGGTCGTCGCCCGGTATGCGGGACGCGCCGGCGACGGCTTCATCTGCACCTCGGGCAAGGGTGCCGAGCTCTACACCGAGAAGCTTCTCCCTGCGGTGAAAGAAGGTGCGGAGAAGGCCGAACGCGACTTCGACGCCATCGACAAGATGATCGAGATCAAGATCTCCTACGATCCCGATCCCGAACTGGCGCTGGAGAACACACGATTCTGGGCGCCCCTGTCGCTGACCCCGGAGCAGAAGCACAGCGTCAACAGCTCCACCGAGATGGAACGTCTCGCCGACGAACTGCCCATCGAGCAGGTCGCCAAGCGCTGGATCGTCGCCTCCGACCCCGACGAGGCCGTCGAGAAGGTCAAGTTCTACACCGACGCCGGACTGAACCACCTCGTCTTCCATGCGCCCGGCCACGATCAGCGTCGTTTCCTGGAGAACTTCCAGCGCGACCTGGAACCGCGCCTGCGCAAGCTCGGCTAGTTGTACTGACCCGGGACGTCGGGTACGTCCTTCGGCGAGTCAGCGTGGAAACAGGTCGGCGCCGATCCGCAGTTCGGTGGGCACCAACAGAAGACCGACCGGCAGCGCCCGATCATCAAGCTGACCGCCGAATAGTGACAGCCCCACCCTTTTTGGGCAAACCCACCACCCCCGGGGGTGGTGGGTTTGCCCAAAAAGGGTGGGTTTGCCGGACGTCAGGCCGCGACGAAGGCCTGATCACCGAACAATTCGGCATGTGGACCGCAGCGCCACCGACAGTTCCGCAGGGCACCGTGTGATGAGTGTTCCGCGGAACACTCATGCCGGGCGGGCGCAACGCTGTTGACCCGACCCTGGCTCCGCAGCACCAGCGAATTGCAGCGCTACCCGGTACCCAACCTGGCGGGTCAATACAGCTAGTACAGCCAGTCCCGATTCATGGCTCGAAACCGCGCTCAGCGCGGCCCCGCTGGCTGAGCTTGTCGAAGCCTGTGAATCGGCTGCAGCACAGCGGCGTCGAGCAGTTCCAGTACTCGCTGTACCGGCGGCAGGTCCTGAGCGCTCTGTCGTACGCGCACCCGGATCGCGCGGACGGGTGTGGGGTCGACGATGGGGATCGCCACCACCCCGGCGGGTAGGTGGGTGAGCGCGAGTTGTGGGACCACGGTGAGTCCGACGCCGGCGGCGACGAAGCGGATCGCGGTCGGGTAGTCCTGTGTCTCGATGCTGAAGTCCGGTGTGAAACCGACTGAGGTGCAGGCGTTCAGGAGTGCCTGCCGGCACGGGCCCCGGGCGACGTCGTTGTCGACCCACGGCACCGGGGACAGCTCACGCAGGGTCACCGACTCGCGACCGGCCCAGTGCGACTCATGCGGTACCACTGCGTGATACGGGTCGCTGGTGAGGGGGCGGCTGGTGTAGCCGCCGGAATCGCCGGCGGGGTGGTCGGTGTCGGCGACGTAGATCTCGACGTCGGGGGAGGCGGCGGAGGGGTCCGCGAGTTCGATCAGCCGGAGGTCGAGTCTCAGGCCGGGGAATTCGCGCGTCAGGGCCGCGACGATCGGCGGGATCCACGTGGCCCCTGCCGATGCGAAGTAGTTGATCCGGAGTTGCCCCAGGCGTCCGTCGCGGAGTTCGGAGATGAGGCCGTCCACGCGCGCCAGCTGTTCGAAGACCGGCTCGGATTCGGCGGCCAGGATAGTGCCGGCCTCGGTGGGCACGATGCCCCGGCCGTCGCGCTCGATGAGTGTCAGTCCGGTTTCTCGCTGCAGGGTGGCGATGTGCTGGCTGACCGCCGACGGCGTGTACCCCAGAGCGGTGGCGGCGCCGCCGATGGATCGCTCGCCGATGACGGACCGCAGGACCCGGAGTCGGTGGATGTCGACCATGGATTCGACAATACAGCTGGACTTAACAGACCGATAGAAAATTTCACTTGTCCTGAAGAACTCGATGGCCGACGCTGGGAGGTATGACCCCGCGCTCCTCGTCGCCCGCAGTTCTCGGCGTCTCCCTGCCGGCCCTGGCCGCGCTCACCACCGTCGTGCTGTGGGCGTCGGCGTTCGTCGGCATCCGGGCGTTGGGGGACTCGTTCTCGCCGGGCTCGATGGCGTTCCTGCGGCTCCTGGCGGCGGTCATCCCGCTGACGGTCATCGTGCTCGTGGTGCGGCTGCGGAGGCGGAGCCCTCGCGGTGTCCACGACGGTCCGGCCCCCACCTGGTTCCCGCGGGGACGGGCGTTGGGGCTGGTGATCGCCTACGGCGTCGCCTGGTTCGCCGGCTACACGATCCTGCTGAACTGGGCCGAGCAGCACCTGGATGCCGGCACCGCGTCCCTGCTGGTGAACCTGGCCCCGATCCTCGTCGCGATCGCCGCGGGACTCTTTCTGGGAGAGGGCTTTCCGCGACATCTGGTGATCGGTATGACCATCGCCTTCGCCGGGGTCGTGCTCATCGCGGCCGGTGGCTCGGCCACCGCTGACGCCCATGCCGATTGGCTGGGAGTGCTCCTCGGAATCGCTGCCGCGGTGCTCTACGCGACCGGCGTGCTCATCCAGAAGTCCGCACTCCGCACGGTGGACGCGCTGACCGCGACCTGGCTCGGTGCCCTCGCCGGTCTCGTTGCGACCCTGCCCTTCGCGCCCGCCGCGATCTCGGAGCTCGCGGACGCCGACGCATCCGCGATCGCCGCGGTGATCTACCTGGGCGTCGGGCCCACCGCGATCGCCTTCTCGACCTGGGCGTATGCCCTCGCGCGCACCGATGCCGGCGCGATGGCGGCGACGACGCTCGTGGTTCCCGCGATCGTGATCGTGATGTCCTGGGCGCTTCTCGACGAACTGCCGACCGGCGTCGGGATCGTCGGCGGCGTGCTGTGCATCGGCGGGGTGGCGATCGCGCGTCGACTGCTGCCACCGCGTACCCGGCGGGCGCGACCCGAGACCCGGCCGGCGCAGACCGCCCCGGAGCCTCGCGTACCGGAAGGTTCGCCCACTGCCACCTGAGGAATCGCCACCTCGGTTGCAGCGCCGTTTACAGCACGCGAACCTGGTCCGAAAGTGGAGATTCTGCGTCCTCGTAGCTCGCCCGGCCCGTTCAGCACATCCGATCGGGGCGCCGATGGGCGGTAGCCTAGGCGGAGGTGCCCGCACGTGCGGACACCCTGATTCGATAAGTTTTTCGCATGGATCGTGACCGCATGGTGGACGTCGGAGTGGGACTCGTCTCCCGCTTCGGCGCCAAGACGTTGAGTCTGACGTCCGTGGCGCGTCACGCAGGAGTCGCCCGGGCAACTGCTTACCGCATGTTCGGCGGTCGGAATGCGCTGGTCGCGGCAATCGTCGACCGCGAGGTGTCCCTGCTGCGGATCAAGCTGCGGGAATGGTCGGCCTCCGCGCCCGATGCGGCCGGGAAGGTCCGCGCGCAGGTCGTGAACGTGCTGCCCTACATCCGCGAGCACGAGGCGCTGCAATATGTGCTGCGCAAGGAACCCGAGGAGATCGTGCGGGCGCTGGTCGCGACCAGCGACTCGTCGGGTCCCAGCCTCATCCAGCTGATCGTCGATCAGACGCTGCCCGATCTCGAGCCGCAGATCGGGGATCAGCTCGTCCCGGATCCGCGTGGGGCCGCGGAGTTCCTGGTGCGGACGATCTACTCGCTGATGCTCATCCCGGACAGTTCGCTCACCGACGAGCAGATCGCCGACCTCGTCGTGCGGGCGGTCGTCAAGAACGAGGAGTGACCCGACGATGACCGGTGGCGAGCGGACCGCAGACGAGACCGCGATCCCGGTCGTCGAGATGCGCCGGCCGCGCTGGGGCGACCCCGGCCGCGTCACCGAGTTGCCCGCCGCCGCGGCCGCGCTGGCCGGCGACGCCACCGAGGACCGGGGTATCGCTCCCGAGTCGGTCACGCCCGGCGACTCGCGCGTGCCGGCGGCCGTCCGCGCCGACCTCGAGGCCGTCGTCGGCGCCGAACACGTCGTCGGCTCCGACGACGCGCGGGTCCAGCACACCCGCGGCTACTCGACGCCCGACCTGCTGCGAATGCGCGCGGGCGACGCCGCCGATGCCCCCGACCTGGTCGTCTATCCGGCCGATCACGACGACGTCGTGCGAATACTGCAGGTCTGCGCCGCCGCGAAGGTCGCGGTCGTGCCGTTCACCGGCGGCACCTCGGTGGTGGGCGGGCTCGCCCCCGACCGCGCGGGGTTCGCCGGCGTGGTCAGCGTCGACCTCCGGCGCCTCGACCGTCTCGTCGAGATCGACGAGATCTCCCGCATCGCCACCCTGCAGGCCGGTCTCCGGGGGAGTGCCGCCGAAGCGCTTCTGCGTGATCGGGGCTGGACGCTCGGACACTTCCCCCAGTCCTACGAGGGCGCCGGGATCGGCGGCTACGCGGCCACCCGGTCGGCCGGTCAGTCGTCGGCGGGGTACGGCCGCTTCGACGAGATGGTGGAGGGACTCGTCCTCGCCACCCCCCGCGGCACCGTCGACGTGGGGACGGCGCCCCGGTCCGCGGCGGGGCCCGACCTCCGCCAGCTGTTCCTCGGCTCCGAGGGCGCCTTCGGCGTCATCACCAGCGTTCGCCTCCGCGTCCATCCGGCCCCGGCCACCCGGCTCTTCGACGGCTGGCGCTTCGCATCCTTCGCCGACGGCGCCACCGCCCTGCGACGACTCGCGCAGGACGGCCCGCTGCCCACCGTGATCCGCCTGTCCGACGAGGTCGAGACCGCGATCAACCTCGCCGATCCGGCACAGCTCGGCGGCGACTCGTCGGGATGCCTCGTCGTCACCGGATACGAGGGTGAGGAGCGCGAGGTGCTCCGGCGCCGCGACGCCGCATCCGAGGTGCTCGTCGACGCCGGTGGCACGGCGCTCGGGTCCGGCCCCGGGGAGTCCTGGCGCACAGGACGTTTCGCCGGCCCCTACCTGCGCGACCCGCTGCTCGACGCCGGTGTGCTGGTCGAGACCCTGGAGACCGTCACCTATTGGTCGAAGTTGCACGAGCTGCGCGCCGCGGTCACCGCCGCGATCACCGACACGCTCACCGCCTCCGGTACACCCCCGCTGGTCATGTGCCATGTCAGCCACGTCTACGCCGCCGGTGCGTCGTTGTACTTCACCGTGGTCGCGCCGTTCGGCGCTGACCCGATCACCGAGTGGGCGGCCGCGAAAACCGCCGCGAACGACGCGATCCGGGCAGCCGGCGCGAGCATCACCCACCATCACGCCGTCGGCCGCGACCATCGCGACGCCTACCACGAGGAGATCGGTCCGCTGGCGCTCGAGGCCCTGCGGGCGGTCAAGGCGACCCTCGATCCCGACGGCGTCTGCAATCCCGGCATCCTGATCTGAGCTCGTCCGGTTGGACCCCTCGGGCGCCACTATGCTGGGGCGCATGGCCACCGACGCTGCCGTTACCGACCCCACCGCTGGAGATCGAGTCGCCGGGGATCGAGGTGCCGGCGAGTCGACGACCAGCATCTATCTCGCCTCGGCCGAGGGGGAGACCGGGAAATCCGTCGTGGCGCTGGGCCTGTTGGCCCTGCTCGCGGCAACCGGAGGTCGGGTCGGGGTCTTCCGCCCGATCACCCGCGCCGACGGCGACAACCGGGACCCGCTGCTCGACCTCCTCATCGACTATGACTCGGTGGACGTGCCCTACGAGGACTGCCTGGGCGTGACCTACGAGCAGGTCCACGACGACCCCGAGGCCGCGATCGGGGAGATCGTCGCCCGGTTCCATGCGCTGGCAACCCACTGCGATCGCGTGGTGATCGTCGGCTCGGACTACACCGACGTCGGCACCCCGTCGGAGCTGAGCTTCAACGCGCGCATCGCCGCCAACCTGTCGGCCCCGATGGTGCTCGCGCTGAAGGCCGACGGCAGATCACCCGAGGCGATCGCCGATCTCGCCGAAGGACTGCTCGCCGAGGTCGGCACCGCCCATGCGACACCGATCGCCCTCGTTGCGAACCGGTGCGACCCCGACCGGCTCGACGAGATCCGGGCGACGCTGCGCCGCACCGGGGTTCCGAGTCTGTGTCTCCCGGAGGAGCCGATCCTGTTCGCCCCCACCATGGCCGAGCTGAAGGAGGCGCTCGGCGCCACCATGTACAGCGGCGACGAGGAGTTCCTCGACCACGAGGCGCTACGGGTGATGGTGGGCGGGATGACCGTCGAACACATCCTGGAGCGTCTCACCGACGGCACGGTCGTGATCACGCCCGCCGACCGGTCCGACGTGCTCCTCGCGCTCGTGAACGCCAATACGGCGCAGGGTTTCCCGCGACTGTCGGGCATCATCCTCAACGGCGGGCTCAAGCCGCATCCGATGATCGAGGCGCTGGTGAGCGGACTCAAACCGACGCTGCCGATCATCAGCTGTCCGCACGGCACCTACGACACCGCGCGAACCGCGGCCCACACCCGCGGCCGGCTCAACGCCGGATCGGCGCGCAAGATCGAGGCGGCGTTGTCGCTCATGGAGACCTACGTCGATCCCGAGGTCGTCATGCGCAACCTCAACGTCGACGTCCCGTCCGTCGTGACCCCGCAGATGTTCGAGTACCGGCTCATCTCCCGTGCGCGGGCGCAGCGTAAGCACATCGTGCTCCCCGAGGGCGGCGACGACCGCATCCTGCGCGCGGCGAGCCGTCTTCTCCGCCGCGGGGTCGCCGACCTCACGCTGCTCGGTGACCAGGATGCCGTGCAGGAGAGGGCAAACGAGCTGGGTCTCGACCTCGCCGGGGTCGCCGTCATCGACCCGGCCACCTCGGAGTACCTCGACGAGTTCGCCCGGATCTACACAGATCTCCGCAAGCACAAGGGCATGGAGTTCGACCGTGCGCGGGAGAAGATGCTCGACGTCTCCTACTTCGGCACCATGATGGTGCATACCGGTCGGGCCGACGGGATGGTGTCGGGGGCGGCGCACACGACCGCCCACACCATCCGGCCGGCGTTCGAGATCATCAAGACCAAGCCGGGCGTCTCGACGGTGTCGAGCGTGTTCTTCATGTGCCTGGCGGACAAGGTGCTCGCCTACGGCGACTGTGCGATCGTCCCCGACCCGACCGACGAGCAACTCGCCGACATCGCCATCTCCTCGGCGCAGACCTCAGCCGCCTTCGGTATCGATCCGCGCGTGGCGCTGCTGTCCTACTCCACCGGGACGTCCGGCACGGGCGCCGACGTCGAAAAGGTCAAGACCGCAACCGAACTGGTGCGGCAACGCGCGCCGGAGCTGCTCGTCGAGGGGCCCATCCAGTACGACGCGGCGGTCGAACCGTCGGTTGCCGAGACCAAGATGCCCGACTCCCCGGTCGCCGGGCGGGCGACGGTCCTCATCTTCCCAGACCTCAACACCGGCAACAACACGTACAAGGCGGTGCAGCGCAGCGCCGGGGCCGTCGCGATCGGCCCGGTGCTCCAGGGCCTGAACAAGCCGATCAACGACCTCAGCCGTGGCGCACTCGTGTCCGACATCGTCAACACGGTCGCCATCACCGCGATCCAGGCGCAACACGTGGACTCCGACGAGATCGTCCCAGACGAGACCGGCAGCGACGAGACCGCCACCGGAGACGCGCGGTGAGCGCCGACACCGCCGGCGCGGTCCTCGTCTTCAACGCGGGCTCGTCGTCGCTGAAATATCAACTCGTCCAACCCGACACCGGCGTCGTCATCGCGGACGGGATCGCCGAGCGCATCGGCGACGCCGGGTCGTCGATCACGCACGAACAGAACGGGGAGACCGTCACCGAGTCGGTGTCGCTGCCCGATCACCTGACGGCGGTCCGTCGTGCCGAACGGTTCTTCGCCGACAACGGCACCGATCTCGTGCACGCGGACCTGGCGGCGGTCGGGCACCGCGTGGTGCACGGCGGCCGGTCGTTCTACGAGCCGACACTCGTGGACTCCTGGGTGATCTCGGAGATCAAGCGGATCTCGCCCCTGGCGCCGTTGCACAATCCGGCCAACCTGGTGGGCATCGAGGCGGCCCGCACCCTGCTTCCCGACGTGCCGTCGGTCGCGGTGTTCGACACCGCCTTCTTCCACGGATTGCCCTCCGCGGCAGCGACCTACGCCATCGATCGGGAGGTGGCGGCCGAACACGCCATCCGTAGGTACGGATTCCACGGCACCAGCCACGAGTACGTGTCGGGCCGCGTGGCCGAGTTTCTCGGGAAGGACGTGACCGAGCTCGATCAGATCGTGCTGCATCTCGGCAACGGCGCGTCGGCCTCGGCCATCTCTGGCGGAAAACCCGTCGACACCAGCATGGGCATGACCCCGCTGGAGGGGCTGGTGATGGGAACCCGCAGCGGCGACATCGACCCCGGCCTGGTGCTACATCTCAACCGGGTGGCCCACCTGTCCGTCGACGAGATCGACACGCTGCTCAACCAGCGATCGGGACTCCGAGGCCTGTGCGGCGAGAACGACTTCCGTTCCATCACCGAACTGGTCGACGCCGGCGACGAGGACGCCCGCCGCGCCTACGACGTCTACATCCACCGGTTGCGGCATTACCTCGGTGCGTACGCCTTCGAGCTCGACAAGCTCGACGCGATCACCTTCACCGCCGGTGTCGGCGAGAACTCGGCGCGCGTCCGGGCGGACGCGCTCGAGGGGCTGGAGCGATTCGGGATCGTCCTCGACCCGGAACGCAACGCAGCAGCGGACCGGTCGGCGCGTCGGATCTCCGCCGACGCCAGCGCCGTCGACGTACTGGTGGTCCCGACGAACGAGGAGCTCGCCATCGCCCGGCAGTCGGCCGCGCTCGTCGCCGAGTCTGACTGACCTGGCCCGGGGCAGGTCTTCGTGGCTCGTCGACTTCGATACGCTCCTTCGTCGCTACTCAGCCCGTCGGCTATCGCTCCTCGCGCCTCGGTGCCCTCGGCCGGCTGGCCGTCGTGGAGGAGGAAAGGCCTCGCCGGTGTCCGAGGGAGGCCGGGTTTTCCCGGGTGCACGCGCGATCGGATCACCGCATCAACGCGGAACCACGGCGCATGCGACATCGCTCCGGCGCTGCGAGCTCGACCGAGGTCGTTCTCACGGATTGATGTCGCGTGCGATGTTGATACGGGTGTCGTGCACCGAGCCGGCGGGGTGACTGCGGCACACCGCGCCGGGTGGGTCGACATTCGCGTCCCGCTCAGTGGCGTCCGAGGGGAATGTGCCCTCCGCCGGTGCTCACGGGGACGCGATCGTCGCGGTTCCCCGGCGATCGTCGAGCACAAGAGACCCGGTTCCGGTGGAGGACCCGTCGTCTCTGATCCTCGAGGAGCCCGCATGCCGACTGCCGAACCTCAACTCGACCGGCAGATGTCGATCGACGTCTGTGGGTCGGGTTGAGGTCGATCGGTGGTTGGGTGAACGACGGTGTGTCACGAAGCCTTCGGGGCTCGTCGACGTCGATACGCTCCTTCGTCGCTCACTCAGCCCGGCGGCTAACGCTCCTCGCACCTCAGGGAGCGGAGGGGTGCGCCGCAGCCATCGACCTCGTCGCCGCAGCGAGGACGCCGCGTATCGAGGTCAGAACAGCGTGTTGGGCCGCACGTAGTTCGCGAGATCGACGAGCATGAAGCGGTGCTCGCGGTTGTTGCGCGTCTGGCGTGCGAGCTGGCGCAGGGATCTCTCGGTGCCGGTGCGGATTCCGTATTCGGTGAACGGGAAGCCCAGTAGCGTCGAGGGTTCCTTGTCGGAGCCCTCGTCCTCCGGGTTGTCGTGGATCCAGCCGAGCGCGGTACCGAGCACGATCAGGAGCATGCGTGACTTGCGGGGTTCGGTGTCGGGGATCTGCTCGAGTCGTCGTGCGGCCTCGACGATCTGGTTACGCGTGACCTGTGAGGTGGGTCGGCCGTGCACCAGGGCGATGATCGCGGTCGCCCGCGCGGTGTTGAAATGCCTACTGGTGGCGGGTACTTCGTCGAGAGGGCGGATCGCGCCGTCGAAGTCTCCGGCCGCCACGGCGAGGCGGGCCAGGCCGAAGGCGGCGGTCACGATGCTGTGGTCGGTCAGCCACAGATCGTGGTAGTGGTGCTGCGCGACGTCGTACAACCGGGCGATCCGGTCGGCGGATTTCGACGGCCCGTCCTCGTCGGCGAGCCACCGGCCGATCAGTTCGGCGGTGCCGGCCACCGCGAGTTTCGGTGCGACCTCGCCGGGCATCGCGCCCAGGACCTCGTCGAACCGTTCGTAGGCCAGCTCGGGTTCGTCGTTCATCAGGGCGCAGATACCCATGTACCACTCCACCCGCCACGAATCGCCGTGGTGCTCACGGACATCGCGGAGCAGTGCGAGGGCGGTGTCGACGTCGTCGAGCTGGAGGTGGGCGCGCGCCTCGGCGAGGTCGATCTCCAGCGAGGGATGGGCGTTCTTCACCGGGCGTCCGCCGAACAGCGATGCGAAACCTTCTGCGCGTGCGGTGTTGATCGAGTCGAGGGTCTGCCGAGGGTCAGAGAGGGCGGCCGAGGTCAGCAGGCTCGCGGCAGGATCCAACGGATTCACGAGAGGCAGGGGGAGCGCGGTGGCGATGTCGACCGGATCGTAGAACGCGGCCTGGTCGGGGTCGAAGAAGCCGTCGACCGGGGCGAGCATCAGATCGGTGCCGAAGGTCGAGCGCTGCGGGGTGAAGACCGTCGACAACGAGGGCCGGGGCACGCCGGTGTGCACGGCGACCGTCTCGCGGAGCACGTTGAGCACCTGGGTGCTCATCTCCTCGGCGGAGGCGAACCGGTCGGCCGGGTCGGGAGCCGTGGCACGTTGCAGCAGAAGGTAGAACGACGGGTTGTCGCGGAAGACGGCGGTCTCGGTGGGGGACGGCAGGCCGTCGACGTAGCGGCCGTTGCGCATCTCCATCGGCACGGTCAGCACCGCGAGAGTGCGTCCGACGCTGTAGATGTCGGTGGCGACCTGCGGCCCGGTCTTGACGATCTCCGGTGCCTGGAAACCCGGTGTGCCATAGAGGTGTCCGTAGCCGTTGATCGGCGAGACGGCACCCAGGTCGATGAGCTTGACCTCGTCGCTGCCGACCATGATGTTCTCGGGTTTGACGTCGTTGTAGACCAGGCCCACCGAATGCAGGTAGCCGACGGCCAGCAACACCTCGAGGATGTAGGCGAGGCCCTGTTCGACGGACAGCAGCGACTTCTCGGGGTCACCCGAGGTGATCTGCTTGAGCGTCTGACCGCCGATGTACTCCATGACGATGTAGCCGAAGCGATCGTCGTCGTCGACGTGTTCGACGAAGTTGTAGATCTTGACGATGCCGGGGTGGTTCACCGACGCCAGGAACTGGCGTTCGGCCACCGCGACTCGCTGCGCCTCCGAATCCGAGGAATTCAGAAGCCCTTTGAGAACGACGGGGCGGTCACTCACGTTGCGGTCGATGGCCAGGTAGATCCAGCCGAGTCCGCCGTGGGCGATCGCGCCGGCGATCTCGTACTGATCGGCGACCAGAGTCCCCTGGGCGAGTCCCGGTACAAACGAATACCGCGCACCGCAGTTGGTGCAGTCGCCGGTGGGCGGACCCTGACCCTCTCCTTCGAGTCTTCCGACGGGTTTGCCGCAGCGCCAACAGAATCGCTTGTTCTCGGCGATCACCGGGTCGTCGATGACCGCGTCCTCGGGTTCGATGTCGGTGATCTTCGGCATCTCGACCAGGCCGCTGCCGAGACGACGTTCGTGGACCGGGGGGCGTCGGCGCGGGACGAGTCGCCGTCCGAGCGGACCCGAATCCGGCTCGGGGTGTTGTGTCGCCCGGGTTCGGACGACCCGGTCGGTCTGGCTGTCGAACCGGTCCGGCGGCGCGATACCGACGGTGAAAGCGGGTGCGGCCGCCTGCGTTCCGACATCGGGATCGGATACCCGGCGCGGTTCGGTGGTGTCGTCGGACTCGGCCATCAGGTCGTCGAGATCGACCTTCTGCGTGCCGACCTCGGCGACCTCGTCGGTCGTGCTCTCGTCCGGTGCGTTCCGGTCGGTGTCCGGCTCGTCGTCGCCCATCAGGTCGGCGAGTGAGACGCGCTGGGTGCCGACCTCCTCGGGTGCGTCGGCAGCCGCCCCGTCCCGCTTCTCGGGACCGTGTGGGTCGGCGTGTGATGGTTCGCCGGCATAGCTCATGGGCATCAGTCCCGGTAGTACGGCTGCGGTGCGCCGAATCCACTGTCGAGGATGGACAACCAGCGGTCGCGGATCTGCTGCCAGCGGCCGGTCGCCCGGATACGTTCGAGCACCCCGTTGACGAAGCGGATCATGTCGTCCTCACCCTTGGGGATGCCCACTCCGTAGAACTCCTCGCCGAGGCTCGGGCCGACGACCCGGACCCACGGGTCCTGCGCGGCGAGTCCGGCGAGAATGGCGTCGTCGCTGGTGACCGCATCGACCTGACCCTGTTGCAGCAGCACGAGACAATCGGCCCACGTGGTGGTGCTGACCATCCGGACCCGCGGCTGGATGGACTGCATCCGGCCGATCGAGGTGGTGCCCCGCGCCCCGCAGACCCGCTTGTCGGCGAGCTGAGAAGGTCCGGCGATGTTCGAGTTACGGAACGACAGGATGCGTTGCGACGCCACGTAATACGGGGCCGAGAAGCTGATGTCGCGCAGCCGGTCGCAGGTGATGCTCATCGTCTTGATCACCACGTCGACGGTCTTGTCGCGCAGTGCGTCGATCCGTTGCGCCGAGCTGAGCACCTGGAACTCGACGCGCTGCGGATCGCCGAAGATCGCGCCCGCGATCTCGTGGGCGATGTCGACGTCGAAGCCCTGGATGTCACCGGAGATGGGGTCGCGGAAGCTGAACAGGTTGGAGCCGATGTCGAGTCCGACGATGAGCCGACCACGTTCGAAGATCCCGGCCATCGTCGAATTCGGGGCATCTTCCCGGGCTCGGGCATCTGTGCCGGCGGACGCAGGGTGAGTGTCGCGTTGCACGCCTCCGAACTCGGTGGGGGTTCGACCGGCACGTCGGTCTGGACCCCGGGGAGAACCAGCGGGACGGCGGTCGCGGTCGGGGGCGGCGCCTCGGCGGCGGGGAACCGGACACAGCCGGTCGCGACGAACGCCACGAGGAGCAGGACGACCGCGGCCGGCAGGCGGCGCGGACGCGCGTGGCCGGGGCGGAGAAGGCGGGGGAGGGTCATCGGTACTCCCGTATTCGGGGGAAGAGTCCACCGACGATCGCGATCGCGGCGAGAACCGCGAGTAGGAGAATCCCGGTCCCGGTGAAGCCGAGCACGCGCTGGGCGGTGTTGATGTCGTCGCGGAACGAGGTCCGCGCGGTGGTGATCGCGTCGACCAGGGCGGTGTCGACGGCGGTGTAGGCGCGGGCCGAGCTGTTGAGGCCGTCCCCGACGGTGAGCTGCCGGGCGCGGTCGAAGTTCCCGGTCTGGATGTACCGGCGGACGGCGGCGTCGGTGCGCTTCCATTCGGCGAGCGCCGAGCTCACCTGGTCGAGCTGCTGCGCGGACACCGATCCGGCCTCGTCAGTGCTCCGGACGTCGTCGACGATGCCGTCGATCTTGGCGGTCGTCGCGGCGAAGGTACGTTCCAGTCCGCCCTGGTCGCCGCGGCGGATGAGCGCCAGGGTCTCGGCGGATCTCGCCTGCTGGGTCAGGATGCGCGCGGCGGTCAGCTCGCGCAGCGGGTCGGCGCCGTCGGTACGGGCGTTGCTGGTCGCGGCGACCGACATCAGTCCCGAGGCCAGCAGCCACACCGTCCCCAGCGTGAGCGCGCCGATCGCGGCGACCATTCCGACGTTGAATCGACGGCGGGTCCTGCGCGCGAGATACCGGGACGTCAGCACCATCGCCGTGAGCAGCAGCAACAGCGGGATGTAGACGGTCCACGGCGGGCGGGTCAGTGAGTGCTGCGGGTCGGCGATCGCCATCGAACGCCGTTCATAGAGGCGCTGCGCGGCCGGCAGGATCTTGTCCTGCATCAGCGACGACGCCTGGCCCAGGTACGCCGACCCGACCGGATTGCCCAGTCGGTTGTTGGTGCGCGCGGTCTCGATCAGTCCGCTGTACACCGGGATCGACGTCGAGAGGGTGTCGAGGTCCGACGACAGCGCCCGCTCGGTCGCGTCCTCGGTCATCCCCGGTCCCGGCTCGCTGGACGTACCGGTCGCGAGGATCAACGACGACGCGGCCGTCGCCAGGGCATCGGAATAGCGTTGCCGCAGGTCCGGGGTCTCCAGGCCGCCCGAGATGAACGCGGCGTTCGCGGATGCGTCGGCGATCGACAGGGAGCTGTAGAGGACCTGCGCGGCCTCGGCGAGCGGTTCGGTGCGTTCGATCAGTCGCTGCAGGGTCTGCGTGCGGTCCTCGAGCACGGTCGATGCGTACCAGCCGGTGGTCAGGCAGCCGAGGACGAGGATGACGCAGATGATGATCAGCTTGCCGGGTGTGGTGACCGAATAGTGCCGGAGCGTCTGGAACGGTGACTGCGCACGTTCGCGTGCGGTCGCGACGAGCTCTCGACGATCGGCGAGGACCTGGCGGATCGGCGTCGACGACTGGGCCGGACGGATCGTGCGACCGCCACGGGTGAGTGCCGTCCGCACGGAGGACGCATCGCCGGTCACCTAGCTGATCCCCTTCTCGAACGCTGGATCGTCTCCGGTGCGGCCGCTCGGTCGCCGGCCCCGTTCCGGCTCTCGCGACCTGTCGAAGAAATGACTCATGGGGGTCATCGCTCACCGGGTCGTGCGTGTTTCAGCCTATGCCATCGGTGAGGGTTCCTCCGGGCATCGCGGTCGCACGTCGCACACCTACGTCCGGCCCGTCGTCGGCCCCGGAGCGCCATACCGGCTCTTCCCAGATGAGGGTGTAGGTCGGCCGGGCGCGTCGGTCCGCAGGTAGACGTCGAGGTCTCCCGACGATGGAGGTTCCTACGCCATCCATCCGAAAGACCTCGACGTGACCGACGCTACCCCGCCGGCCGGCTTCGGCCGCCCTGACCTGACCGCCTTCGCGTCTCATCCCAATCGACCCTGATCGAGTCTGCTGACCCCCTCGACGAGAACGCAGCGACATCACAGCCACCCAACCCCGACCGTCCGGGAAGCCGGGACACGTCACATGGCTGTGCTGCGGGCGTGTCGAGTGGGTCGTCCAGGGGCGACGCAGGAGCGTCGACGCGACGTGCTGAGAGGTGGTTCCAGTCGAGCACTAGGACACCGGCTACAGGCATGGCGATAGGTCAGGAACGGCGTCGCTCCCTACGCAGGAGGGAGCGCAGAGTCTCGGCGTTCGCGTAGCCGACCCGTAGCGCGATCTCGGCGGAGGTGAAGTCCGTGGTTGCTGAGAGGTGCCGAGCTCGTTCGATGCGAAGCCGTTGGACGAAGCCGAGCGGAGTGAGGTTGAGCGCCGCACGGACTCGTCGTTCGAGGGTGCGCCGGCTGGTGCCGAGCGACTGCGCGACGAAGGCGACGTTGAACGGTTCGTCCAGGCGGGCGCGCACGAAGCGTTCGAACTCGACGACGATCGGGTCCTCGTGCCGGAGATGTTCGTAGGCGACGAAGGCCGCCTGCGACGGACGCTCGTCGATGATGAGGAGCTTGGCGACATGTTGGGCCAGGTCGGGGCTGATCGATCGCACGAGTGAGAGCGCGAGGTCGATGTGAGCGAACGCGGCGCCGGCGGTGACGAGGTTCCCGTCGACCACGACCATGGTGTCGAGATCGAGGGCGACGGTCGGATAGCGCTTCAGGAACTCCGGCCCCAGGAACCAGCTGGTCGTCGCCCGCCGATGATGCATCCGTCCGGTCTCGGCGACAGCGAACACGCCGGTGCACGCCGCGGCGATCCGGGTGGTCGCCTCGTCGAGGCGCCCGAGCGAGGCGATGACCGAACGAGCATCTCGGCTCTGGAGGACGTCGTTGGTAGCGGCGGCCGTAAGGGTTCCAAGCGCAGGGACGACGACCACGTCGAACTCTGCGGACTCCGACAGCGGGTGGTCCACCGACAGGGTCATCGATGCCGTCGTGGTCACTCGCCGTTTCGGTCCGAGGATGGCGAGTTCGATCGGGTCGATCCGCGGGTCGACATCGCCGCGGGCTCCGTCGGCCACCCGCACGATGTCGATGATCGACGCGACAGCCGAACCGAAGCAGCCGTCGATCGCGATCAGTCCGATACGCATGACGTAAACAATAGCAATACTGCCGTATACGCCACTTCTCACATGCCCTTGCTCGTCATACGCTGAACTCGCTTCACCAAGAAACCTCGACACCTAGGAGAACCCCTCATGTCCACACCCGCATCACTTCCGTATGCCTTCGTCGCCAAGATCGTCGCGGCCGATGGACAGCACGACGCGCTCGCCGATCTGCTCGCCGGCGCTGTCGCGCTCGCCAACGAAGAAGTAGGAACGATTGTCTGGTTCGCGGTCAGGACCCACGCCGACACCTTCTGGATCTTCGATGCATTCCCCGACGAGGCCGCTCGCGACGCCCACGCCAACGGCGCCATCGTCGCAGCCCTGATGGCCAACCAGCACCTCCTGGGCGCAGCACCCGAGATCCTGGCGGCCGACGTCCTCGCGTCCAAGCTCCCGTAGTCCGCCAACGCACGAGACGATCGCGCCCCGCCGAGCCGTCGCCAGGTCGCGACGCAACGCAATGCCACGCTGCGTTGCCGAGCGGTGCGAGGCCTATCGGCACACGGACAGGATGCCGGCCGCGAGCGCTCAGCCGGCGAGGGGTCCGTCGCAGAGGAGAGCGACGTCGGTGTCGGGCAGAGCCGTGAGGCCAGCGCATCGCGCGACCACCAGAACCGAACCGCCCCTGCCCTGCGTTTCCGCAGGTCAGGGGCTGTTCGCCGGAGCCGCCTGTCGGAATCGAACCGACGACCTAATCACGTCGGCTTTGCGTCTATCGCTTGATGCGCCCACTGGGCGAACGAGCCGCTGACCTGCGCAAACGCCGAGCGTGGGGGACGCCGCCATCCGGCGGTGACCGACGACGACCGACCAGTACCGACCGTTTCACCGGAGCTTGCGGCGGCGTCGAAGCCGAGCAAGCTCCATTCCTTTGGCTCACCGCGCCCTCCTCCTCGCCGGTCCCGTCGTCGTCGAAGACGATTCAGCCATACCTCTCACTGATTCGGCGGATCGCCCTGGCAGGTCGCGCGTGTCTCACTTACGGTGGAGGAATCCGATGATCGGCTCGTCGGGTCTGCAAGGAGGCGTGGTGCGCGGAGACGGCGACGGCTGGGTGACCGATCCCGACGGTTCACGGTATTGGGGTGTTCACGGCGCGGCGGGTCTGTTGCTCCGGGCGCCGTTGGCCGACGGCGCGACAGGCGTTCTGCTCCAGCATCGCGCCGCGTGGTCCCATCAGGGCGGTACCTGGGCGCTGCCCGGCGGCGCCCGGGACTCGCATGAGGGGGCCATCGACACCGCGATCCGCGAGGCCGAGGAGGAAGCCGGCATCAGCGGCGACGAACTGCGGGTCCTCGCCGCGGTCGTCACCCACGAAGCACCCGGCGGATGGACCTACACGACGGTCATCGCCGAGACCGACGAGCCGGTGCAGACGGTGGCCAACTTCGAGTCGACGGAACTGCGCTGGGTCTCCGAACAGCACGTCGACCAGCTTCCGCTGCATCCGGCATTCGGCCTGGCCTGGCCGACGTTGCGCGAGCGGATCGCGGCACTCGACCCGCAGGCGTAACGTCGCACCTCATCCTGCGGCGGGTCCGAGTAGCCGGTTCGCGCCGGAGATCAGTGCCGCGATGTTCGCCTCGTCGCCGGTGCTGCCCTCGCCGAAGGCCCACGCCTGCCTGCCGTTGTTCTCGCACAGCAGGAACGTGGCGATCGCGCCGTCGACCTCACGCTGGTGCAGCCGCAGGATCTGAACGGGCGCGCCGAGGTCGTACAGGATCGAGGTCATCGCGCCGAGAGGCCCGGCGGCGACCGCGCTGCACGACATGATGCGGTCGGCGATCGCGATGGTCGCCCGGCATTCGACGAGGTCCTGCCGGGCCGGTGCGACGGACCACGATCCGAGCCGGATGGCACCGCCGGCGGCGTACTCGTCGGTGAATCGTTGCCACGTCATCCCATGGTCTCCTCCCGCATGCCCGCGGGCAGCGGACGGCCGAAGTGTTCGGCTATGGGATCAGCCGACGGCGCGGTCGTGTGCCCGTGTCGTGAGAAGGATGGATGAGGCAGATGAAGAAGATGCATCTCGAAAGCCGATTTCGGTCGAAGAACGGATGACCGACAAGAAGAGCGCAACCGACCCGCAGCGGGGGGTCGGTCAGAATCAGACCCCGCTGCGGCGGGTTACGAGCGCTCGATCGATGCACATCATGGTCGGTCCAGCCTAGACCTCTGTGTGCGGAGCGGCAAATGGATTCCGCCCCTGGAAAACGCCCCTGGAAAACGCCCTCCACAGGTTCACCGACGACGATATATATGCGCGGCGCGGTACCGGCCCAGCGGGTGGTTGCGGGGGCGGTTCCAGTCGCCCGGCCCTACAACCGGCCGAGGAGGTCGGTGGCCGCGGCGGCCGGATCGTCGGCGGCGGTGATCGCGCGGACCACGACGATGCGGCGAGCGCCTGCGGCGGTCACCTCCGGCGCTCTCGGGGCGTCGATGCCGCCGATGGCGAACCACGGCTTGTCCGGAACCCCGGGAGCGGACATCGCGGCGGCGGTCGTCGTCACCAGGTCCAGTCCGGCGGCGGTACGCCCCGGCTTGGTGGGGGTGGTCCAGCACGGGCCGACGCAGAAGTAGTCGACGTCGGGGTCCGCGGCCGCGGCGGCCGCCTGCTCGGGGTCGTGTGTGGACACACCGATGACCGTGTCGGGGCCGACGACCCGGCGAGCGAGGCGCGGCGGCAGGTCGCCCTGTCCGACGTGGAGGACATCGGCACCCGAGAGCGCGGCGATGTCGGCGCGGTCGTTGACCGCGAGCAATGCGCCGTGCGCGTCGACGACGCTCCGTAGCGCGGTGAGGATCTCGAGCTCCTCGCGGGCCTCGAGGGTGCCGAACTGCTTCTCCCCGGCGGACCCCTTGTCCCGGAGCTGCACGATGTCGACGCCGCCGGCGAGAGCCGCGCCGACGAATTCGAGCAGGTCGCCGCGCTCGCGTCGTGCGTCGGTGCACAGGTAGAGCCTGGCGGTGTCCAGGCGGCGGCGCGATTCGGAGGCACTTGTCACGGCGACCAGGCTAGCCCCGCGCGCAATGGCCGGGCGTAGGGTGGACCGCGAGAACACACGGGAGCCCGGGCAGGCGGGCTGAGAGTGCGGGCCCCTCCGCTGACCGTCGAACCTGATCCGGGTCATTCCGGCGAAGGAAGGTGATCTGGCGTGAGCCATGTTTCGAAGCAGCCCGACCGAGCGCTGACCGTCGTCGGCGGTGGCGTCATCGGGCTGACCTGTGCGCTCGTCGCTGCCGATGCCGGCTGGCAGGTCCTGGTCGTCGACGCCGGTCACGACGGGCGGGCGTCGTGGGTGGCGGGCGGCATGCTCGGTTCGCTCGGCGAGGGTCATCCGGGCGAGGAGGCCGCGCTGGCCGCGTCGGTGGAGTCGGTGCGGCGCTGGCCGGGGCTGGTGAAACGGCTCGATGATCCTGCGATCGTGACGGCCACCGATTCCCTGTTCGTCGCCGCTTCGGCCGCCGACGCCGAGTACCTCCGTCACCTCGCGGACTTCGTCTGGGCCAACCAGCCGAGGACCGACGCGACGCTCAGCACGGTCACCGGTCGCGAGATCCGTTCTCTGGAGCCGTCGTTGAGTTCGCGGCTGGTCGGTGGTTACCGGGCGGTCGGGGAGTGGTCGATCGACAACAGGCGCCTGCTGGGCACCTTGCGCCGTGCCGGGGCCGCTGCCGGGGTGCGGTACACCGATGCCCGGGCGCGCGGCCTGGCCGATGTCCACGAACTCGCCGGCCTGCGCGATCAGATCCTTCTCGCTGCCGGGCTCGGCACCGCCGAACTGCTTCCCGACGTGCCGCTGCATGCGGCGAAGGGAGAGATCCTGCGACTGCGGCGCACGCGGTGGTCGGTACCGACCCCGGGGCACGTGGTCCGTGCCCGCCTCCATGGCCGAGCCGTGTATCTGGTGCCGCGGGAGGACGGGATCGTGGTCGGCGCAACGCAATACGAGGCCGGCGATTTCGGTGACCGCATTCCGCAGGCGGGTGGGGTCGCGGATCTGCTCGCCGACGCTATCGAGGTCATGCCGGGTCTGCGCACCTACGAACTCATCGAAGCGGGTGCCGGACTCCGCCCGTGCACCGCTGACGGATTGCCGATCGTGAAACGGGTCGACGACCGCACGCTGGTCGCGACCGGGCACGGCCGCAACGGCATCGTTCTCGCCCCGGGCACCGCGGACAGGGTGCTGGGGATTCTGGAAGGAGTATCGGAGTGACCATCACCGTGAACGGAGAGAACCTCGACATCGGCGACGACGTGTCGGTGCGAGATGTCGTCGCGCGGCTCGGCCTGCCCGACCGGGGGATCGCGGTGGCCGTCGACGGCGCGGTCGTCCCGCGTGGACGCTGGTCGGAGCACACGATGGCCGCCGGCGCCGTCGTCGAGATCGTGACGGCGGTGCAGGGTGGCTGAGTCCCTGGTTGTCGACGTCGCCGACGGTTCCGAGACGGACCCGCTCCGGATCGCCGGGCGCGAGTTCTCCTCCCGCCTCATCACCGGGACCGGTGGCGCGACGAACCTCGCGACACTGGAGCGTGCCCTGGTCGCGTCGGGCACCGAACTGACGACCGTTGCGGTGCGTCGCGTCGACGCCGCTTCCGGGACAGGGGTGTTCGACCTGCTGCGTCGGCTCGGCATCGCGGTCCTGCCCAACACCGCCGGATGCCACACCACCGCCGAGGCGGTCCTCACCGCGCAGCTGGCCCGCGAGGCGTTCGACACCGACTGGGTGAAGCTCGAGGTGGTGGCCGACGAACGCACGCTGATGCCGGATGCCGTCGAACTCGTCGACGCCGCAGCCGCATTGGTGGCCGACGGCTTCGTGGTGCTCGCCTACACCAACGACGATCCGGTGCTCGCCGCGCGACTCGCCGATCTCGGTGTCGCCGCGGTGATGCCGCTCGGTTCGCCGATCGGCACGGGACTCGGAATCCTCAACCCGCACAACATCGAGATGATCGTCGACCACTGCTCCACCGCATTCGACGATCCGCTCCCGGTGATCCTCGACGCCGGCATCGGCACCGCCAGCGACGCGGCCCATGCCATGGAACTCGGTTGCGACGGAGTGCTTCTCGCGACCGCGGTCACGCGTGCGGAGAACCCCGAACGGATGGCGTCGGCGATGCGGCATGCGGTGATCGCCGGCCGGCTCGCCGCGCGGGCGGGTCGAATCCCCAAACGGTTCTGGGCGCAGGCGTCGTCGCCGATGCCCGATCACACCTGATCGACACCGGCGTCTCGAACTGCTCCCTGAGGAGCGTCCGGAGCTTGCGAAGGCGGCAACCCACTGCTCCCTGAGGAGCGTCCGGAGCTTGCGAAGGCGGCAACCCACTGCTCCCTGAGGAGCGTCCGGAGCTTGCGAAGGACGCGTCTCGAAGGGCTGTCGGCGACTATGGTCGAGTCGTGTTGCGGGTAACGAATCTGACCAAGGACTTCGGGAGTCAGCGAGCGGTCGACGACCTCACGTTCGAGGTCGGGCCGGGACGGGTCACCGGCTTTCTGGGACCCAACGGCGCAGGCAAGTCGACGACGATGCGCATGATGCTGGGTCTCGATCGCCCCACCTCGGGGACCGCGACCATCGGTGGCGTGCAGTATCGCGACCTCGACCATCCGCTGCGACAGGTGGGCGCATTGCTCGATGCGCACTGGGTCCACCCCAATCGCAGTGCGCGTTCTCATCTGCGTTGGCTGGCGGCGAGCAACCGCATCCCGGTGTCCCGGGTGGACGAGGTGCTCGAGACCGTCGGGCTGGCCTCGGTGGCCCGCAAACGGGCCGGCGGATTCTCGCTCGGCATGTCGCAGCGGCTCGGACTCGCGGGCGCGTTGCTGGGTGACCCGCACACCCTGCTGTTCGACGAACCGGTCAACGGCCTCGATCCCGAGGGCATCGTCTGGATACGCGGATTCATGCGGCAGTTGGCCGCGGAAGGTCGCACCGTGCTCGTCTCCAGCCACCTGCTGACCGAGATGTCGCTCACCGCAGACCATCTCGTGGTGATCGGCCGCGGGCGCCTGATCGCGGACTGTTCGGTCAGCGAGTTCACCGGACGAGCCCGCCAGTCGGTGCGGGTCCGCGGGCCCGAGCTCGAGAAGTTGCACGCCGCGCTGGTGGAGGCCGGTCTCGCGCCGGCGCCCGGTGCGCCCGACGCCGACGGGCGGCCGGTGATGCGGGTGCCCGACACGACGACCGACCGGGTCGGTGACATCGCCGCGGCGGCCGGCGTGACGCTGCACGAGCTCGCCGCCGAATCGGCCTCGCTGGAGGAGGTGTTCATGTCGATGACCGCACACGCCGTCGACTATCACGGAGGCGACGGTTTCCTACCCGTCGGACCCGGTCCGAGCGCCTCGGAAGGGGGTCGGCGATGATCGGGCCCGCCCTCGCTGCCGTCGACGCCGAACGCATCAAACTGACCAGCACCCGGACCCCGTACTGGTGCCTGGCGATGGTGGTCGTGTTCGGTGTGGGTGTTGCCGTGCTGCTCGGTTGGCTGCTGTCCGGTGGTTACGCCGATCGTGCGTCGGTCGACACGCGGACGATCGACTACCTGGTCGGCGTGAATCAATTTGGCGTCGCGATCTTCGCGATCATGGCCGTCCTGGGTATCACCACCGAGTACCGGTTCGGCACCATCCGCTCCTCCTTCGCGGCGGTTCCCCGCCGGCCGCTGGTGATCATCGCGAAGACCGTGGTGTTCGGCGGGCTCACCTTCGTGGTGGCCGCGATCGTGAGTCTGGTCGGGGTGGGCCTGGGTCAGGCGCTCACCGGCAACGGCATCGCGCTCGGGGGACCGGACACCGTACGACAGCTCTGGGGCACGCCGGTTTTCGCGACCCTGTGTGCGTTGATCGGGCTGTCGGTGGGTGCTCTCGTCCGGCATTCCGCCGGGGCGGTGGCGATCGTGCTGGGCTGGATGTTCGCGTTCGAACGCATCCTCTCGGTGCTCCCGCGCATCGGAGAGGACATCACGCCGTTCCTGCCGTTCCTCAACGGCTGGAACTTCTTGTCCGGTGGGTCCGACACCTTTCACTGGAATGCGTACGGCTCGTTGGGATACTTCGCAGTGGTAACCGTAATCCTGCTGGCGGTCGCGATTTTCGTCACCAGTGCCCGGGATGCGTAGTTCGCGGACTCGGGGGAAAGACCCGTCCTCCATATGGACGGCAGGAATGTGACATTGCGAGTCTTGATGCCACATCTATGATCGTTCGGGCAGCCCGCGGAGCGTCGGTGCGGACTAAAATTTCCTGTCATGTCCACCAATTGGCCGCTGGTCGAGCGTGAGCGTGAGTTCCGCACGATCCTCGCTGCGCTCAGCGGCAAGACGAACGGATGCGGCGTCGTGCTCACCGGTGATTCGGGGGTGGGCAAGACGACCCTGGCGCGGCACGTCACCGCCGAACTGCCGACCGGCGTGCGCTGGGTCGCCGGTACCGAGTCGGCGCGGTCGATTCCGCTCGGCGTCTTCGCCCATCTCGTCGGTCCGGCGACGTCGAGCGATCCGGTTACCTACCTGGCGGCGGCCCGCGAATCGCTGCTGTCCGACGGCGATGTCGTCATCGGCGTCGACGACGCGCACCTGCTCGACGAGTTGTCCGCGACGCTGCTGCACCAGCTCGCCATCGATCGTGCGGTGCACATCGTGGCGACCGTCCGCAGCGGCGAAACGGTACCGGATGCCGTGACGTCGTTGTGGAAGGACAACCATCTCACACGTATCACGTTGTCCCCGTTCACCAAACAGCAGAGCGTCGAACTGATCGAATCGGTTCTCGGCGGGCAGCTCGAGGAACATTCGGCGTCTCAGATGTGGGAGGCGTCCGGCGGCAACGCACTGTTCCTGAGACACCTCGTGGACGGCGCCCGACAGGCGAACACACTGCGGCAGGTCAACGGGGTCTGGCAACTGCGCGGCCGCGCGGCGATCACCTCCGAACTCGCCTCGCTGCTCGAGGGGCGGATCGAACAACTCGACGCCTCGGTCCTCAACGCCCTCAAGTATCTGAGTCTGTGCGAACCGCTCGACATAGACGTACTGGCCGAACTCGCCGGCGAGGAGGCGGTGGAGGAGGCCGAGATCGCCGGCCTCGTCCGGATCACGCGTGACGGCCGCACCCTGAATGTCGCCTTCCACCACCCGTTGTTCGGCGAGGTGATCCGCCGCCGACTCGGTCTCGTCTCGTCGCGGAGGTTGCGCGGCAACCTCGTGGAAGCGCTGAAGTCGCGTCCGACCAGCACACCCGCCCAGCGGATCCGGCTCGCCGACCTCGCCATCGAGAGCGACGTCGAGATCGACCTGGCACTGGTCAGCAGTGCGGCACACGATGCGCTCGAGCTCGCGCAGACCTCGCTGGGGGAGCGTTTCGCGCGGGCGGCGCTCGAGGAGGGGGCCGGACTCGAGGTGGCCGAGCTCCTCGCACGTGCACGGATGTGGCAGGGCCACCCGGACGAGGCCGAGGAGATCCTGTCTCGTTTCTCCCCGGACGATCTCGACGAGGGGCAGCTCCTGCTGTGGGGCTGCCTGTTCATCGGCAATGCGTTCTGGGCACTCGGCGATGCGGACCGGGCCGATGAACTCCTGCACATGCTGCGGGAGAGGGTCACCGCGCCCCACCTCGTTCCGGTGGTTTCCGCGACCGCGTCGGCGTGCGCGCTGTTCGAGAATCGTATCGGTGACGCGATCTCGCTGTCGGACAGCGTCTTCGCCGAGAAATGGCAGCTTCCGTGGGCGATCGAATGGGCTGTGTTCGGCGGCGGGCTCGCCCGAGCTGTCGCGGGGCGCGGCGACGAGGTCCGGAAGCTGGCAGCACATTGTCGCGAGGTCGAGGTCGACGGCCTGCTCCGCTTCCCGACCGGGTTCGGCGAGATTCTCGCACTCACGCTGACGGGACGGCTCGACGACGCGGATACGGCCACCAGACGGTTCGTGACCGCTGCGCAGACCGCGCAGTACCTGGGCTGGGCGCTGTCGGAGATCCTCGTCGCCGCAGTGGAACTCTCGCGCGGGGCATGCGCGTCGGTGACCCGGCGGATGGAGCAGACGCTCGCGATCCTGGACAGCGGCAAGTTCTCCGAGTCGTGGAACTTCCCCGCGCACATCTTCCTGATCCAGGCGCTGAGTGCGCTCGGTCAGGCCGACCGTGCCGCCGAGGTCCTCGAGAAGGCCCGCGCGCGGTACGGCAAGCACGTGGCGGTCTTCGGTCCGATGCTCGCCATCGCCGAGGCCTGGCAGTCGGCGGCCACCGGAACCATCACTCCGGCCGTCGCGCTGCTCCACCGGACCGCCTCGGAGGCACGGGAATCAGGGCAACTCGCGATCGAGGCGGAGGCCCTGCACTCCGCGGCCCGGTTCGGTGACACCACCGCGGCCGACCGTCTCGCCGAACTCGCGGGACTCGTCGACGGTCCGTTGGCCCCGCTCTACGCGCGGCACGCCGGTGCGCTCGCCGCCGGCGACGCCGTCGAACTCGACTTGTGCTCAGCCGATTTCGAGGCACTGGGGGTGCGGCTGTCGGCGGCCGACGCCGCGGCACAGGCGAGTGTCCTGCACGATTCGGCGGGCAGCCGGTCGGCGACCGTGGCCTCGGCGGCGGTGGCCAATCGCCTCGCCTCGGAATGCGGCGGTTTGCGCACGCCCGCGTTGATCGCTGCGGCACAACCGCTCCCGCTGACCTCCCGCGAGCGGGAGATCGCCAATCTCGTCGCAGCAGGACTGTCCAACAAGGAGATCGCGCAGCGACTCACGGTCTCGGTGCGCACCGTCGAGGGCCACATCTATCGTGCGTCCACCAAGCTGGACGTCACCGATCGTGAGGGAATCGCCAAGCTGCTGCTCAAGGACGGTGATCGCGATCCAGACAGGCGATCACCTCATCGTCGTCGACCTGACTGAAGTCCTCGTAGGAGAGTCCGACCGCCTCGAAGGGTTCGGGCGTGGTGAGTACGACGACCTCGTCGACGCCGCGATCGATGAGACGTCCGATGCAATCCGACGGTGCCGTCGGAACGGCCACGATCAGTCGCGACGCACCGGCCGCATCCACCGCGTCGATGGCCACCGCCATCGTGGAGCCGGTGGCGAGTCCGTCGTCGACGAGCACCACGACCCGGTCGTCGATCTCGATGCGTGGCCGGCCGCCGCGATACATCGCCTCGCGGTCGTGCAGGATGCGGCGTTCGCGGCCGGCGACCGCGTCGAACTCGGCACGCGAGACCCCGAGCCGGCGGGGAATGTCGTCGTTGACCACCAGATGGCCGGCGGTGAGGGCGCCCATCGCGAACTCCGGATGCCCGGGTGCGCCGATCTTGCGCACGACGAGGGCGTCGAGATCGCCACCCGTCGCATCGGCGACCTCGCGTGCCACGGGCACACCGCCGCGGGCCAGGCCGATCACCACCGGCTTCGCCGTGCGGGTGTCGGGTCGGGCCCGCAGCACCTCGGCCACCCGCGTGCCCAGGGCGCGCCCCGCCGCCACCCGGTCGGAGAAGACGCGCCCGGACATGTCATGGCCTCAGATGCGCACCGCGGGGCCGACCTTGAGCGCGAAGCTCGGCAGGTCGGCCAGCCCGAGGCTGGCCTCGTAGGTGCGGTCGTAGCCGGTGGAGCTGATGCGCCAGCCGTCCTCGGTCCGGCGGTAGGTGTCGTCGTAGAAGGCGGCGCCGATCAGCATGAACGAGAACTCGGCGACGATCACCCGGTCCTGCAGATACCAGCGACCGCGGGCGGTGTCGCCGGAGATCTCGATCTCGGGGTGGGTGACACGATGTTCGGTGATGACCGCCGGACCGACGTTGGCCTCCATGTACCCGACGAGCTCGTCCCGGTTCCCGAAGGACAGGCTCTCGCCGTAGTTGCCGGTCGCGTCCTCGGTGAGCGTCGAAGCGAAGGTCGTCCAGTCCTTGGTGTCCAGTGCCCTCAGGTACCGGTACTTGAGGTTCTCGATCTCGCGGACGTCCCCGGTGCTGTTGCTCATTTGCGCCTCGTTCCGGGCAGGACGCCGGCGTCGAGCACGGCCTTGACGATCGGGCGGGTCCGCTCGAGCAACTCGGTGGTCCCGGCCCACAGGGATTCACCCGCGGCGTCGGTGGTCGCCTCGATGTCGTCGTACACCGCGGCACCCTGCGCCGTGAGCCGATGGCCGTCGTCGACCCGTTCGGCCAGGCCGGCCTCGACCAGACGGTCGACGCTGTCCTCCCAATCCTGTTCGGAGTAGCCGCGCGTGAGGAGCACGACGCGCTTGCCCATGACCCGGCGCTTGACCGTCGGATCGGGGAGCTGGGCCTCGTGAAAGACGGCCGCGTCGAAACCGTTCAGCCCGTGGAGGACGAGGGCCGCGATGTGGTTGTCGCCCCGCCATTCCCGCAGTACCGCGGTCGCCTGCCACAGCCGTAGGCGTGGTGTGTCGGGGATCGGCGCCGACGCCCACGCGGCCGCCAGCGGACGACCGCCGAGTGGCAGGCCGGCGGCGAGTTCGGTGTATTCCGAGGCGAGTTCGTCGAGAAGGGCGTCGTCGGCGGAGTCGCCGAGGATCTCACGCAGCGAGTCGTCGAGCATCGCGTGACGGCGTTCGTGGATGCGGTCGAGCCCGGCGCCGACCGCGGCGCTCCAGGACTTGGCGATCAGGTCGGGGTTGAAGTTGTAGAAGGTGGCGGCGACGACCGATGGGGCACAGGGGCCGAAGGGTGCTCCGCGAGCCCCGACGTAGAAGCCGTGGCCGTCGAGACCGGTGTCCTCCTGTGCCCGGCCGAGCCCCGGGTTGAAGTAGGCGAGAACGTGGAACGGTTCGAGGGTCTCGTAGGCGAGGCGGGCGTGCGACTCCGTCGCGGTGGGCGTCATCAACCCACTTTCTCCACCGGTGGAACAGGTGTCAACCACCTGTCGGGGACGACCCGGCGATCAGGTGTGCCGCGAGTCCCGACTCCCGACTGGACGATCGTCGGAGTCGGTGTCGCCCACATCCGGTTCGGCGATGTCGGTGCGTGTTTCGGGTCCGAAGTCCTCGCGGCGGAGATCTTCTTCGAACGCCTCGGCTTCGAACTCGTCCTCGGGTTCCTCGCGTCCGCGGCGCCAGCCGCCCTTCATCGGCGGTGCCTCGCCGAGGTGGTCGGGATCGACCGAGCCGTACCAGGCCACCAGCACCGCGCCGATGACCGCGCCGACGAATCCGAGGATGGCCAGCCAGCCGAGTCCCGGCTTGGCCGTGTCCTCGAGGAACACGACACCGACGAGGCTCGGTCCGGCGGTCTCGCCGACCACCAGCACGGCGGTCACCCCGTTGACCGCGCCCAGTTGCAGGGCGACGGTCTGGACGTAGAAGCCGACCGCGCCTGCCGCGGCGATGGTCCAGGCCGCCGGGTCGGTCAGGAGGGCTACGGGATCGAACGGTGCGACGCCGTCGAGAATGCGGACGGCGATGGCGATGATGCCGAACAGCAGACCGGCCGCGGCGCCGCCGACGATGGCGCCCGCTGCCGAACCGAGGTTGTAGACGCCGACGAGCGCGAAGGCACACAGCGCGAGGGTGGCGAGGAACAGGCCCCAGTGGAAGCCGACCTCTTCGCCGCCGCCGGTGTGGTGCGACGACGAGACGCCGAGTAGGCACAGCGACATCACGACGAGCCAGATGGCGACCCATTCGCGGGTGTGCAGGGCGATGTTGAGGATGATCGTCCCGAGGAGAGCCGTGACGACGAGGTTCGCCGAGACGATGGTCTGCGACAGGAAGAGCGGGAGGAACCGCGCGGCCAAGGCCCCGCCGGCGAATCCGAAGACGACCATCGTGGTGCCGAGAATGAAGGCGGGGTCGACGAAGGTGGACATCGTCGAGGAGATGGTGGGTGCGCCGGTCTCGGTGGTGATGCCCTTGCCCTCTGCGGCGGCGGTCTCGGCCACGCGGCGAGCGCCGAGCGCGCGGAGGACCGTCGACATCCCGTAGGCGACGGCGGCAAGGCATGCGGCGATGACGCCGACCACGAACAGTTGCATGCCTCCTCCAACCCGGCCCGGATCATCCCGTTTCGGGGACGTCCCGGTCCGCAGTGCCGCCCCCACCACCCACACATCGCATTCACGACCGCTACAACACCGATCGAGCGCAAACTAACAGGACGAACCGACAGACCGGTACCGAATATTCCCTCGGTGTCCGATTTCATTCAACACCGCGCGGGCACCGATGACGCGCATCCGGGTCCCCCGGTACCCCTAGACTCTGTCGGGTGGACAGCGCCGGACGAGCACATGTACTGATCACCTTCGGTCGGTCGTTCCTCTCTTTGGAACTCGCACGACTCATGGCGGCGGGTGGTCACCGGGTGACGACCGTCGATTCGATACCCGTCGCGATCAGCAGATTCTCCAATGGGGTCAGCGGATTCCACCGTGTTCCGCCGCCGAAGTTCGAACCGCTCGAATACTGTCGTGCACTTGCACGCATCGTCGAGGAGAACGACGTCGACATGGTGATCCCGGTCCATGAGGAGACCGACATCATCGCGATGCTCGCGGAATTGTTCCCGCCGAGATGCCGGCTCTTCCTCTCCGATTTCGACATCGAGAACCGGCTGCACCACAAGTACGAATTCCAGGAACTGCTCGTCGAACTCGGAATCCCGACGCGCAAATTCGCGCGGGTCGCCGGACCCGAGGACGCCGGATCACTGGATTTCGACAAGCCCTTCGCACTCAAACGGAGTTACTCACGCGGCTCGCAGAAGGTGCACAAAGTGCAGCCGGGAGATCCGCTGACCTGGCTCGAGCACGACGAGCAGAACCCGTGGGTCGCCCAGGAATGGATCTCCGGCGACAAATACTGCACCTATTCGGTGTGTCACGAGGGCCGGATCTACGCGCACGCCACCTACCCGGTCGACTACGCCATCGACGGCAGCTCGTGCCTCAACTTCCGGTCGGTCGACCACCCGCGCATCCAGGCGTGGGTCGCCGACATCGTCGAGCGGGTCAACTTCACCGGGCAGATCGGTTTCGACTTCATCGAGGACGGGCCGGACAAGGACCTGTTCTGCATCGAGTGCAATCCCCGCGCGACGAGCGGGATCATGATGTTCTCGCCGGGCGACGGCGTGGACCGCGCCTTCCTCGGCACCTCCGATCCCGACACCGAGATCATCGCTCCCGCACCCGATGTCGACCGGATGATCGGTCTGGGGATGATGCTCTACGGCTGGCGCGCGCCGTCCCGCAACGGCAGGTCCTTCCGCCAGTTCGTCCGCGACTTCCGCGGGGCGTCGGATGTGATCACCCGGCCCGGCGACCAGAAGCCCGCGGTGATGCTGCCCTTCGCCTATGCGGGCATCCTCCGCAGCTGTGTGAAGTACCGCGTCGGCCTGGCCGAGGGGTTCATGCACGACCACGAGTGGGACGGCCTGCGCATCAGCCTCTGAGTGCGGTGCTCGGGCGGTCCGACCCGGGTGTCCCCCAGAAGTGGGACACGATCTCCCGCGCCGTCGGCGTAGACTCGAAACCTAGCACCACCTGCGGCGATGGGTCACGTGAGCAGGTCATGGTGCGGGGGAAATGTGCTCGAGGGGGCTCATCATGAACACGTCCAAGATCGCTCGTCGTCTGACCGTCGGAGCCGCGACGATCGCCGCCGCAGGTGCACTCGGGACCGCCGGTGCGCCGATGGCACCGGCAGCGCCCGCGACCGCGCCGCCGGTTCAGGCGCAACCGGTGGTGGGGTCCGTGGCGTTGTGCTTCGGTGTCCCGCTGGGGTCGCTGTCGTTCAGCATCTGCATCTGACGACACGACAACTCACGCCCGGGACCGTTGGTGTCCGGGGCGGGACAATTACGTGCCGCTGACGCGGGGAAGCCCTGCTCGGACAGTCGTACCGCACGTACGATTCTCCGATGACGTCGACGACGCCCGAAGTCGAAACGGGCACGGCACCGGCCCGCGCACGTGCGATTCTCGTCGCGTTGATCCTCGTGGCCGGCGTGGCCAACATCAACCTCGCGGTCGCCAACGTAGCCCTGCCCGACATCGGCAAGGACCTCGACGCCAGCTCGACGCAGCTGAACCTGATCGCCGTCGGTTACTCGCTGGGCCTCGCCGCATCGGTGCTGTACTTCGGTGCGCTGGGAGACCGTCACGGCCGCAAACGAATGCTCGTCTTCGGTATGGCCCTGACGATCCCGGCGTCGCTGGTGGCCGGCTTCGCACCCAACTTCGAAGTCCTCTTCGGTGCCCGCCTGGTCGGCGGCATCGCTGCCGGCCTGGCCTTCCCGACGACCCTCGCGGTGATCACCGCGCTGTGGTCGGGGCCCAGGCGCACCCGGGCGATCGCCGCCTGGTCGGCGTTCGGCGGGGCGATCTCCGCTCTCGGCCCGGTGCTGTCGGGTGGGCTGCTGGAGGTCTTCGACTGGCATTCGGTGTTCCTGGTGACCCTCCCGCTGGCCGTTCTCGCGCTGGCGGCGGCATGGTGGCTGGTGCCCGACGACACCGGTGACGAGGCGGCGGTCGTCGACAACCTCGGCGGCATCGTCTCGATCGTGATGGTCGGCGCCCTGGTCCTCGCGATCAACTTCGCACCCGACAGCGACCAACGACTCCAGGTCTACATCCTCGCGGCGATCGCGATCGCCGCCGGTGCCGGATTCGTGTGGCGGCAACTTCGCGTGCGTGTTCCGCTCTTCGATCTCCGCATCGCGTCCCGACGCACCTTCTGGGTCGCGGCGCTCGGCGGGCTCATCGTCTTCGGCACGCTCATGGGCGCGATGTTCATCGGCCAGCAGTACATGCAGAACGTGCTGGGGTACTCGACCCTCGCCGCGGGCGCGACGATCCTGCCCGCCGCCGGTGCGATGGTCATCGTGGCGCCGCAGTCGGCCAAACTCGTGCAGAGCATGGGATCGCGGTTCACCCTGCTGGCCGGTTACGCCTTCATCGTGCTCGGGCTGGTGTTCGCGATGCTCACGTGGGACGAGGGCGCCCACTTCTGGCACGTCGGTCTCGTCTATGTCCTCGTCGGCATCGGCGTGGGTCTGGCCGGCACCCCGGCGTCGCAGTCGCTCACCGGATCGGTGCCCGTCCAGCGGGCGGGCATGGCGTCGAGCATGTCGGATCTGCAGCGCGACCTCGGCGGGGCCATCCTCCAGTCGACGCTCGGCGCCATCCTGACGGCCGGTTACGCCAGCCAGCTGCAGAAGACGATCGCCTCGTCGCCGCAGGCCGATCAGGTATCCCACGAGACCGAGGCCGCACTCACCAAGTCCTTCTCCAGCGCCGAGGTGCTGGCCGAGCGTTATCCGCAGTACGCCGATCAGATCATCGGCGCCGCCCGGGACGCCTTCGTGCACGGGGACAACCGCGCCTACGGCGCCGCCGCGGCGATCGTGCTGGTGGGTGCCGCCGTCGTGTTCTTCTTCTACCCGAAGCACGAGGGTGAGCGCGCGGCGATGGCGGAGTACGCGAAGCAGCGCAGTCTCTGAGACCCGCGTCGGGAATCGGAGCAAACCCACCCTGTTTCCGTGGACGCGCCCCCGTCGTGGCGGGTGGATTCACGCAGAAAGGGTGGGTGTGTCGAAGGCGGCCAGCAACATTCGGGCCGCCATCGCGATCAGTGACTCGCGGTCGGACTGCGGCGGTCGCAGGAGTGCGATGCGCAAGCACAGGCTGGCCGTGGCGCCCATGGTGAGGAAGACCAGATCGTCGATCGCCCGGTCGTCGAGGTCGGGGCGCAGGCGTGACGGCAGGATGCGGGCCAGCGGGAGCAGCGGTCCCTCGACCTCGGCCCACGCATCGCCGAACCCGTTGTTCTGGAGTTCGAGCGACGCCCGCAGCACCGACGCGTGTGATTCGAACGACGCCACGAGGGTCTCGACGACGGTGATCATCGCGTCGAGCGGCCGTTGATCCATCGCCCGTCCGATCCCGCTCGCCAGGGTGGCGGTGATGTCGTGGACCGCGGCGAGGCGCAGCTCCTCGACGATCGCATCCATGTCGGCGAAGTACCGGTAGACGGTGCCGATGCTGACGTGCGCCGCCTCCGCGAGTTCGGCGGTCGTCGGCCGACGGTCCGGATGCCGGTCCAACAACGTGAGGGTAGAGGTGAGGAGTAGCTGTCTCATCTCCCGGCTGCGCTGCTGCCGGGGCGCCTTCCGTGCCTGCTGAGACGTCTTTCTGGGCGGCGTCGAGGGGCTCATAGAAAGTGAATGGTAAGTGAGGATGGCTCGTGTTCTCATGGATTCATGGAGCGGATCCCGACTGATCTGGTGAATGGCGATCTCGCCGTGCAGCGATACGGAGAGGCCGGACGGGTCTGGCTCGACCAGATGTGGCTCGCCGACCCGCTCGCCGACGCGGTCGCGGCCGACGAGCACCCGGGCGGGTCGACGACCTCCGTGCTCCGGAACGCACTCGCGCACGGGATCTCCTCGCTCGAGGAGTCCACCGACTCCATGCGGGCGTTGTTCGCCTTCCTCGACGACGAGCCGGACTGGGTCGATCACGACCGGATGGCCCGGGCGGCGGATGCGCTCATCGTCAACACGGCACCGCTCGGCATCGTGCTGGGCGCGGCGTCCCTGGTGCGTGGAGCGGGAAACACCATCGCCGCCAAACCCCTCGCGGTCACCGGACGCTATGTGTCGCAGCCGGCGATGCGGTCGGTGGAGGTCGGGGAGTGGCTGAGCCAGGTCATCACGCCGGGCGGGATGCGCCGCGACGGAGACGGTTTCGCGTACACCGTGCGGGTCCGCATGATCCACGCGCACGTGCGGCAGATGCTGTGGAAGCGGGGTGACTGGGACGAGAACGCCTGGGGTGCACCGATTCCGCAGCCGTACATGGCTTTCACGGTTGCCGAGTTCGGGCATATCGCGATCGACGCCATGCACACGCTCGGCGTCCGGTTCACCGACCGCGAGCTCGACGACATCTACCACCTCTGGCGATACGTCGGCCATGTCGTCGGGATGAGCCCCGAACTCAATCCGGGCTGCGAGGCCGACCATGTCCGCATCGAGGAGCTGTACCGGCTGACGTCGCCGGGACCCGGACCCGACGACCATGACTTCGTCGTCGCGCTCACCGAGGACTATCTGGTACCGGAGCTCGCCAACGTGTTGCCCGGCCCGCGGGCGTTGCGAAATCGGTTGGCCACCGACGTCATGTACGGGCTCCAGCGGGTGTTCATCGGCGACCACGACGCGGACGCGCTCGGAATCCCGGACGGCAGGATCAAGCACGTCCTCGGCCGGGTCGGTCCGGCTCTCGCACTGGCCGGCTCGGCGCAGCGCCTGGGCGGCGCCCGTCGTGCGCGTGCCCGGATCGAGGAGGCCTATCGCGTGCGCGACGCGGAGATGGCTCGCATGCGATCGGACTACCGGGTCACCCACGGCCTCGTCGACGCCGCCGCGAACTCGGCGTCATCGGGCCAGCCGCCGGTTGCCGACTCGGCGACTCAGCCGCCGAATGCGCCTGCGGCGGTGACGTCCTCGGTCAGGCAGTAACCGATCGACGCCGGCTGCGTGAAGGTCCACCTCGTCTGATCGTCGGGGCAGCTGATCGAACCGTCGCCGCGGCTGACGGTCTTGGCGACGATGGTGTTCTCCACGGGCGATGTGCTGCAGTCGACCTCGCGATAGTCGGCGAGCCTGCCGCCGTTGAGCGGAATCTGGTAGCAGGTGTCGGTGGCGAAATTCGGTGTCATGCAGAGCTTCTGATCACCTCCGGAGAAAGTGAGGCTCGACGTGTAGTCGGCGGCGCACTCCGCACCGGTGCTCACCTTGTCGGCGGCGTAGAAGGTCAGGCCCTCGGTGCCCTCGCAGTTCTCCTTGGTGGCGGCGACCTTGCCCTCGCCGGCCTCGTCGCCGATCTGCAGGCATTCGCCGACATCGATGTCGGAGGCCTCCTCGACCGTCTGGGTGCCGACGCTGAAGCTGCACGCCGCGAGGGCGCTGAAGCCCATACAGGCCACGATGACGGTGGCACGACGGCCGATATGCCGCAGGGGCCGGCGCGGGCCGGGGATCGGGCCGGTCTCGATGTGGTCGGTGTCGGTCTGGACGTTCTGCTGGCGGGACATGGTGTTCCTCTCCTGGGCGGCCGTGTTCCGGGGAGGTTCGACCGCGGGGGTTCTCGTGACAGGAGAGAGAATCGCCCGGCCCGCTTGCGGGAAACTTGGGGTCGACTTGTCCGGGTCTTGGACCCTCTTGAATGGGCGCGTCAGCGCTGCTCGAGCGAGGCGTCGAGCGCCTGGAGCTGTTCCGGCCGGACGTCCCGGAGAACGGCCATGGTGGCGGTGATCGCGAGATCGCAGGCCTCGTCGATGCCGGCGCCGTCGACGATGAGCGCTCGATGCGCGACGTCGAGGCTCATCCCCAACAGCAGTGACGCGAGCGTGTCCGCGCTCGCGGCGATGCGGGTTCCCCCCTCCGCGTAGTTCTTCCGGAGACGGGCCGAGATCCGTGGTTCCAGGGCGGCGTACAACCGGCGGTTGCTGCCGCCACCCTCGCTGTGTCCCATCAGCACCCGGAGACCCGCGGGGTGGTTGCGGGCGTAGTCGAACAGGCACTGCACCGAATGGCGCGCGCGGGCGCCGTACGGCATGTCCTCGCTCTCGTCGTAGACCCGGAACATGAACGAGGTGAAGATGTCGAGTTCCCGCGCGATGACGCGCGAGACGAGTTCATCGCGGGACCCGAAGTGCGCGTAGAGGGTCACCCGCGTGGTGCCGCCGCGTTCGGCGATCGAGGTCATCGTCGCGCGATCGGCCCCCACCTCGGCGATCACCTCGCAGGCGGCGTCGAGCAGCTGTTCGTCCGTGGGACGGTTGCGTGTGCTGCGCGGCGGGCGCTCATGCCCGCCGCGCCGGCGGGACGACCTCTCGGTCCCCTTCGCGTTCGGATCGTCGGCGGTGACCACGTCGTCCCCGGATTCGTAGTGGTGTCTGTCGTCGTGACCGGTCTCAGGAGGCCTGGTCGGAGATGGTGCGGCCGAAGTATGCGGCCTCCACCATGTCCCGCCGGCTGCGCAGCTCGGCGGCGCTCGCCGACAGGGCGACCCGGCCGTGATGCAGGACGACGGCCGAGTCCGCGATGCCGAGCGCGAGATCGATGTGCTGTTCGACGAGGACCACCGCCATCTGGTGTTCGTCGGCGAACGACCGGAGCCGCGGCAGCAGATCCTGCACGGCCACCGGTGACAGACCCAGACTCATCTCGTCGATGAGCAGGACGCGCGGACGCGCGAGCAGAGCCTTGGCGAGGGCGAGCATCTGCTGTTCGCCGCCGGAGAGGTTGCCGCACTGCCGCGACCGCATGGTCTTCAGCTTCGGGAAGTACCCGAAGACGGTGTCGAGGTCGGTGCCGTACTTGCGCTTGGCGAGCCGCAGGTTGTCCGAGACGGACAACTTGTGGAACAGGCCGCGGGTGTCGGGGACCAGGGTCACGCCGCGTCGGGCATTGCGTTCGACGTGGTGGTCGATCGGTTCGCCGAGCGCGGTCACGGTGCCCGACATCAGTGGCAGGGCACCGACGGAGGCGAGCAGGGTCGTCGTCTTGCCGGCACCGTTGGGTCCGAGCAGCGCGAGGATCTCCCCGGGGCGGACAGCGGCACTCAGGCCGCGCACCGCCGGCACGCCGCCGTAACCGACGGTGATGTCGTCGAGTTCGAGGACCGGGCCCACCGCGGACGCGGCGTCGGATTGCGTGCTCATCGGGTCTCCTCGGGCGCGTCGGGTGTGGAGGATTCGGTGCCGGCATCCGGGTCCACCTCGGGGCTGCCCAGATACGCCGAGATCACCGCCGGGTCGTCCTGGATGGCGGCGGGCGAGCCGCTCGCGATGACCTTGCCGAAGTCGAGGACGTAGAGCCGGTCACAGACGTCGAGAACCAGCGACATGTCGTGGTCGATGAGGAGGATGCCGATACCGGTGGCCGCGATGCGGCGCAGTTCGGCACCGAAGTCGCGGCTCTCGTGGGTGTCGAGGCCGGCGGCCGGCTCGTCGAGGAGGACGAGTCGTGTCCCGCCGACCAGTGCGCGGGCGACGCCCACCAGTTTCTGTTGTCCCAGGGTCAGTTCCCCGGGGAACTGGTCGGCGGCGTCGCGCAGACCGACCAGATCGAGTGCGCGTTCGATGGTCTCGGCGGGCGGGCGCGAACCGTTGATGACATCGGACAGCAACGCCCGCAGGCCGACCGGCTGAACGGCGACAGCCAGATTCTGCGCGACCGTGAGGTCGGTGAACAGCTCGCCGGCCTGCCAGGTTCGTGCCATACCGGCGCGGCGTCGACGGTGCGGCGAGGCCTTCTCCAGCCGCTCCCCGGCCAGCGTGACCGTGCCGGTGGCCTTGGTGAACCCGGTGACGGCGTCGACGAAGGTGGTCTTGCCCGCGCCGTTGGGGCCGATGAGTCCGACGATCTCGCCGGCGCCGACCGCGATGTCGACGTCGGAGTTGGCGCTGACGCCGCCGTATCGGACGGAGAGCCCGCCGGTCTGGAGCAGCGCGGTCTGTCCCAGCACTGCTGTCCCGGCCGCGGTCGGTTCGGGTGTGGTCGACTCAGACATGGGCACCTGCCTGTGTGCTCTGCGCCGCGCCGGGCGCCTCGGGTTTCGGAGATGACTCTCGGTGTCTCAGGGATTTGATCTTCTCGCCCAGTTCCGACATCGCGCCGGCCACGCCGACGGGGTTGAGCACGGCCATCAGCAGCAGGCTGCCGGCGGCGATGAGTTCGTAGTACTCACCGAGACTGAGGGTCTGGTTGAGGAACACGTAGCCGACGCCGAGCGGGCCGATGATGCCGGCGATGACGGCACCGGCGAACGAGGTGATGCCGCCGACGTAGGTCATCGCGAGCAGCGTCAGGCCGATCATGACCGTGAACGATCCGGCCGAGAGCTGGCCGCGGCTGTATCCGATCAGGCAGCCACCGATGCCGGCCAGGAAGGCCGAGAGTGCGAAGCCCAGGAGTTTGGTTGCGGCGACGTTGATTCCGACCGAGGCCGCCGCGCGTTCGTTGGAGCGGACCGCGAGGAAGGCCCGGCCGGTGGAGCCGCTCATGAACCTCAGGACGATGAGGGTGGCGATCGCGACGACGACGAGGACCATCAGTGCGAAACGCAGCGTGACGAGGTTGGTGCCGTCGCGCACCCCGAGGTCGATGCCGAAGATCGTCGGGTCGGCGATCATGTTGCCCTCGAACGCCGTGATGGCGGGGTTGTTGAACACGAAACTCTGGATCGCCAGCGCCGCGGCGAGGGTCACCACGGCGAGCTGAGCGCCGCGGATGCGGAGGGCCGGGACCCCGACCAACACGCCGAGACCGGTCGCGATGAGTGCCGCGAACAGCATGCTGAACGGGAACGGCACACTCCAATTGGTCGTCAGCTTGGAGAGCGCGAATCCGGCGGCACCGGCAAAGGCCATGGACGCCAGCGAGATCTGGCCGAGGTAACCGGTCAGCAGAACCAGCGAGAGTGCGATGAGCGAGAGGATCACCGAGGTGACCACGCCGAAACGCCAGGTGCCGGAGGTGAGCAGGATCGCGACGACGACCACCGCGATGATCGCCACGGCCGGGATGATCCGGATGCGCGGGATGCGCACCGCGGGCATGCGTACCTCGCCGAGCGATCCGCGCGACGGGATGCGGCCGCCGAGGAGGAACAGCGCCACGACGACGATGACGAACGGCACGGCCTCGCCGAGTCCGGACTGCGCCCACTCCGGCCACCAGGTCTTGGTGGCGAGCCACGAGATGACCGACTGGAAGGCGCCCAGTACAAGACCTGCAGCACAGGCGATTCCGAAGGATGTCAACCGGCCGACGAGGGCGACCGCGAGTGCGGGGATGACGAAGAAGGTGTAGCTGGTGACCGTCAGGCCGATGGTGAACGAGGCCAGGATGACGATGAGGCCGGTCGCCGCGCCGGTGATCACCCAGACCACCGCGGCGAGGCGGTCGGGGGAGTAGCCGGACAGTCGGGCGGCCAGTTCGTCTTCCGAACCGGCGCGGGTCGCGACACCGAGGGTGGTGAGCCGGAAGTAGGCCCACAGCAGCAGGGACACCGCGATGGCGACACCCGCGAGGATCAGGTCGGAGACGTTGACGACCGCACCGGCGATCTCGACGGTGCTCTCCGGCAGGATCGATTGGGCGAAGAGGTTTTCCGTGTCGAAGCGCAGCTGGACGAGCGCCTGCAGGAACAGCATGAGACCGACCGACGCGACGACCTGGGCGAGGACGGGTGCCTGCCGCAGGGGGCGGAAGACGAGGACGTGTGCCAACAGGGCCCAGATCACCGCACTGACGACACCGAGGAGGAGCGCGAGCTCCATCGACGTCGGGTTGTCCTCACTGCCGAGACTCAGTGTGCCGATGGGAAGTACGAGATTGCCGTCGGTGCGCAACGCCGCGACGACGTAGACCGAGTAGAGGCCGATGGCGCCCTGCGCGAAGTTGATGATGCCGGTGGCGGCGTAGATGCCCACCAGCGACGACGCGAGTACCGAATAGATGGCACCGGCGGCTAGCCCGAGGAAGGCGAACTGGAGAAACTGGCCCATGTGGCGTACTCATTCGTTCGGCGCGTGGACATCTCACGCGGACGGATTGCGCGGACGGGTGGGTGTCCCACCCGGCGGTCGGATCGAGAGGATCAGATGAGGAGAGCGGATCGGGTGGGATGGGCCCCGAGGGGAGCCCATCCCACCGGTCGACGATCCGCTTACGCGGCGCCCGGGATGAGCGCGAGCGCAGCCGGGAGCGGGGTGATGAATCCGCCGGTGGCGGGTTCGGTCTTCTTGTCACCGACGACGTTGAACAGCAGCATCTCGGTGGTGCAGTTCGGGCTGGTCGGCTTACCGCAGTTGAGCTTCGGTCCGATGAAGGACTGGTAGTCCTTGACCGCCTTCAGCGTGCTGAGGACGTTCGGCCCGGTGTACTCGGTGAGCTTCGCGTTGCCGACGGTGGTCGCGAAGTCGGCGAGGATCGAGAAGGTGCCGTAGGCGTAGAAGCCGGCGGTGCCGCTCTGATCGTCGATGAACTTCTGTGCGGTCTCGAGGTTGCCCTTGACCTCGGCCGGGGTGACGTCGAGTGCCGGCGTCTGCCAGAACGGCGAGTACGTCTGGGCGCCGACGGCCTGCTGGCCGAGGGTGTCGATGAAGTCGGTGCAGGCGGCGAGGAAGATGGTGCCCTCGTACTTCACCGAGCGCAGCGACTGCGCCAGCTTGGTGCAGACGTTGTCGTTCGGCGCGGTCATGAGTCCGGCTGCGGCGGGGTTGCCCTCGGCGAGCTGGGTCGCCAGCTGGGTGAAGTTGGGTCCGGCCGGCGGGTAGTAGACCGACTTGACCTCGATGCCGAGCTGTGCGCCGAGCGGCTTCATGAGGCCGTCGAAGACCTGATGTGCCTGGGGCAGATCGGCATTCGCGAGCGTGAGGGAGTTCTTGCCGTCGGCCTTGAGCTGCTGCATGAAGCCGACGAGGAACGCGGCCGGCGGCGGTCCGAAGTACACGCGGTTGTCCGCGGAGGCGCCGGTGATGGTGCTGAACGGGATCTGGCCGACCAGCGGGATCTTCGCGGCGGTCAGAATCGGCACGGCGGCAGCGGATTCGGCGTTGAATCCATCGATCGCGGCGACGACGCCGGCCTCGACGAACTGGTTGGCGCACGACACCGTCGACTCGGGTGCGGTCTGGTCGATGCCGCAGTCGATGATCTCGATGGGCCGGCCGTTGAGGCCGCCGATCTGGTTGTTGATGTAGTCCACGGCCGCCTGCTTGCCGGTGGTGACGCCGGGCTGGGTGGCCGGACCCTTGGAGGGGTTGAACAACCCCACCTTGATCGCTTCGCCGGAGGCCTTGGTGCCGCTGGAATCCGCGGCGGAGCCGTCCGATCCGCCGTCGTCGCTGCTACACGACACGACGGAGAAGATGCACGCCGCGGCAACGGCGACCGCCGCCAACCGTCCGGCTCTTCGAGAGTTCGACAAACGCATGTTTCGACTGCCTTTCGGCGATGATCTCCGGGCACGACGAAGCAGCCCTGAGGAGAGGGCATGACCGCATCGCCCCGGCGGGGCTTGAAGGTGATTGAGTTCGTTAACCCAGTCGTCGGACTGGGTCCGAGATTCGGCACCGTCCGCCCTGGTCACGGGCGGTGAGTCCCCGTCGGATGTGACGTGGACCACCCGAAAATTAGCCGTATCCTTACGCTGGTGTCAAGCTGTTCAGGGAAACTGGACACACACTGGACCAAAAGGCGCGCCGAGATGGCGCGTGCGATGAGTTCGCAACGCGCAGTTGGACAAACGATTCAGTAAGGAAAAGTCGTCCGGGTCATCAGTGAACGGTGACGTCGCCGTCGTGGTCGACGGTCACCCGGGCGGTGTAAGCCCGCACGAGGTCGAGGCGCTGCCAGGAGGCGCGGCCCGGACGCTGGTCGTCGAGCGGGTACCCGGCGGGATGCGCGGTCGCGACGAGGATCTGACGCCGTTGCGCGTCGGACAGCGACGGGAAGGCCGGCGCGATCATGTCGACGGCCTGCTGCGAGACCACCATCCGATGAGCGGGTGAGGCGACGCGCCCGAAGCCGTAGGTGAGGCGATCGGTGTAGATGCGCTGCGCCTCGGCGTCGGTCAGATACGGGGTGTCGTTCTCGATGCAAGTGGACAGTGCAGCGCCACAACGCCATTCGAGCTCGGCTCGGATCTCTGCCGCGGAGGCGCGGAGCAGTCTCTTGAAGTCCGGGTCGTTCCACCGGTCGGCGGCCGAGGCCTGGCCGACCATTGCCCCACCGATCACGTCGAGCGGGTAGTGCACGCCGAGTACGACGCGGTGGTACCCGCCCTCGGATGCGCGGGTGAGGAACTGCGGGGCGAACTCGGGAAGCATCATCGCGAGCAGGGTGCCGCGCCAGAAGAACATGCCCGCGTGTCCGGACGGGAACGACGGGTTGGTCCCGAGTGCGTCGTACTCGCTTGCGCCGGCGCGCGTGTACTGCCGGATACGGGTGGGGGCGACGATGAACGGGCGGTCGTTGTCGAACACGTACTTCTCGACCAGCGTCGTGTTGGCGAGGCCGCCGCCGCGCGCCAGGTAGTCGCTGAAGATCGCCTTGGTCTTGGGCAGCCGGCCTGCGGCGAGCGCGTTGCGGAAGTGACCTCCGAGCTGCTGCCCGAACGCGTCGGACATCGTCACCAGAGGATCGTCGTGGGCGTCGGCGAGTGCGCGCCGCTGCAGGGCGGGATCGCCGGCCGCGGCCTGGTTGATCGCCACGACCTTGTCGAGGTTCTGCGCGATGATCTCCGGGTGATCCCGGCGGAGCGCGCTGAAGGTCTCGATCGGCTGCAGATAGATGCCGCCCGGGAACGAGGAGACATCCGACGGGTAGAGCCGCACGAGGTCGCCGATCGGGAACGGTGACGGCGTCGGCTTGGCCGGGGCCGCCTGTGTGGGCGCGACGAGCGCGGCGGTGGCGGCGACGGCGGCAGCGGTCGCGATCACCGGTGTGATCAGCCGGGCGAGGGCGCGCCGCCGTGGCCGACGTGCGGGAGTCGTGCGGGGCCGGTCGTCGCTGTCCGAGATCACCTCACGATCGTAGATGTTCTTTCGCCGGACGAACGGCCGCGTCCGTCAGCAGGCCGGGCTGCCGGGGAACGCCGGCACGCCGAGGCGGCAGCCGACGGAGGTCACGGCACGGAGGCGGGTATCGGGGTTGCGGCGCTGGAGGGCGGGCAGGAGTCCGTTGGTGACGACTGCGGCCTTCGCGGCCGGGGTGGTCGCGGCCGGGTTCAGGGTGCCGCGCAGGCGCGCGAAGTTCACCAGCTCGTCGTAGACCATCGACAGTGTTGCCGCAGTGGTGCGGTCCTGAGGCGCGAGCTCGTCGAAGTGCACCCCGGTCTCGAACTCATGGCGCACTGCGTGCGGGCCCTGGTCGCAGCCCGGGACGAGCAGGTCGATGTCGAAGGCCCGGTTGCGCGGCGTCGGGGGCGTGATACGGCCCTCGTCGGTGCACACGTGATGCGAGATTCGGTCGCCGAGTGCGTGGATGTAGATGCCGGTGCGAGCGTTGGCGGATTGGCTTCCGATGTAGGGGTCGAAGCGGTCCGACGTCACGTTGCCGGAGATGATCTGACGCCCGGTCATGTTCTGGAAGGGGAGGTCGATCGGGTCGACGAGGCTGTACTGGCCGTTGATCGGGACGGGCTGCTTGTCGCCGTAACACGTTGCGCCGGTGGCGTAGTCACCGGCGGCGGTGCGGTTCGTGAATCCGCCGGTACACAGCGGTGCGGCGCTGCCCGGGCCGTCCATCGCCCATTTGCGGATGTGGGTGAGCATCACCTCGTGCCGCGGATCGTTCACGTCGGGCCGCAACCCGTTCGGCATGGGCGAGCGGGGTCCGCGCATCGTCGGCAGGAAGTGGAACAGGAAACCGCCGGTCGCGAAGTGGGTGCGGACGAGGCCGCCGATGTCCTTGGTGGTCAGTGCTTTCGCGTTCCGGAAGGGGTTGCCGCGCATGTCCCGGGGAACGAAGGTGCCCAGGTCGGTCGCCTCGCTGTAGGCGGCGATCCAATAGGCGTCCTGCACGGAGAATCCGACCTTGCGCGCGATGATGTAGGTGGAGTCGGTGTGCACCAGGCTGCGTCCGCCGAGCGGCTGACGAAGTGTGTAGGCGTACCGGAGGAATGCGCGCGCCCCGCAGAGCGGATCGTTCGGGTTGTCCGGTGGGCAGATGACGGGCAGGGGGCCGCAACTGTGGGGCGGTGCGCCGGGCGTGTAGCAGATGTCCTCGGCGAATCCTCGGGCCGTCGGCGGTGAGGCCGCGATCAGCGATGTCGCGGCGAGGGCCAGCGTCAGTGCGGAGACCGCGAGAGCGCGTGGCGCAAGCCGGATGTGGAGGCGTCGAGTGAGCTGCATGGCTGATCCCTCCTGCACGGATCAGCTCATGGTAGGCCGGGTGACACCGGCGCACTGCGACATTCGGAAACCCGTTCCTGAAATGCGCCCCTGTGATGCACCCTCCGGAGGGCAGCCGGCGACACCATGTCATCGGTGCCGCTGTGAAGGGCGTTCTCCAGGGGCGGATTTCAGCGTTGGCGCTCAGTCGAGCGGCAGGCCCTGCTCCAGGAGATCGATGGCGTGCAGGGTGGTCTCGATCTGCGGCTGCAGGTGGCTGTCCTCGGTCTCGGTCGCCAGGCGGAAGGTCACGCCCGCCACCGCGTCGAGGAACACGCCGAGGGCGAAGTCGTCGGCGTCGCGGCCGAGGTAGTCGGCGATGAGTTGCCGCATCCCCGCCATCATCCGCTCGGACTCGGCCTGAAAGGTTTTCTGCAGCAACGGTTCCGACCGGATCAGCTGCATCCTCAGGGGATTGCCGACCCACGGGTCGTCGGCGGTGAGGCGGTTGAGCTCGGTGAAGAGCCGGCGGATGAGGTCGAAGTGGTTGAGCCCGGGTGGCATCGACTCCACGATGGCGCGGGACTCGGTCTCGAAATACTCCCCGCCGACCACCACCTGCTCTTTGGTGGGGAAGTACCGGAAGAAGGTCATGTGGGAGACGCCGGCAGTCTCGGCGATCTGCTCGACGGTCGTCTTCGCGTAGCCCTGTTCGGAGATGAGACGCAGGGCTGCTTCGCGAATCGCATTGCGGGTGCGTGCCTTCTGCTGCTCGCGCAACCCGGGCCGACGCCCCGGGCTGTTGCCCGGGGCATCGGTGGTGGATGGAGCTGCGGACACGATCAGCTCGCCGGTACCGGCGTCTTCGTCTCGTCGGGATCGGTGAGTCCGCGGTGACGGACCGACTCGCCTTCGATGTCGAAGTTGATGACGAGCTTGTCGAGCCACTTGGGCAGCGTCCAGGCGCGGTCGCCGAGGAGGGCGATGACGGCCGGGACCACCAGCATGCGGATCACGAAGGCGTCGAAGAGGACTGCCGAGGCGAGGGCGAAGCCCATCATCTTGGCCGTCGTCTCCGGCGACAGCATGAACGCGGCGAAGACGCTGATCATGATGATCGCCGCCGAGGTCACCACGCGGGCGCCGTGGCGGTAGCCCGCGACGATGGCCTCCTTGGCGGTCATGCCGTGTATGTATTCCTCGCGCATTCGGGTCACGAGGAACACCTGGTAGTCCATCGCGAGGCCGAACACCACACCGATCAGGAAGATCGGCAGGAACGAGATGATCGGCTGGGTGTGCGAGATGATCCCGAACCAGCCCTCCTGGAAGATCGCGACGGTGATGCCGAAGGTCGCGAGCACGGAGAAGATGAAGCCGATCGTGCCGATCAGCGGCACCCACAGGGAGCGGAAGACGCCGATCATGATGAGGAAGGCCAGGCCGACCACGACGATCAGGTAGGGGATCAGCGCGTCGTCGAGCTTCTGCGAGAGGTCCGACATGATCGCGGTCTGTCCACCGACGTGCAGTTCTGCGCCCTGCTTGTCGACGGTCGGCGAGTACGCGCGGATGTTCTCCATCAGCGTGTGGGTCGCCGGCGAGGACGGCGCGCTCTGCGGCGTCACGGTGATGAGCGCGGTGTTGCCGTTCTGTCCGCCCTCGTTGCCGATCCAGGTGATCGCCGCCGGGTTGGCGACGTCCTTCAGCGACGCGATGTGCTTGACCGCCTCGTTCGCGACGGGCGCGATCGGGGCGTCGTCGTCATGCAGGACGACGAGCAGCGGGCCGTTGATGCCCTCGCCGAAGCCCTTGGCCAGCAGGGCCTGTGCCGGTGCCTCGTCCTCGGTGGACAGTGACAGGCCCAGTTCCATCTTCGTTGCCGGGATCGCGGCGGCCGCGAGCGCGAGGAGTCCGATGACGATGAACGGGATCGGGGCCTTGACGACGGCGCGGCCGAGGCGAACGCCCAGGGTGTCGCTGTCCTCGGTCTGCTCGGCGTGCTTGATCCACGGGATCTTCGGGCGGAAGGCGTGGCGGCCGAACGCGCCGAGGATGGCGGGGATGAGCGTGAGTGCGGCGAGGACCGCGATCAGGACTGCGACGGCGGCGCCGGCGCCCATCTGGGTGATGATCGGGATGCCGATGACCACGAGGGCGACGACCGCGATGATGACCGTCAGGCCGGCGAACACGACTGCCGACCCCGCTGTTCCGACCGCGCGGCCGGCGGCATCGGCCGGCTCACCGCCTCGGTTCAGTTCGGCCCGGTAGCGGGACACGATGAACAGCGCGTAGTCGATGGACACGGCGATGCCGAGCATCGTGACGATGGCGGTCGCCGACTGGTTGATCGAGAGGAGTTCGGCCGACAGCGTGAGCAGCATGATGGTGATCGCGACACCGACGATGGCGGTCACGAGCGGGATGAACGCGGCGATGAGGGCGCCGAAGGCGACGATCATCACCACGAACGCGATGGCGAAGCCGATCAGCTCGGCGGCGCCGCCTGCCTCCATCACCTGCATGAGCGAGCCGGTGGCCTCGACCTGCAGCCCGTCGCCGCGGTTCTCGTCGAGGATCTTGACGAGCTGTTCCTTGTCCGCGGTTGTCAGATCCATGATCGTGATGTTCTGACGGACCTGCATCAGGCCGACGCGACCGTTGTCGCCGAGGACCGACGGCGCGATGGCCGGGTCGACGGCGGCGGCCACCAGCGGGTTCACCACGGTCTCCGGGGCGATGACGTCCGGCAGCGTGCGGAGATCCTCGGCCAGCTTGTTGATCTGTTCCGTGTGGTTCTGCAGGCCGTCGTCGGCGGCGACCAGGATGCTGGTCGAAGCCCGTTCCTGCTCCTTCATGACCTGCGGGAAGTATTCCTGGACCTGCTCGGTCGCGGTGCCGGAGTCGGTGCCCGGAAGGCTGAAGTCCTGGGCGAACTTCGGCTTCAGGACGCCGACGAGCGAGACGACCGCGATCATCGCGATCAGCCAGACCGCGATGACGGCCCATTTGTGCCGGAAGGAGAACCTTCCGAGCTTGAACAGATACAACGCCATGGCGTGGTGAACCCTTTCGGTTTTCGAACGCAGGGGGTCGACGACTGTGCCGACCGGTCGGGCGACATGCGAACGCAGCCGCCCCAAGTGTTAGTGACTAACAGTAGTGACTGAGTACCACTTTCGCACAGGCCCCCGGTTCCGGCGCGTAGACAAGCGTGACCTCCGCTCTTCCGTTAGTCACGCGAATCAGGGCGAATTTTGTGACAATTTCGGCAAAACGGTCAATCGGCGGTGGTCTAGGTCACCAACGCGCGCGATCTGTGAAATGTTCAGAGCGCAACGGCTGGGTGGATCCCCGAGCGGGCCGCAGAACGGATCATCCGCTCGGTGAGTTGGAGATCGGCCTCCGCCCGGAACGGGTCCGGGGCATCGCGCGACCACACCGACCGGCCGCCGACGAAGACCTCGCGCAGATTTCGTAGTCCGCATCCGAGCACGTAGGTCGCCACCGGATCCCAGACGGGCCCGGTGTGCGGTGAGCGCGGATCGACGACGACCAGATCCGCGAACTTCCCGACCTCGAGGGAACCGACCCGGTCGGCAACACCGATGGCCGTGGCCGAGCCGAGGGTGTGCAAGGTGAGGACATCCGCCGGGGACAGCACCGCGGCATCGCTGCGCAACCCGCGCTGCAGGAACAGCCCGGTCCGCATGTTCTCGAACGGGTCCGACACGTCTGTGCAGGACTGGTCGTCGACACCCATCCCGACCGTGACCGCATCCCGCAGGAGGCGGGGGATGTCGGCGATGCCGGAGCCGAGCCGCCCGTTGGACATCGGTTGCCACACCACGGACGAACCGGTCTCGCGCACCCGTGTGACCATCCGGTCCGTCGGATGTACGAAGTGGCCGAACGCGAAGTCGGGACCGAGGACGCCGGCCGCGTCGTACCAGTCGAACTTGGACTGTTGGATGTCGATCTGCTCGGCGGTCTCGACGAAGTGCGCCTGATTGGTGATGCGATACCGATCCATCAGTGCGCGTTCGCGTTCCGCGGTCACCGGGGCGGAAGACCATTGGACGGAACCGTAGACCGAGCCGCCCAGGTTCAGCGCGGGATCGACGGTGTCGAGATGCCGCATCACCTCGTCGAAGCCGCCGAAGGCCTCGTCCTCGGTGAGTTGTTCGTCGTCGAGTCGCACGCTGGTGACGAACCGGATTCCCGACGCGGCGAGCCCGTCGACCTGGCGGTTGACGAACTCCGCGGGGTGGATCCGTTCGGCGCGGAGCACCGACTTCTCGTAGTCGAACAGCGCGATCACCCGTGACTGGGTGAAGTTGTACACCGAGGTGATGCCCGACGACAGGTGGTCCAGACCGCCGGCCAGGGTCATCCAGTAGAGGTCCTCAGCATCGGCGCCGAGAAGCATCCGACTGTTCTGGGACACCCATTCGTAGAGCGGGCTGTCGGCGGCCACGCCGCGCATCCCGCCGGTGTAGATGTGGCTGTGTCCGGACACGAAACCCGGTGCGAGGAAACACCCGTCGAGGTCGTGCGATACTCCCGGCGCGTCCGCGGGCGGGGTGCCTTCGCCGATGCCGGAGATGCGCCCGGCGGGGTCCACGGTCAGCCACCCCCGAAACCACGGCCTGTCGCCCGAGACCGGCAGGATCAGCGCGTTGTGAAAAGTCGTACCCGTCATCCGGGGAGGGCCTCCGATGTCCATGAGGTGTCGTTGCGGGCGAAGCGGATCCGCTGCGACGGGCCGTCCGGATCGCCGCGCCAGAAGGTGATCTCGCGGATGTCGATCGCGAAACCCGTCCACGTGTCGGGCGGACCCAATACGGGATGAGCGGCGTCGAACTCCGCCCATCGACGATGACGTTCGTCGGGTGACAGCGCCGACATCTCGTGGTCGTTACACCAGGCGAGTAGCTGCAGATACCGGGTGCGGCGCGAGAACGACTCGCGGAGAGATTCTTCCGACGGCCGGCGCACGGTGCCGTCGGCCACCACCTGACGTCCCGACTGCGGCCAGGCCACCGCGATACCGGCGCGAGGCAGTTCGGTCAGCTCGGCCACCTTCGACGACCGGCTGTCGGTGTGGAAGTACACCGCGGTGTCGTCGGCGTCGCTGAGGAGCACGTGACGTACGCGCGGATACCCGTCGCGCCCGAGTGTCGACAGTGCCATGAGAGCGGGTGCGGCGTCGGCGGGCGGAAGCCAGCGTCGCAACAGCGACATCGGGTCGATTGTGCGGTATTCCTCGGGTGGACAATCACTTCCGAACTCCACCCCGCTGGTGATCATCGCCGCACCCGTCCGGGGTCGAAGGTCGCGATGTCGGCGAGCGCATCCAGCAGGGCTCCGACGCGCTCCTCGAAGAGCTCGGCTCCGATCGTGGCGTCTGCCCCGGTGGGGTCGCCGATGACCCCCGACTCGGCGAAATCGGTGGACAGCCAGCCGAACTTGACGGCCTTGGTGAACCCGACGTGAGTCGAATCGGCGACGGCGTCGGCCACCGCGGCGACGGCCTTGTCCATCTGGACGAGATTTGGTCTCAGGTGCAACATCATCGACGTCTCGGCCCAGCCCGCATGAATGCCGAGTCCGCGTTCGGTGGGACCGGCCCGGCCGGGGCCGGAGGTGAAGAACGTCTGCAGGTCGAAGCGTCGGCGCAGTTCACGTGCCGCCACCTCGATCAGGGCCGAATTGCCGCCGTGGGCATTGAGGAACAGCAATCGCCGGGCCGGGGTCCCGGAGATGGAGGCCCCGATGTCGACGATCGTCTCGAACAGGGTGGATGGTCGCAGCCACATCGTGCCCGGCAGCGCGGCGTGTTCGTCGGACTTGGTGTAGCCGAGGGCAGGGAGCAGCCAGACGTCGTGTCCGGCGGCGGCTCCGCGTTCGACGACGGCGGCCGACACCGCTTCGGCGACGATGAGGTCGGTCGCCAGCGGGAGATGCGGCCCATGCGGTTCGATGGCGCCGGTCGGCAGGACGAGGATGGAGTCCCGGGAGAGCGCGGTGTCGATCTCGGCGGTGGTGAGCTCGGCGTAGCGGCGGGACCCGAACGCTGCGGTCACATCCACCTCCCGGGATTCAGAAGACCTTTCGGGTCGGTCCGGGCGGCGAGTGCCTGGACGCGTTCGGCATCGAGATCGACGTACCACTGGTGGGGTGAGTGGACGCCGACCCCGAGCTCCTCGAGGGCGGCAACCCCGTCGATGACCTGCTGGGGATTCCGGTAGACCCCGTTGAGCATCCCGAACATCATCCCGTTGCCGACCTCGAGGTGGAGCATGCCGCCTTCGTAGACCTTCTCGACCTCCTCGAGGCGGGTGACCAGGGCGTCCCCGCGGACCTCCATGTGAAACCATCTGTCCGGCTGTGCCTTCTGCAGCCACCACGTCGGATGGTTGTACGACAGCGTGGACAGCTTGATCGTCTCGGCCAGGCCCTCGCGGACAGCCTCCACCCGACCTCCGGCGCTCGTGATCAGGTCGGTGGATTCTTCCAGCGCCCGCGCGTCGATGATCCCGCGCACGTTCGCGCGACCCCGCACGAAGGCGGGGTCGGCGGGCAGCGCCTCGACGATCGTCGGACCGTCCGCCGACAGCAGTCGTGGCCGCGGTTCGATCGACGACAGACGGTACGCGGCGTTGAAGGCTTCCCGGGTCGAACCGAAACTGGCGTGAAGACAACGCCATTCCTGCAACGGCTCGACCCGCACCGCGGCGCGCACGATGACGCCCGCCACCCCGTATGTGTGCACGAAGGGTTGTGCGTCCTCACCTTCGAGGTGGACCAGTTCGGCGTCCTCGGTGCCGTACACGACGTCGAGCGCCGTGACGAATCCCTCGTGATTGCGGCCGTGCACGATGGTGCCGGTGCCGGCCGACCCGCCGCCCAGGAAGCCGCCGAGCGTCGACTGCACGGTCGACGGGTACATCCACAGCTGGCTTCCGGAACCCCAGGCCGTCTGCTCCAGGTTGATCATCCGCGCACCGGCCTGCGCGGTGATCGTCTGATCGGTGATCTCGTGAATCCCGGTGAGAGAGGTCATGTCCAGGACGAGGCCGCCGAACCGGGGGATCACCTGGCCGTAGTTGCCGGTGCCCTTCCCGCGGGTGGTGATCGGGACGCCCCGCGCGACCGCCGCGCGGACGATCGCGGGCACCACCTCCGCCGTGCGGGGATAGCAGACCAGATCGGGGTCCCGAGATCCTGGGCCGACAGGATCGGGCTCATCCCCGATCCGTCCCGGCCCGCGCGTTCCAGGGCACGTGGCAGCGTGCTGATCCCGCGCGGACCGAGGAGCGACAGGAGGTCGTCGGCCAGCGCGTCGACGTCGCCGGGCCCGAAATCGGGTCGTCCGTCGTCGGTGCCGACCGCGATCACCGGTGAGGTCACGGCAACCCCACGGAGGTGTCGATGAAGCGGTTGGTCGCGACCGTGTCCGGGGTGATGCCCTCGACCACGGGGGTGCCCTGCTTGTCGAAGATCGGTGTGGTCACGTCGATCACCCGCTGCACGCGTGCGGTGTCGAAGTCGCCGACCGTGCCGTTCGGGCCGTTGCCGATGAGCTTCAGCTGCGCCATGGTCTCCAGGGCGTAGTCGGCGTTGCGCTGGGTGTACACCCACCCGGTGTCGTACTGCTCGACCGCGTCGAGGATGACCTTGTTGGCGGTGTCCGGCGACGCGAGGTAGTCGACGACGCCGCGCTGGAGGACCGGGACGAGCTGCTCGAGGCAGGCGGTGTTCTCCTCCAGTGCGCCGGCCCGGACGGCCATTGCGGACTTGTACGTGGGGAAGCCCACGTCGTGGACGAGCTGGTACGAGACCGGCTTCTTCCAGCCCTCGACTTCCTCCTCGTAGAGCTGCGGCTCGGAACTCGCGTAGCCCTGCTGGGCGGTCTTGCCGCCCGCGGCGACGAAGTTCGCGGGGGTGCCGTCGTAGCTGCCGTCCACCTGATCCGGCGACAGGACCCCGGAACCGGTCAGATAGTCCATGTAGGTGGCACCGTCGAAGTAGAGCACGCGCGCGTCGACCGGCTTGAGATCGCCGATGCCCTTCGCCTGTGGGTAGGTGGCCGGGTCCCACATGATCATCTGCGGGCTGATGTCCAGCGGCGCCATGACGGCCACCGTCGGATTCGACTCGGAGTTCTGGATTCCCTGGTCGGTGTCGACGTAGCCGAGCAGGATCCCGGGGTCGGAGTACATCTGCGAGGTGACGGACTGGAAGCCGATCGCCGGTCCGCCGGCACGGATCTCGACGTCGACGCCGGTGTACTCGCCGCGGTCGAACAGCGGTCCCGACACTCGCTTGTTGCCGGCGTTGATCACCGGGTCCGGTCCCAGTAGCTGATAGAGATGTCCGTGCTCGGCCTCGGGGTTCCAGTCGGTCTGGATGACGACCTTCTCCGGGCAGTTGGCGCTCAGGTCGACCGGACCGATCGGACCGGAGTAGCCGGAGGCCTCGGTGGTGTCGTCGGAACCGCAGGCCGCGGTGAGGGCGACGGCCGTGGCGACGGCCACGACCCCGGTGGCCTTGGACAGGCGACGCCAGACGTGTGTGTTCATGACTTCCTTTTCGGTAGAGCCGATTACGGTCGGGGGGACGGACAGGTGGGTGAGAAGGGCGGGGCGTGCCGGTGTCAGCGCTGGTACCAGCGGCCCACGATCCGGTTGCCGAGCCAGCCGAAGAACCAGAAGACGACGACGCCGAGCAACGACGCGAGGACGATGGAGGCGAACAGCTCTTCGGACTGGAGGCGCGACCGGTAGTTGTCGATGAGGATGCCGATGCCGGGGTTTCCCTGTTTGAAGAAGAAGTCGCCGACGATCGCACCGACGACGGACAAGCCGGCGGAGATTCGGAGTCCGGCGAAGATGGCGGGCATCGCAGCCGGGAACTCCAGTTTGCGCAGCACGGTGATCCGGCTCGGATGATGCAGGGCGAACAGATCGCGCATCTGCCGGTCCACCGACCGCAGGCCGAACAGGGTGTTGGACACGATCGGGAACAGTGCGATGAGCACACACACGAAAACGCGTGCGCTGAAACCGAATCCGAACCAGAAGCCGACCAGTGGAACCAGTGCCAGGATCGGGATGCACTGCAGCACCACCGCATAGGGGAACAGCGCGGACTCCATCATCCGTGACTGTGACATCACCACCGCCCACACGATGCCGATGACGGCTGCGATGGCGAGGCCGGTGAGTGCGACCGTCGTCGTCCGGCCGAGGGCTTCGACCATCGACGGCGCGGCCTTGCCGAACAGGCCGTCGATGACCACCCGATGCGGTGCCGGCATGAGGAACCGCCGGCCTTCGTCGAGGATCGCGTAGGTCACGAGATACCAGAGGCCGATCACGATGCCCAGCACGACGAGTGGCGCCGCGATCGACAGCAGCGACCGGGGCTTGCGGCCGCCCTTGCGCGCAACGGCGACGGTGAGCTCGGTGGTCGAACCCGACTCGACGGAATCCGGGGTCCCGGCGTCGGGGGTGGTGCCCGTGGGGACGGTCATGAGTGTGCCTCCCTCAGCGAGCGGGAGATGCGTCCGGCGATCGACGCGAACTCCGGTTCGAAGCGCAGGTCCGGAGAGCGTGGAAAGGAGAACGGGATCTCGATCTCGTCGACGATGGTGCCGGGGCGCCCGGACATCACGAGCACGCGGGTGGACAGGAAGGCGGCCTCGGCGACCGAGTGCGTGATGAACAGTCCGGCGAAGCGTTTGACGGCGAACAGTTCGGTGAGCTCGACCCCGAGACGTTCCCGGGTCAGCTCGTCGAGCGCGGCGAACGGCTCGTCGAAGAGGAAGAGGTCGGGATCGAGGGTGAGTGACCGGGCGAGCGATACGCGCATGCGCATGCCGCCGGAGAGCATGTGCGGCAGATGATTCTCGAAACCGTTGAGGCCCACGGTCTCCAGCGCGGCGGCGATTCGCCGCCGACGCTCGGCCTTCGGCACACCGTCGAGTTCGCCGAGCAGGGCGACGTTGTCGGCGACCGTCCGCCAGGGCAGGAGAGTGGCGTCCTGGAACACGTAGCCGATCCGGTCCGCACCGCATTGCATGTATCCGTCGGTGATCGTCTCCAGACCGGAGGACAGTCGGAGGAGGGTCGACTTACCGCATCCGGATGGGCCGACGACGCTGACGAACTCGCCTTCGCGAACGGTCAGGTTCACGTCGCTCAGGGCGTGGGTGCCGTCGGGGTAGGTGAGTTCGGCATGTTCGAAACCGACGAGCGGATGACCGAGGTCTGGTGGTGTGGCCGAGGCGGTCGGTACTGATGGGGTCATGTCGTCTCCAGGGCGTAGGGAGCCGGTGTGGCCGTGGCGTGGGCGGTGGTGCCGGCGCGTGACTCGGCCGGTGTGGCGGTCCAGGTGGTGCTTTCGGTGCGGGCCACGATCGAACCGTTGACGAGGACCACCCGGTCCGCGGGAGCGGTCGCGATGGTGTCGAGTACGTCGGCGCCCCGGACGGCGAGGAAGTCCGCGCGTGCCCCGACGACGGGTCCGGCAGCGGGGAGCCCCAGAGCGGTGCGGGCGTCGTCGGTGACCAGCGACATTGCCGTGTAGGGGCTTTGATGCCCGGCGGTGATCAGCAGTGACGCCGTCTCCAGCGGGTCGGCGCGTCCCACCGGGTTGAAGGGATCGCGGATGTTGTCGGCGCCCGCCGCCACGAGTACGCCGTGATCGCGGAGCACGTCGATGGCGGTGATACCGCGCCGTCCCTTCGAGGTGCCGTCGCGGCCCTGGAGATAGAGATTCGTGATCGGCAGGGCGATCACCGACACCGACGCTCGCGCGAGGGCGGCGGCGACCTGTTCCAGTTCGTCGAGGGGCATGGTGTCGAGCCGGCAACAGTGGCCGGCGGTCCGGAGCCGATCGGCGGGCCAGTCGGCGACGCGGTCGGCGAAGTACTCGATGCTGTGGTGGTCGCCGTCGAGGAACTCGTCGGTGTGCAGATCGATGCCGACTCCGCGGGATTCGGCCAGATCGACCAGCCGGGTCACCTCGGCGCGCGGGTCGTCGGCGATGTGCGGTGCTCCACCGACGAGGTCGGCTCCGGCGTCGAGCGCCTCGACGATGACCTCGGTCGGGGTGAGCGGGTTCGCGAGCGCCACGATCTGCACCGTGACCAGGCCCCGCATGGCGTCTCGGACATCGGCGAGTGCTCGTGTGGCCCGGACCGGGTCTGCGCCGGGGGGTACGTCGACATGTGTTCGGACGGAGGTGATCCCGTTGCGGAGCAGGGCTGTGATCGCGCGGGTTGCACGCCGGCGGAAGGATTCCTCGTCGAGCCGGACGCTCCCCGCCCGCCAGGCCGTGATCGCCGCACCGAGATCGCCGAGCGGCGGGTTCAGCTCCGTCCACGAGAAGGCCTTGTCCAGGTGGGCGTGCGGTTCGGCAGCGGCCGCGGTGAGGACGAATCCGCGCAGGTCGAGCCACCGATCGCCGGATCGTGCGGCGTGATCGCCGGTGTTCCGTGCGGAGACGGGCGCGATCGAGGCCACGCGCACCACCCCGTCGGGACCGGATGACAGCTCGACGTCGGTGGGCGTCCCGTCGGTCGACGACGCGGTGATGCCGTGCACGGGTCGGTGCGGCGTGTCCTGCATGAATGAACTCCGTTGGCGGCCGGTGATTCTGGACGCGAATGCGACGTTGCACCCGTGGGCTGTGCGGCAGGGATCGAATCCGGCGCCTCGTCGCGCCGAGCGGTGGTTCCGCCGGGGCTGGGGTCGGCGGGAGTCGGTGTGTTCGTGATATTTGTTGACCACGTCAACAGCCCTGAATATAGGAACGTGTTGTTGCCTCGCTGTTAACCACGGCTGCAAATGTGTAACCAACACCCGAGTGTGAAAGGTGCTTCGGATGGCACTGGAGGAACCGGATGCCGCGCAGGTGTCGCTGGGTGCCGAGATCCGGCGGCGACGCAAACAGCTGGACACGACTCTCGCGAATCTCGCTGCGCAGGCGGGAATCTCGCACTCGTTTCTGTCGCAGTTGGAACGCGGTTACGCCCGGCCGAGTATGACGACGCTGGAGAAGATAGCTCGCGCACTGGGAACGACGCAGGTGAGTCTCATGCTCGCCGCCGACCCCGGACGGGCTGCCGACGCTCCGACCGACGCGCCCCCGGGCGCGCAGATCGTGCGGGCCGATCAGGGCGCCGTGCTCCCGCAATCGGGAGACGACGCCGGGCATGCCCGTCTGCTGGTGAACGGCGACGCGGCGTTCTACCCGCAAGAGCATGCCCTGGGCACAAGGGAATTCGGCGATTTCTACCGTCATGAGCAGGATGAGTGGTTGCACGTCGTCTCCGGCGAGATCGAGGTCGACCTGTCCGACGGGCGCATCGTCGAATTGCGGACCGGCGACAGCCTTTACTACGCTGGCGGCATTCCTCATCGGTGGCGACTCGTCGGCCCTGATGTCGCGCACCTGATCGTGGTGCAGGCGTCGCTGTAGCGGTGGTCCGCGTGGCCGCGCCGGCGAGGGGTGGTTCCTGTGGCTGGGAGCCGGACGGGCCTCGCCGAATCGAGGAGTCCACACCCCCATGTCCCTGTCTTCCGAGCCCCTGTCTTCCGATGATGTTGCACAGTCATCCCCTGCGATCGCGCAACCGGTCCGTGTGCGGGTGACCGCCCGCAGGCCGGTCGCCGACCGTGTCGACGAGTTCGTCCTGAGCTCCGCGTCCGGTGAACCGTTGCCCGCCTGGTCGGCGGGTTCCCATGTCGACCTCGTCGCGCCGTCGGGTGTGGTCCGCCAGTACTCGTTGTGTCCGGCCGGCGCCGGCTCCTACCGTGTCGTCGTCGAGCGCCGAGCCGACGGCCGGGGCGGATCGATGTCGGTGCACGATGATCTCGCGGTCGCCGACGAGGCGTGGATCAGTGTGCCGCGGAATCATTTCGCGCTCACCCGGGCTCTCGGATACGTGTTCGTCGCCGGCGGGATCGGCATCACCCCGATACTCGCTCTGATCGACGAGGCGCGAGCTGCGGGCCGGCCGTGGCGGTTGCTCTACATCGGGCGGTCGCGTGCCGAGATGGCCTACGCGGACGAACTCGCCGCGGCCCACCCCGATCACGTGACCGTGCATGAATCGCGGGTGTCGGGCCGGCTGAATCTGGGTGAGGCGCTGGCTGGACTGCCCCGGGGGACGGCGGTGTACGCCTGCGGTCCGGCCACGATGCTCGACGCGGTTGCCGATGCCTGTGCACCGCAGCCCGCGGTGGACTCGTTCACCGAGAGATTCACGGCTGCGATCGCGGACCGCGTCCCCAGTGAGGAATTCGAGCTCTCACTGGCGATGTCCGGTGTGACGCTGACGGTTCCGGAGGACCGCACGATCCTCGAGGCTCTCGACGGGGCCGGGGTGGTGGCGCCGTCGTCGTGTCGCGAAGGGATGTGCGGCACCTGCGAGACCGGGGTGGTGAGCGGCGAGGTCGACCATCGGGACGCGGTGCTCTCCCCGGAGGAACGTTCCGAGAACGAGTCGATGATGATCTGTGTATCACGTTGTACCAGTGGTCGTCTGGTGCTCGAACTGTGACGCGGACGGTCCTCGCCGGCGCCTGGGCGGTGATGGTGGACGGCAGTACCGTGACGCGCGGCCCGGTGGCCGTCGACGGTGCGGTGATCGCGTCGGGTCCGTCACCCGATGCCGAGGTCGTCGACACCTCGGGATGCGTGATCACGCCGGGCCTCGTCAACGCCCACCATCACCTGCTGCAGAGCGCCTTCCGGTCCCGTCCGGACGGGCGGTTCCTGCCGATGCGGGAATGGCTCGCCAGGATGGCGCAGCGTTACGCCGACGCGGAGGTGGACCCTGAGCTGGCCGCCGCCGCTGCCGCGGTCGGAGTCGCGGAATCCCTGTTGTGCGGGGTGACCACCGTCGCCGACCACCATCTCACCTGGCCGCGCGATCAGGACCCGGTCGCGATGGCGGGCGCGACCATCGGCGCGGCCCGCCGCGTGGGCGGACGACTCGTGTTCGTACGCGGCACCGCCCGAGACGACCCGGATGCCGCCGCGCAGTCGGTCGTCGACATCCACGACGCTCACCTGGCCGGGGCGACCGACGGTGTGTCACCCGACGGCCTCACCCAACTCGCCGTCGGTCCGTCGGGCGTCCACGCCGACGGGCCGGAGACCTTCGCAGCCCTCTCCGACGTCGCCGCGCGCCTCGGCCTGCGTCGACGGACCCAGGCCAACGAACAGATCGACGTCGAGATCGCCGCCCAGAGGTACGGCCGGCGCCCTCTGGAACTGCTGGACGACTGGGGCTGGCTGGCCCCGGACGTCACCGTCGCGCACCTGTGCGAGATCACCGATGACGAGGTCGATCTGGTGGCGCGGTCGGGCGCCCACGCCACCCACGCACCCGGATGCGATGTGCCGATGGGCTGGGGTGTCGCCCGGGTGGCCGCCCTCGCCCGCGCCGGTGCGCGCGTCGGGCTCGGTACGAGCGGGGGCGGTAGCAACGACGCCGGACATCTCCTCGCGGACGCACGCCTGGCGATGCAGGTCTCCGGACTGATCGGCGACCCCGTCTCGGCCCGCGACTGTCTCGCGATGGCGACCGAGGGGTCCGCCACCGGCCTCGGCCGCCCCGAGCTCGGACACCTACGTCCGGGTGCGGCTGCGGATCTCTGCGTCTGGGCCTGCTCCGACGTCTTCGACGCGGGCGTCCCGGACGCACTCGACGGGCTGCTCTGGGCGGGGCCGGGCAGACGACCCCGCGACGTGATGGTCGGCGGGCGCTGGGTCGTCCGCGACGGGGCGCTGGTGACCGCGGACTCCCGAGCGTTGGCGCGTGACCTCACGACGATCCTCGGGCAACGGTTGTCGAATTGACCTGCGGACCATGACTGGGTGCCGGTAAGCCCCCGTCGGCCGAGTAGCGACGACCGAGCGCAGCGAGGACGCCGCGTATCGAGGTCAGCGCACCGGGACCGGAGCCGCGGCACCCACGAGCGCGACGATGTGGAGTCCGCCCGGATTGGTCTGGAGCGGAACCTCTTTCCAGTTGTTGGTCGTCCACACGTTGCCGGCGGGGTCGACGATGATGCCGGTGCTGCGTGCCAGTCCGTCGAAGAAGTAGCCGGTGACGTCCGGGGAGATGGCGTCGCCGGTGCGCTTGCCAGGCGGGCAGGCCGACGCGTTCGCGCCACAGAACTTCGAGACGCGCTTACCGGCGAAGTTGCCCACCCAGACGTTGCCGTCGCCGTCGGTCGTGATTCCCCACGGGATCGTGATGCCGCCGCCGCGCAGCGGGCCGACGAGGGTCTTGCCCGTCGGGTCGAGTGCCGACACCGAGCCGAAGGAGCCGGTCCCGCTGGGGCGGTCGGGGCAGGGCATTGTGATGACACCGGAGTTTGCGATCCACACGTTGCCGCGGACATCGGTGGCCAGGCCGAGCGGATTGTCGACGTGCGGTCCGGTGATCGGAGTGCGGATCGGGCGGCCGGACAGGTCGAGCATCGCGATCGAACTGGATTCGACGCCGCTGACGAACAGCGCGCGGCCGTTGTCGACGAGGTGGAACGGCTGCTTGACGCCCACCTTGATGTTGCGGGCCCGGCTCGGGTCGCTGTCGGGGTAGACGGTCAGGGAGTCCGAGCCGCAGTTGGCGGTCCAGATCGATCCCGTGCGGTCGGTGGTCATGCCCTGCGGCCAGTCCATCGCGCCCTGGGTGAATCCTTGTGCGGGCGAGAGTGCTTCGCCTTGCGGACTGAACTTCGACATCGAGTTGTGTGGCGGCTGCCGGTCGGCGGGGCAACCGGGTTCCGGGGCCGCGAAGCCGAAGTTGGCCACCCAGATGCTGCCCGAACGATCGCGGGTGATGCCGTATCCGGCGCCCGACAGGCCGCCGCCGGTCATCGGGCGGCCGCCGCGGAGCTTGCCGTCGGGCCCGAAGCGGAAGAGATACTTGCTGCCGCACACCGGGGTTCGCGGGTCGGCGTTGTACTCGTAGTTCGCGTTGACCCAGATGTCGCCGCCGTCGCCGATGACGAAGTTGCCGGGGCCGGCGAGTAGCCCACCACCGCCGTCGAATCGGAGGGCGAGGGTCCACGCGGCGGGCGGGACGGGGAGTCCGCCGGCGCGGGCGGGGCGTCGCAGGGCGACACCGAAGACCCCGGCCGGGTTGTGCTCCGGGCTCTTGGCCATGTTCGCCATCGCCTCGACCATGTTCGACGGCCGGCCGCTCAGCGGCGTCGTGGTCGCCGAACGCAATGCGGCGCAACCGTCGGCCGATGACGTGCAGGCGGCGAGCGCATCGGTCAGTGAGATGAATGCGGCCTGCGTGGACGTCTGTGCGCCGTTCGGGGCGGAGGCCAGGGTGGAACCGATCCGGCCGCTGCTCGGGTCGGCCAGGTTGCCCGCCATCGACGCCGCGTTGCGCACGCCCGGCGCGCGCCCACTGATCCGCGGGCCGTCGACGAACTGCGCCATCCCGTAACCCGTTGCCACGGTGGTCAGCTCGTTCACGGTCAGACGGCCGGGCAGGGTCGGCGAGATCGCGGCGAGGGTGGTGAAGGAGGAGTTCGGTTGTCCCACCGGGGTTGCCGTCACGTAGAAGGCCTCGTTGCCGCCGGGCTGCGAGGTGGGCCGGAGGGTGAATCGGCCCGCGCGGTCCGTCCGCGCGACACCGGCGCTGCGTACCGGCGAGGAGTCGGTGCCCGTGATCCAGGCGCGCACGTCCCAGGCCCGGTCGGGGCCCGCGGTGGAGACCGTGCCGGTGACGCCTGCGGGCGCGGCCGTGGCATCGGCGACGCCCACGACGCACAACGAGGCGACCGCGCCCACCGTCGCCAGAAGGGAGACCGGAATCCTTCGAAGTTGCACGGAAACTCCTTGTGGGAAGCGAGACCTGCCGAATTGCGGGCCGTGGTGTCACCGGGGTCGGGGACGCTCGGAGGAGCGTATCCGCAATCGGGTGCCGTCCGGCCCGTCGTGGTCCGCCGCCTCGGCATGCCGGGGCCGTTTGGACTGGTAACGGTCGTGTCCTACTGCGTTCGTAGTACGCGGCCGGTACCGCATATGTCGCAATTGCCGTAATTCCGGCTAGTGGGTGTGTAGGAGACCGAGACGGGTCGGCGTGGTCGTGCTTCGCCTGACCAGGGGAGGCGCGCACGCGGCTGTGGCGCCCGGTGGACACGGTCCATACACTTCGCCGGGCCCGGCAGAACGTGGCTTGCCGGGGGTACGGACGAGCTACCGGGAGGGTGTCGCCATGTTCGCTGCGATCTCGCGTGTCGTACTCGGGAAACCGTGGTACGTCCTGGCGGCCTGGGTGGTCGCGATGGGTGTGATCATCATGGCGACACCGGATCTCGACGACTACTCGACCGGCAACCAGGCGTCGTTCCTGCCCCACGACTTCGAGTCGGTGTCGGCGCAGGCCATCGGTACCGAGGCCTTCCCCAGAACAGCGGCGCGTCGGGGAGCCTGGTGACCTCCCGGTCCGACGGCGCCCCGCTCGGTCAGTCCGACCAGCAGCAGGCGCAACAGCTGGCGGCCGATCTCGGCGACGGATCGGTACCCGGGGTGTCGTCGGCGACCATCGGGCCTCAGTCGCTCTCGAAGGACGGCAAGCTCGCGGACATCGCGGTCCTGCCGCTTCTCCTCATCGGGATCGTCTACACCGCCGCCCGCGGGCTGACCGCCACGGCCGCAGGGCTCTTCGACTTCCAGGTGAGTTCATCGCTCGACGCCATCCTGGTCGTCGTCCTGTTCGGCGTGGGCACCGACTACATCGTCTTCCTGCTCTTCCGATATCGCGAGGAGCTGCGGGCCGGCCGCGAACCCCGGGACGCGATCGGACGGTCCACGACCATCGTCGGCGAGGTCGTCGCCTCGTCGGCGCTGACCGTCGTCGGCGCGTTCGCGGTGCTGTCGCTGGCCAAGCTGGGATCTCTGTGGTGGGCACGACTGCGGGAGCGGTGATCTACATCGTCGCGACCGGTTCGTTCAACTCCGCGCTGAGCCTGCCCCCGCTGATCGCGCTGTGCGCCATCGCCGGCCGGTACCCGATGCGCCGGGCGATGGTCGTGACGGTGTCGGCGGCCGGGTCGATCCTGGCGGCGTCGTTCATCTGGGGAGACAACTGGCTACCCGTCGAGCGGATCGCCGCCGTCGGCTGGCTCTTGCTCGGCACGTGCATCGGGGCACTCGGCCGGGCGCGCAGCGGGTACGTGGAGGCGATGGAGGCACGCGCCGAGGCGGCCGAATCGCAGCGGGAGGCGGAGGCCACCCAGGCGGTGCTCGCAGAGCGGATGCGCGTCGCCCGCGACATCCACGACGCGGTGGCGCACCATCTCACCGCCATCAATCTGCAGATCGGGACCGCGCAGCGACTGGTGCACACGCGTCCGGAGGTGGCCGAACAGATGCTGGCGCAGATGCACGACATCGCCGGTGCCGCGCTGAGCGAGGTGAAGGCGACGGTGGGGATGCTCCGCCGCGACTCCCTGACGGTGCCCGAACCCGGCGCCGGGATGTCGAGCATGCCGGGCATGGTCGAGGTGTACCGCAATGCCGGCGCGTCCATCGTCGTGACGGTTGCCGGTGAGCAGCGGTCGCTGCCCGGCGACGTGGATCAGGTTGCCTACCGGGTCATCCAGGAGTCGCTCACCAACGCGGTCCGGCATGCGCCGGGGATGCCGGTCGCGGTGCGATGCCACTACGACGACGGTGCCGTCGCGATCGTCGTCGAGAACCGGGTGCGGTCCGGTGAACGCGTGATCGACGACGGGGCCGGAGCGGATGAACAGCGCCTCCACGGACTCGGGATGATCGGCATGCGCGAGCGGGTCGTCGCGGTGGGCGGGACTCTCGATGTCCGCTGGGTCGACGACCTGTTCGTCGTCGACGCCGTCCTGCCGACCGGTGGCGAATCGGATGACTGCGAGCTCACCGCGAGAGGAGATGTCGATGACCATCCGGATCGTGCTGGCCGACGACCAGGGGCTGTTCCGCAGCACCCTGCGGTTACTCGTTGACACCGAACCCGACCTCGAGGTGGTCGCCGAGGCGACCAACGGCGGCGAGGCCGTTCGTGCGGCCCGCCGGTTCCATCCCGACGTCGTGGTCGCCGATCTCCAGATGCCCGGGATCGACGGCATCGCCGCCACCCGCTCCATCACGTCCGACCCGCTGCTGCGCGGGACCCGGGTCATGGTGCTGACGACCTTCGAGTACGACGACAACGTCGCCGCCGCGTTACGCGCGGGCGCAAGCGGTTTCATCGGCAAGGACGCCTCCCCGCAGGAACTGCTGGACGCGATACGCGCAGTGGCGCAGGGGGATACGTTGATGTCCCCGGCAGCCACCCAGATGCTGGTGAGTCACTTCCTGTCCCGACCGTCGGCCGGTCCGGGCGTGGAGTCGGCGGTCGTCGGGACGCTGACCCCGCGGGAACGCGAGGTCGTGGTGCTGGTGGCCGAGGGATTCGGCAACGCCGAGATCGCCGACCGCCTGCAGATCAGTGTGCTGACCGCGAAAACCCATGTGAACAGGGCGATGACGAAGTTCGGTGCGCGCGACCGGTCGCAGCTCGTCGTGGCCGCGTATGAGTGCGGACTGGTGGTGCCGGGGCGGCGTCCGGTGCCGTGACCCGGAAGGTCAGGAGTCGGAGTCCTCTGCGGTCTCGGATTCCTCGCGGTCCCGGCGACGGTCCTCGTGCAGGGACTTGACGCGACGCTCCTCGCGACGGACCTCCACCTGGGTGGCGCGTTCGGCGACCAGCCACTCGGGCATCTCGGCCAGCAGTTCGTTGATCTGCGCGGTGGTCAGCGCCTCGGTGATCCCGTTGCGGACCAGGGCGGAGTTGGAGACGCCGAGCTTGGCCGCGACCAGGTTCTTCGGGTGCGGTCCCTCGGCGCGAAGGGTCTTCAACCACTCCGGCGGATCGGCCTGCAGGGCGGCGAGCTCGGCGCGGGTGATGGAACCGTCGCGGAACTCCGCGGGGGTTGCCGGCAGGTACACGTCCAGCTTCTTGGCGGCGGTTGCCGGTTTCATCGACTGCGAGCTCATCACCCCAGGGTATCGGGCGGTAGCCTTTGGTCGTGACCACACCCGACCGCGCAGGCGATTTTCGGGCTTCGACGTTCCGTCTGGCGTACGTCCCCGGTGTGACCCCGAGCAAGTGGGTCCGCATCTGGGAGGAGCGGCAGCCCGACGTCTCGCTGGAACTCGTGGCCCTCGAGGTCGCCGAGTGCGCGGACGCCATCAGGCAGGGAGACGTGCAGGTGGCGATCACCCGTCTGCCGGACGCCCTGAGCCACGGCGACGCCGGTCCGCACCACACGATCGAGCTCTACGAGGAGACCACCGTCGTCGTGGTCCCCAAGGATCACGTGCTCACCGCGGGTGACGAGCTGACCCTGGCCGACCTCGCCGACGAGCAGTTCCTGTGGCCGCTCGACAAGCCGGTCACCGGCTTCGACGCTCCTGCTGAGGGTGTGGGTGGTTCTGCTGGCCGAGTAGCGCCGACCGAGTTGGGTGAGGGTGTGGGTGGTTCTGCTGGCCGAGTAGCGCCGGCCGAGCGTAGCGAGGACGCCGCGTATCGAGGTCACCCCGGCACCGCCGTCGAGCACCGCCCGGAAACCACCGGCGATGCAATCGAACTCGTGGCCGCCGGCACAGGTGTCCTGCTCGTTCCCCAGTCTCTGGCGCGGTTGCATCACCGCAAGGACCTCGTCTTCCGTCCGGTGACCGACGCGCCGACCGGCACTGTCGGTCTGTTGTGGCCCGCTCCGACCACCGAACTGGCCGACGAGTTCATCGGAATCGTGCGCGGTCGCAAGGCGACTTCGTCGCGGGGACAGTCCGAACCGGCACCGAAACGATCGGCCAAGGAGAAGGCCGCGGCGAAACGAGCCGCGCGCGAGGCGGCGGGCAAGATCCCGGGAAAGAGTTCGCGGAAGAAGCCCGGGGTACGTCCGAAGCGGCGCTGACGGCCGGACGGATGTAACCCCACGGCCGGCCCGAAACGATGATCCCGGTGAGCCGACGAGGTCTCACTCGACGTTCGGGGGAACATCATGCGCTGGATACGGACTGCGGGAGCAGTCACATTGGCGGCGGCCGCCGCGACAAGCGTGCAGGCGGGAGTGGCGAACGCCGACGGGCCACGACGTGCCGAACTGCGAACGGCCACCGTCGCATACGGTCCGGCGTGCGTCGGCCAGGTGTTCGCACAGATGGTGTCGACGCGGGTGTCGTATCCGGGTCCGGGACTTCCCGCGCAGGACAGTCGTGGCGTCGTGTACATCAGCGCCGGTGGTGGTTTCGTCGGCGTGTCGGATCATCCCGGGCGGCCTTGCCGGGTCACGGCGACGGTGCGCTGGCGGAATCTGTGGACTGGTGCCTCCGGGGTCGTCGCGGGGTTGACGAGCGGGAATCTCGTTCCGCCTGCGCCGCAGGAGATGGTGTCCAGGGTTGTCCGGACCGGCTCTGGCCCCGTCGAATTCATGCTGACCACGGATCGGCCGCATGTGCTGGAGCGGAAGGTGTTGCGCGTCTACTGAGTTGGCTGCCGGGGGTGCGGTGTTCGGATGAACTGGCCCAGCATCCTGGTGACCTCGGTGGCGACCACCGCGTGGCCGGCCCTCGTCAGGTGAATCCGGTCGGCGCTCAGCCAGATCCGGCGTGCGCAGGATGAGGGGCAACTGGCCGGGCGTGATGCGCACAGCCTCGCGTTCCAACTCGATGCCGTCGTCGCTGCGGCAAACACGGGCGCTCGTTTCGGTGATGAATCCGCTCTGGAGACTGCGCGCGCGATCGTCGACGGGTTGCTCCGCGACTGATGGCTCACGCCCGAGATGGCGTTCGGGCCGTGGTGATCTCGTAAACGGCGAGGTGGCCGGACGCGAGATGCGTCCGGCCCTCGCCCGTGCGTTGTGGACGCCTGCGCGGTAAGGGATTCAGGCGGCGCGCCACTCCGGCGTTCGTTCCGGCGAGGCCTCCTTGAGTGCCGCGAGGGTGTCGTCGACGCCGAAGTCCTTGCCGTACACCGGTGTTCCCGGCTGCTGGCGCCAAGATTCGGCGAGCGGGCCGGCGTCGACCGGGTCGAAACCGAGTTCGTCGACGATGCCGAACACGATCTTCTTGCCGTCCGCGTCGTCGCCTGCGACCGGCAGTGCGATCCGACCTTCGGCTCCGGCGGGGACACCCTTCTTGAGCAGGTGCTTCCAGTAGATCCCGTTGAAGACCTTGTACACGGGCGCACCGATGTGTTCGGACACCCAGACGCTTTCCGGGGTACCGTTCTCGATCGCCTCGATCTTCCCGTCCCGCTGCTGCGGGTAGTAGTTGTTGGTCTCGATGACCGGCGCGCCCGGTTTACGTGCGTCGACGATGCCCGCGGCCAGGTCAGGGGTGTTCTTCTGCGGGATGGACACGATGACGAGGTCGGCGTCCCGGGCGGCCTCGTCGGCCCACACCGCCGTGGCGCCGGTCTCCGCGGCCAGCTCCGAAAGCGTCTCGGGTGCTCGTGAATTGGATACGCGGACGTCATGCCCCAGTTCGGTGAGCCGACGGGTCAGCGTTCCGCCGATGAATCCTGCTCCGATGATCCCGATCTTCATGCTGTACCTCTTCTTCGATGATCTCGTGGACTCTTCGCGCAACGGTGGTCGAGGTACGTGCATTCCCCCGGGGTGGGGTTCTAGGACGGAGTGGGTGATATGTCACGAAGGGCAGGCTCGTGGGCTAACTGTCACGGCGCACAAGAGTGCATGTCACTCCCGAGTGATCGCTCAACCTTCCCACGTCGTCGGTGCCGGACCAGGTTCGCAAGTTGATGCAGCTCAGGTCGGAGGCGATGTGATCGATGAGCGGCCCGTACCGGACGTCGCCTGCGGTATGTAGGGTCCAGCGATCCAGCACTTCCAGGAGGCGCTCATGGACCCGGATCGGCTGCCGCACCCGCGGTAGCCGCTGGTTGAAGTCTCCGGCCACGATGGTGGGTATCCGTGGGTCGAACCCTGCCGTCAACACCTCGATGTGGTCGCAGCATTCGAGATGCTCGGACCAGTTCGACGCGTCGCGGCGACCAGTGCTCACATGAGCACTCGCCCAGGGGATGCACACTGCCAGGACGCGGACCTGACCGAGTGGTGTGTCGGTGTGTGCGACGAGGGCGCGGCCTGCCCCAGCACCGCTGGGCACGGTGGTGACGTCGGTGAGTGGCTTGCGCGACCACAGCATCGTCTTGCGACGCTCCGGGCTCTTGGTGATGTCGTAACCCCAATCGGACCCGGCGTCGACGATGTGACCACCTTTGGGAAGCAGATCGCGTTGGCCCTCGGTGACGATCAGCAGATCGGCGTCGACCTCACGCAGTATGTTCCGGACTCGCCGGCCACGGGCACTTGATCTGGTGGCCCACATGACGTTCCACGTCGCGACTGTCAGTTCGGTTGTCACATAGGCAGTGTAGGTGTGCCGTGTCGCAGAAACCTCGTCATGTGGGCGACACGTGACCGCCGCGGATCAGCGCACCGTCAGCAACGCTCGCACCCGCGCGATCGTGAGATCGTCCTGCGCTACGGCAGGGGCGGTAGCCGACCGGCGGCGCCGCCACACGGCTGAAGAGAAGAACGGAACCGAACGGAATCCGAAAAATGCATAACGGCGGGGGACTAGGGTCGGATAGAACGGTCCGGGGGTCGATCGGTATCTCCGGAGGTGCGTGATGATCGGTATGTGGCGCGGTATGGGCGTCGGCTTCGTGGTCGGGGCGCTGATCTGTGCCTGCGACACGGACACCCAGAACAGTGACACGCCGGGGCGAGTGGACATCGGCGACGGACACCACCTGTACCTGGACTGTCGCGGAACCGGAAGTCCCACTGTGGTACTGCAATCCGGGTTCGGGAACGCAGGCGACATCTGGAGTTCGAGCGAATCAGATTCTCTGGCAGTGCATCCCGCGCTCGCGGAGTCGACGCGGGTGTGCGCCTACGACCGGCCCGGCTCACTCGCCACCACGACGGTCCGCGACCGCGTGGTCGTCGACGCGGAAGAGCCGACGCCTGGTCGCAGTGACGAGGTCGCGATGCCGCGGGACCCGACTGAGGTGGTCGACGAGCTGCACGACCTGCTCGAGTCGGCCGGTGAAACCGGACCATACGTGTTGGTGGGGCATTCGATGGGAGGGCCGCTCCAGGCGCTGTTCGCGGCCACATACCCGTCTGACGTGGCCGGGCTTGTCCTGGTCGACGCGCCGATGCCGGTGCTGCGCGACAGCGTGACCCCGGAACAGTGGGAGCTGATGGCCCATCCGCAGTTGACGCCTGGCAGCTACCCGGAGGGGTACATCGCCGAAACCTATTCGATGGATGAGCTTTTCGATGAGATCGAGGGTGGCCTCCGCTGCCCCCGGTGCCGGTGGTGGCCCTCGTTCGCGGGGTGAACGAGCCGTTGCCCGACCATTTGCCGGCCGGCATGTCGGCGGCCGACCTCGAGACCCTGCACGACGCCGAGCCTCGGGCGCAGGCCGCGTTCGTCGCGGGCTTGCCTGATGCAGAACTGATCACTGTCCCGGGGACGACGCATTACATCCAGACGCAACGACCTGACGCGGTCGTCGATGCGGTGAACCGGGTGTTGAGTCGAGACGACGGCCAGGCTTAGGGCTGAGCGTGACCGGATCATGGAGCCGATGACGGGAATCGAACCCGCGTATTCAGCTTGGGAAGCTGTGTTTAGGGGTATGCTCATGGTGGGTCTACTGTCAAGGCTGAGCGAATACCTGCAGGTAACTGAAGTTTTCACGAGTTTGTCTAGACAGCGCATAGACTGGGGTAAACGTAAGTACAAACGTAAGTGAGCCGATATGCCCCGAAGAAGCGCCGTAGGGCGAAAGGTGAAGGCGGACTGTACCAACGGGCCGACGGCATGTGGATGGCGCAAGTCCTCCTCCCCGACGGCAAGTACTACCAACGTGGACGCAAGAAATACGCCGACGCCGTGGCCGAACTCGCAGCCATGCGGAAAGACCTCGCGAACGGCATCCTCCCCAACGCCGGCCAGATCACCGTCGCCCAGTGGCTGGACTACTGGGTGGACACGATCGCCGCGCCACGCCTGAAACCCCGCACCCTCGCCACCTACCGGTCCACCATCAAACACCAACTCATCCCGCATGTCGGGTCGAAGAAGCTGGGGAAGCTCACCCCCACTGATGTTCGCCGCATGGTCAACCACGTCGCCGACGCACACACCACCCGCACCGCCCAAGCCGCCTACTCAGTGTTGGCGAAAGCGTTGGGGGATGCAGTGAAAGACGGGAAGATCGGCAACAACCCGTGCGAGCGTATGGACCGCCCCCAGGCCCGCTCCGAGGAGCGCGTTCCCCTCACTGTGGAGCAGGCACGGGCAGTGCTTCTGCATGTGGCGTCACGTGACGCAACAGACGCAGCCCGCTGGTCATTGGCCCTACTGACCGGTGCCCGCCAAGCCGAAGCTTTGGGCCTCACCTGGGATCGTGTCGACCTCGGTGTGGGTGTCATTGACATCTCGTGGCAGTTGGCCCGGTTGAAGTTGAAGAAAGGCCCTCGCCCGCAAGGTGACGTGTATCCGCGGGAAGCGTTCGACGTCCCCGACACCTTCACCTTCACCCCGGTGCACTGGACGGCGTGCCTGGTGCCCACGAAGACGTCGGGGTCGCGTCGGCTGGTGCCCTTGCTGCCGCCCGTGGTTGCTGCGCTCACCGAATTGTGGGAGCAGAAGGGCAACCCGTCGCAGGGGTTGGTGTTCACCCGGGACGATGGGGCGGCCATCCAGCCCCGCGACGACACCCTCGCTTGGAAGCAGCTGTGTGTACAAGCCGCGGTAGTGGGGAAGGTGGAGGACGCGCCGGATCAGCACGCCGCCCGCCACACTGTCGCCACCCTCCTGCAGGAGGCCGGCGTGGAGGAAGCCACCCGAATGGCCATCTTGGGGCACACCACCACTACGTCGCACCGGCAGTACGCGCACACCTCCACCGACCTCACCCGCGCCGCCCTCGGGCAACTCGAGAAACTACTCGCGCTTCCCGACGTCTAGCAGTTGGCGTTGGCGAATCGGCGACCCGGCACATACGCCGAGTCGACAGTCCGGCCATCCAACTGCACCTGACACTGCGCCGACCATCCACGCGTCTGCATCGACGAACCGATGAGCTGACGGCCGGGTGAGGTGAACGCCCGGTGGGTGTGGTAGCGCGGCCCGGACCCGATGTTGATCAGTGTGGGCTGGAACACCACATCTTTGGCGACGACGAGACGTCCGCCGGCCGCGTAGTAGGCGATGTCGTTGCGTGGGGTGTCGGAGGAGAAGAAGTAGCGGACGTGTTCGCCGGGGAAGGCGATGGTCGGGGTGATGTCGCGGGGTGCGGCGTCGGCTACTCCTGCGCCGAGGGTGGTGGTGAAGAGGGCTGCTGCTGCCAGGGCGATGGCGCGTTTCATGGGGTTCTCCGGGTTCGTAATCACCGCAGACGGTTCACCACCTGCGGTGAGTAGCTTAAAGCTTCCTGAGTGTCCAGGAGGCGGTTCACAATCTGCCAGAACCGGGTGAGGCTGATGCCGAACTCGTCTCGCACCTTCTGCTCGAGGTTGCCGGCGTAGTTCCATCTCCGCCCGGCCAGGTCGAGCATCGCCTTCTCTTCGTCCGTCATGCGACGTCACTCCACGACCAGTCACCCTCGGTCGCCGCTTCGATCTCGGCGACCTCGATCGGGTCCAGGTGTTGCATCCGCGTCCACGCCGTCTGCTCGTCCACCCACAGATGCTCAGCGAGCTCAGGCAGTGACGGGTGACGAAGCCAACGGAAGGCGTCCACCAACTGCGGGAGTGTGATCAGCCGGCGAGCCGTCTCACGCTCAATCGTGTCCTCATCAGCGTCAGGCATCTCCCGGTGCAGCAGCTCGTGGGTGAGGGTGCACCGTCTCTCCGCTTGGGTGAGGCCGCGGTGAATCCAGATGGTGCGCTCGCCGTTGAGCCCCATCGTTCCGGGTGAGAGTCGCTGTGTGCAGTCGATCGCGATGTGCGGGTAGTCATCGCGGGCTGACCGCCAGGGATGCCAGTTCATGTCCGAAATAGGAACATGCACCTCTGACAGAAACGGCCCTGACCTCGAATAACATCAATGAGATTCGTCAGGGTCTTGGGGTTTGAACCGTGGGTTCCGCTTGCGGGCGGCCTTCGCATCCTCGGGCCGCTCAGGTTTGGGGACTTGATTCCGGGAAGGCAAGGCTGTGACCTTGCCGCCGGCTGTGGTCTTCTGCTCTTCACTCGCTTCGCCCGGTGCTCCCGGCGACGCGGGCGAATCAGTTGGTAGGGCATCGGAATCCTCCAGGCTCTCGGACGGTCGGCGATCTGCCGACGCGTCATCACCTGTGAGCGAAGCCGCCACCCTCCGTGCTAGCCGCCGATACTTGCTCGCGGCTTTCCGGGCTTCGGCCACAATCTCCTGCGCCGTCGCGTCATCTACCTGATGGAGACCAGTGCGCCCAAGAAGTCCCGCGGACTGCTCGACCAGTCCAACGAACGTAAAGACGTCCTCGAATGGGATATCAAGTTCGTCGATATTCGGAACCGCCTCGACAAGTAGGTGAGCTGCTAAAGCGATCTGCCGATGGTCGTTCGGTGTAATCGCCTCCGTAGGCAGCTCGCCGTCCTCGATGTACCCGATGTCAGTTAGTACGGCCGAAATGATGTCCGCGTAGTTGGCGCCGGTGATCTCTGAGATCGCACGGAGAGTGGCGACTTCGGGGAGCTGCTTCAACCCGCGCTTCTTCCACGAGTTGACAGTCTGCGGGATGCTACCGATCTGGCGTGCGAACGCCGCCTCGGATGCTCCCGTCCTGTCCAGGTGGGCCTGGACGAACTCCCACAATTTGCTCACGACTCAGAGCCTGCCGTCCGAGTATGAACGTCGCTAGTCATTCGCTCACCCATCCGTCTACCCCACAACGGCCGGAATTGGCGTTTTGCCGTTGACCGTTTCATCCAGTGTTGGACGCCATCATATCCGCTGGCTGCGGAACTACAACGCTGTGATTACTTGCGTAAGCGTCTACCAGTGTCGTATGTTTTATCCATCGACAGTTGACACCAACCCGTTGACCATGGAGGATGAAGTGGCGTCATACAAACGATGGCCGAAAGGCAGTTGGATGAAACTCACATCCGGGGACACTCTCCGAGCACTGATGAACCAGCGCGGATTTTCGATGGCCAGGCTTGGGCGGTATGCCGGATGCTCAAAGAGCTTCATTGGGCACCTCTGCGCCGAGAACAAGACCACGTGCACACCGCAGTTGGCCGAACGCATCGCGGAGGCTCTCGACGTGCCTCTGCATCTCCTTTTCGTGGAGCACGCATCCGCTAGCAATGGACGTAATAGCAATCAACGGCGGGTGGTCGCGTGATCGAGCACCCGCGGTCGGTTGTCCGAGCACTCGTTGCCGACTTCGTAGATCACTCCCGTGCTGACCGCTGCCGGTGCGGGAGCGCGCAGGCCCCCTCCCTCTCGCAGGAGCCCGCGCAGGCCGGGGCGGGGGGAGCCGCCCCGGTCACCAAACCAGTAGAGGGAGTGAACCGATGAGCTACCCGAGCTATCTGCCCGGCGAGCCGGTCGCCGCTGCCGATCAGTTGTCAGCACTGAGAGATGACCTCGAGCAGCAAGAGTCTGTCATCGAGCGAGGTCTCGAGTCGTTCATCGAGATAGGCCGCGCCCTGGCGAAGATCCGTGACGATCGCCTTTATCGGCACGAGTATGCGTCGTTCGAGGTGTACTGCCAGAGCCGGTGGAACCTTAGCCGTAAGCGGGCCTATGACCTCATGAGTGCGGCGACCGTTGTTGACGGCATGGAAGCCGCCCTGGAGATGGCGACGTCACCAATTGGTGACACACCGGCACTTCCGGCCAATGAGGGCAGGCGCGGGAGCTGACAGGCCTTGACCCCGCTGAAGCCGTGGATGTTATGGCGAAGGTCAACGAGGCCACCGGGGGTAGGCCGACCGCGGCGGCGATCCGTAGCGAGATCGGCAGCCGCCGGATCGATCCGGAACCCGACATCGATGCCGAGGTTGAGGCCGAGCCGGTCGAGATCGCCCCCGGCTTCACCGATGCCGCCCTCGCTGAACTCAACGCTCCCACGCCGACCCCGCACCGGCACAACCGGCCACGCCGAAGCGTCGGCCCATCACAGATGCTTTCGACTCCGCGACTTTCAACCTGAAGCGCGCTGTCGAATCGGTCAACCGGCTCGCCGCCGACGACCGCCTGAAAAGGAACAAGGACCAGATCAAGGCGTCCAACCTCAGCGATCTGATCCGCGTCCGCGACGCACTCAACAGCGTCATCACACAACTAGAAGGATAGCCCATGTCGAACTGGCAGAAAACTTCCGAAGGCGACTTCCACCGTAAGAGCCAGCATCTCGCGTCCGTCGGTGTGACACCGCAGAAGCCGTCGGCGTCGACCATCTTCGTCGACCGGCGATGGCGCGTCGTGTACTCGCGAAGAACACACACAACCGACCGATCAAAGAGTCACAGGTAGTGCGTCTCATGGCCGAGATGACTTCCGGACGCTGGAAGTACAACGGAGAAGCCATCAAGTGGTCGATCGATGATGTCCTCCTCGATGGGCAGCACCGGCTGACTGCACTCGCCCGGATGGACGACAACTTTCCGGCCATTCCTTTCCTGGTTGTACGCGGGCTCCCGCAGACACACAAAGCACGATGGATCAAGGGACAACCCGGACGGCCGGCGACCAACTGGTCTCGAAGGGCTTCTTGGTTCGACTGATTCGAGGATCGTCGCAGGCGGCATCCGGGTCTACCTGGAGTGGCAGCGTATGGCGTTCTTCGGCGATCAGAAGGTCGCAAGCAAGATCAGCAACCCGGAGGTAGTCGCCTGGGCCGCCGAGCACCCGGTCGAGATGGCCATCCTTCAGGACCTTGCCAGTCAGCGTCTCCGGCGCGTCAAGTGCCGACCCAGCGTGACCCTTGCAGTGCTGCTGCAGTTCCGACTGATCGCGGCGAAGCGGCTCGCGAGTTCAGCGAAGGACTCTACTCAGGCGCCGGGCTCCAGTCCGGCAATCCCATTCTCGCCCTGCGTGACCGACTCGATCGTATCCGCGAAGGCAAAGTCAACGTCAGCGACCGTGATCTCATTGGTTACTTCGTGATGGCCTGGAACCACTGGCGCCGTGGTGGGAACACGTCCAAGCTGCAGATGCCCAGAGGCGGGGCCTGGACGCGCGAGTCCTTCCCCGAGGCGGTCTGACTCATGTCCTTCTCGCACTACGCAGATCCAGTCCCTGTAGTAGCAGATGAAAACAGGAAGGTCCACGTATCGCTCGGTGAGGTGAGCGGCCTCGACCTGGCGTACCTGTCGGTTGAGTCCCCGTCCGGCCGGGGTGAAGTGGTTCTCACGCTCGCCGAGCTACGCGACGTGTACAGAGCAATGCAGGAGGCCGATCCGGACTGGCGTGAGCCCAGCGGCGGCTACTACCTCTACCGAGTTGCGATCACGAGCTATCCCGAAGG